>NZ_JAINFC010000245.1 GCF_020740835.1 Streptomyces sp. UNOC14_S4
GGATTGGGGATCGGGTGCGGTTCAGATGTCGTCGGCGACGCGGACAGTCGCGTCGCCCCGCAGCCGGCACTGGCAGGCCAGACGGTGGTTGCCGCCGGTCCGGCCGAGGTCTTCCAGGAAGTCGAGCTCGTCGTCGTCGGGTTCGCCGAGGGAGTCGAAGCCCTCCAGCACCTCGACGACGCACGCGCCGCACGATCCGGAGCGGCATCCGAACGGGATGAGCCGCTGCGGGGTCTCGTACTCGACTTCGGTGAGGGGAGATCCCGTGGGCAGCAGGATCTCGGTTCCGGTCGGAAGGATGGTCAGTTTCTTCAGGGTCATGACAGCGGCTTCTCCGGGGTCATGACAGCGGCATGGCGTCGCGGTCGGTGGAGTGCTCCGGCGCGAGGCGGGAGCCGGGGCGCAGTTCGACCGCCGCGTGGTTCGCCGCGGTCGCCGCCTCGCCGAAGCCCACCGAGATGAGCGGGACGCGACCCTCGTAGGTACAGATGTCACCGACGGCGTAGACCCGCGGAAGATTCGTCCGCATCGCCCTGTCGACCACGATCTGACGGTTCTCCGCCTGGAGTCCCCATTCGGCGATCGGGCCCAGGCTGGTGATGAATCCCAGGGCCGCGACAAGGGATTGGGCGGGCAGCACCAATTCCTCTTCGCCGATCGTGACGCGGACTTCCTCCAGATATTCCGCGCCCTCGCACGACGTTACCTGTGCGTCGGTCAGCACGCGAATATCGGCCGCATACATCTGCTTGACGCTGTGCTCGTGGGCGCGGAAGGCAGAACGCCGGTGGACGACGGTGACGGACCGGGCGATCGGTTCGAGGGCCAGGGCCCAGTCGACCGCGCTGTCGCCGCCGCCCACGATCACCACGTCGCGGTCCCGGTGTTCGTCGAGCCGCGGCACGTGATACGCCACGCCACGCCCCTCATAGGGCCGCAGAGCGGGCATCGTGCGCGGGACCGAACGGCCGAGCCCGCCCGCGATCACGACGGCTCCGGCACGCACCAGCCCGCCGCCCTCCAGCCCGATCGACCAGCCCGCCCCGGCGTCCGGCGCCAGGGAGACCGCCGTCCGTCCGAGCAGGTAGTGCGGCTCGAACGGCGCGGCCTGGGCGACCAGTTGGTCGACCAGCTCCCGGCCCCGTACGGCCGCGTGGCCGGCGACGTCGTAGATCTTCTTCTCCGGGTACAGGGCCGCGATCTGGCCGCCCGGCTCCGGCAGCGCGTCGATCACCGCGCTGGAAAGTCCGCGGAATCCCGCGCAGTAGGCGGCGTACAGACCGGCGGGACCCGCTCCGACGACGGCCACGTCCACGCTCGTCGTCGCAGCGCCGGTATCGGCACCGGTGTCGGCGCCGGCCGCGGCCGTTTCCGCACCACCTAAGGTGTCCACTCGATTCCCCGCTTGATTCATCCCGAACTCCAGACCCTTTTGACGTTCGGCGCCGGCGTTTCCGCGCTCACACAAAGCACCGCAGCGGGGGCCGTGCTTGGCCTATGAAACTTACCGCCGAGCGCATATTGATCCTTCAGGGCACTGATCATTCCGTCAAGGAAATGCGGTCGTAACCCCGCCCGTTTCACGGCCCGTTCACAAGGCAGACGGAGTTCCGCTTCCGGCACGCTCCGCCGCTCGACCACGTCCTACTGCTCGGCGTCCTACCGCCTACTGCTCGGCGTCCTACTGCTCGCCCGCGTCACCGAGGGCCTGGTCCAGGGCGCTGGCGAACCGCTGCCATTCCTGGGCATAGGAGTTGGCCAGGTCCGCGACCGCCACCGCGCAGTGCAGCGGCACCGCGGACATCAGCTGTCGCCCCGCCTCCAGATCCGGCGCACGCTCGTTCAGCCAACGCAGCAGCGCACGCCCGGACTCGGTGAATCTGAGCGACGGGTCCTTCGCCAAGGTCTCGATGCGCTGCGCCCGCGCGCCCTCCGCCCGCTGGTCGCCTGCCGGCGGCCCGATGCTCGCCGCCCGGTTCCGGTCACGGGCCCCGCGTGCGGGGCGCGTGCGCGGTGGCGAAGGGTCCTGTTCGTTCTGCTCGCCGCGGCGCACCCGCTGCCGGATCTCGCACGCGGTGCTGATCGACACCCCCGCGCTGGCGGCGATCTCGTGGAGCGTGGCGCCGGCGTGCTCGGCGAGGAACGCGCGTGCCGCTTCCCGGCGGCGCGCGGCGTCGAGCGGGCGGGAGCGGCCGTCCGCCCCGACCCGGACCTTCGACTGAGGAACTTCCTCGGTCGAAGCCCGGCGGACGACGCCCACGGTCTTGGGCGAGAGTCCGGTGATGCGCGCGATCGCGCGGTCCGACAGGTCCGGGTGCGAGATGAGGATCCGCCCGGCCGCGGCCTTTCTGTCCTTGAGCGTCAACGGCAGACCGTGGGCGACATTGGCCACCACGGAGCGAATGAAGATCTCACCGACCGGCCCGTCCAGGAACCGGACCGGAATCATCCGCTCCCCCCGGAGCCCGGCGGCCTGGAGGCGATGCATCCCGTCGATCACGCGCCGGGTCCCCCGGTGCACCAGGATCGGCTCGATGTCCCGCTGCGCGAGCACCTCGACATGCTCCCGGCTCAGCCCGCCCAGCCGGGGCGAGTCCGCGGCCACCAGAGAGTCGACCGGCACCAGGTGAACATCGGCGGGCTCGCCCCCCGCCGCAGCCTCCGGATCCCGAGCTGTTGTCTTCAATAAGTCCGTCAACGCCCCCACCGCTCCCCGTTGATTTCACACTACAGGTAGATAGGAAATAGTGTTAACGATCAACAGTTAACGATCAACGCCAAGTTCCGTCAAGCCCCAGTCAAGCCCACCAGCACTTTCACCGTCGAACCGGGGCATCGGCCGATGGTTTTGTGGCCATCTCGCCCAGTTTATTCCTCATGCGAACTGCATATGCCACCGGCATGGGCCCAGGTTTATCCCTTATGCGCGCCTGGCTCGAAATGCCCCTTCGACAACCCCGGAGAAGCCGATTTCCGATCCACCGGCCCGCGCGACCGGTCGCCGAAGTTCCGGATGCCGCCTTGACCGCCGGAAACGGAAGCTGTTAATCTCCCCAAAATGAGATGATCAAGCACAAATGAATCTCACCGAACAACCGGGGAATTCTGGCAGCGAACCCCGGCGGAACGACCGCGGTGCACCGCCACCGCCCTGGCCCGGCAATTCATCCGGTGTACACCCGGCGTTACATTCCAGCATTACATCCGGCATTACATCCGGGTGCTGCATCCGACACTTCGCCCGGCATCACATCCGGCACCACATCTGACACCACACCCGGCGATACACAGCCACTGCATAACACTTTATGGAGGGGTAACCGTGTCTCTTTCACGTCGCAACATGCTGGTCGGCTCCGGCATCGCGGCCTCCGCACTGACCTTGGGGCCCATCGGGAACGCCGCCGCACAAACGGCCGCACAAACGGCCGCGCAAACGGCCGCGTCCCAGCCCTTCTCGCCGCACGACTGGAAATCCATCCGCGCACAGTTCCTGCTCCGGCCCGACTACGCGCACCTGTCGAACTTCTTCTTCGCCTCGAATCCGACCCCCGTCCGCGAGGCGATCGCGAAGTACCGGAAGGCGTTCGACGAAAACCCGTACAACGCCCTCGACGACAACATGTTCGAGCGCGATCAGGACATGCTGTGGCGCAAGGTGTGCGCCGCCGCCGCCGAATACACCGGCGGGCAGCCCAACGAGATCGCTCTCACCAGCAGCACCACCATGGGGCTCGCCCTCATCTACAACGGCCTGCGCCTGAAGCCGGGCCAGGAAATTCTGACCACCACGCACGAGTTCTACCCGCACCACGAATCAATACGTCTGGCCTGCGACAAATGGGGCGCGAGCTGGCGCAAGATTCCGCTCTACGAATCGTCGCTGAATTTCTCCGCGGACAAGGCCGTGGAGCGGATTCGCGCCGCCGTGCGCCCCAACACCCGGGTCCTCGGTGTCACCTGGGTCCATTCCAACACCGGCGTGCGGCTGCCCATATCCAAGGTCGCCGCCGTCGTCAAGGACCTGAACCGCAACCGCTCCGAGGCCGACCGCATCCTGCTGGTGGTGGACGGGGTCCACGGCTTCGGCGTGGCGGACGAGGACGTCGCGAAGATGGGCTGCGACTTCTTCGCCGCGGGCACGCACAAGTGGATCCTCGGACCGCACGGGACCGGGATCATCTGGGGGAGGGCCGAGAGCTGGAAGCATGTCCAGCCGACCATTCCCAGCCTGATGGCCCCGGAAACGGAAGACGCCTGGCGGGAGGAGCGCCCGCCGCACGGTCCGACCGAGGCCGCGTGGATCAGCCCGGGCGGCTTCTTCGCGTACGAGCACCAGTGGGCCGTCATCGAGGCGTTCCGCTTCGTCCGGCAGATCGGCCGCAAGCGGATCCAGGACCGGATCCTCGAACTGAACGGCCAGATCAAGGAGGGCCTGGCGCGCATGAAGCACGTCACGCTCCACACGCCGCTCGACCCCACAGTGTCCGCGGGCATCGTCACCTTTGACGTCCAGGGCTACAAGCCGAAGGACGTCGTGCAGATCCTCCGCGACAAAAAGATCGTCGCCAGCGCCACGCCGTACGCGGTTCCGCATGTGCGCCTGTCGGCCGGCATCGTCAACTTCCCGCAGGAGATCGACAAGACCCTGAAGGTCATACGGTCACTGGCCTGACGCATGCCGAACGCGGCGGCTCGCCGGAGCGCCGCCACCCCGTCCACGTGGGCGGGTGGCGGCGCTCCGGCGAGCCGGCCCCCTAGGAGCCCTTAGGGGCGGTCCACCCGGAGGCGTACGGCGATCCGGTTCCTCCGGCTGACCGGCGGACGGTGCGGGCGGCCGAATACTGGAATCAGTCATTCCGCCCCGCTGCCCCGCCCTGGGAGGCCCTCGTGAAAAGCAAGATCCTCATCGGTGTCGTCACCGGTGCCGCCGTCCTCGGCGTCGGCGCGGCGTTCGCCGTACCCGCCGCCAAGAGCTGGGCCGAGACCCGCCACGACGAGACGTCGCGCTACGCCACGGGAGCCGAGGCCAAGGCGGACCGGAAGTCGATGCCGCGCTGGCTCCCCGACGACGCCCGCGACATCCGCTACACCATGAAGACCACGGGCGGCGACCGCATCCTCAAGGCCACACTCCCCGACGGCAAGCTGCCGACGAGCTGCAAGCCGCTCCCGTCCGGCACATCGGCGAAGCAGCCCGCCCTGGTCGCTTCCTGGTTCCCGGACAAGCCCTCCGACCGGGCCAAGGCCCGCTGCGGCCTCTACTACGCGTACGCCGACGGCTCCACCCTCTACGCCTGGCAGGACAACGAGGACTGGAAGTCCGCGGGGCTCCCGGAGGGCTAGCCCCTGGCCGGGCCCGTCCTTCCGAGGACGGGCCCTTCGTCATGCCATCCGGCCAGCCGTCAGACCCGCCGTTCCGGCTCGCGCCGCCGGGCGCGCAGCTCCTCGTACAGCTTCATCGCCTTGTCGGTCTCGCGCAGCCGCCACGCGGTGAAGTAGCGCATGCGCAACAGCCCTTCCTCCAGCCCCTCACGCGTGAGCGGCCGCGTCTCCCCCGTCACGGCTTCCCCTCCCCGTGCGCCGCCCGCTTGTGCGCCGCGAGTTCGGCGAGGATCCGGTCCTCCGCCGCGCGGTTGCCACGCTCCCAGGCGCGCAGCCTGTCGTCCGTCAACCGCCAGCACAACGCACAGGGTCGGCCCTTTGTACGCCACTCCGGGCCGGATGAATGGGGTACAGCGACGATGTCACCGATCTGTGGGATATAAGCGGCTGTTTCCGTGTACGACATGAGAGTCCTCGCGCATCATGTGGCACGGCGCCGATGCGCCGTAACTGCCCTGGGTACGGCCAGCGTTGTCCCCGGCCACATGCTGTGGCAACGCCTGACGCGTGCCAGGTCACCGGTCACACGAGGGGTCATCCATGGAACGACGGTCAGCGCTCACGAACGCCTTCGTCTTCGGCATGCTGCTGAAGCACTTCCGCGAGGCCGCGGGCCTGAGACAGGAGGACCTGGCCCTGGGAGTCCCGTGCGACCGGTCCCTGATCGCCCGTGTCGAAGCCGGGACCCGCACCCCGAGGGAGAACCTGGTCAAACGCTGCGACGACCTGCTGCCGACGGAGGGTGCGCTCTATCGCTTGTGGGTGGAAATCGACTGGACGTCTCAGGAGGTCGAATACCCCGACTGGTTCAATCGCCGGGTGGAGATGGAAGCGGAGGCTGTATCCCTGCGCGCATACCAAACGCAGGTCATGCCAGGTCTGTTACAGACGGAGGAGTACGTCCACGCCCTGTTCTCGCGAGGCTCCAAGGAAGACCCCGCTCTCACTGATTACCGTGTACGGGTACGGCTTGGCAGGCAGCGCCGCTTCCTGGATGCAGAAGACGCTCTTCTAGTGGCAGTTCTCGACGAAAGCTGCATCCGCAACGTCGTCGGGAGCAGCGCTGTAATGCACAGGCAGTGCGCTCACCTGCTCTCCGTAGGGCAACGTCCGAACATCCGCATTCAGGTAGCCCCGTCCCACATGGGCCACCTGGTGCGCCCAAGGACCTCCATGTGCATCATCAAGCTCCCGGACGGTCACGAGTGGGCGTACTCGGAGTCCGTGAATCGAGGCCATTTCTGCGACGAACCAGACGTCCTGGCACAGCTCTCACGGACCTATGATGTGCTGAGAGCCGACGTCCCGTCGGCTGAAGAATCCGCCGAGCTGATCCGTGAAGCGATGGAAGGTTTTCGGCAGCATGACAAAGCCATGGCGCAAGAGCAGCTACAGCGACCGCGACCCAAGCGACTGCGTGGAAACCGCCCGCGCCACCCCCGCCGACGCCGCCGTTCGTGACTCCAAGAACCCAGGCGGTGCGGCACTCGCCATACCCCGGGCCGCCTGGTCGTCCTTCGTCACCACCGTCACGGCGGGCTGAACCACCGGCGTAGAGCGCGACGTCGGCCCCAGGCACCCTCCGGTTGCACGACCGCTGCCCGCTGTCCTTCTCACCCGCCGGACAACTGCTCGTTCACCCACCGCTGGGCTGCCGCGAGGTCGGCCGCCGTCCCGGCCGGGACGAAGGTGAACCCATCCCATTCCTCCAAGGCCCGTGGCTCGCAGGGATGGCGGTGTCCGGCGCCGCCGTGCAGCGGTCGGTGGCGGCGGTAGATGTCCAGCGGTGGGCGGCGCCGCTTGTTGTACGCCGCGAGCTGGTCGTCGGAATTGAGGCGGGGAACGGCGCGGGAGGGCTGGTTCGGCGGCCCGGGCCGGGAGTGCTTGCCCATGGAGCCGATGCTCTCAGGCCGCGACCGTCGTCGGGCGCGATGCCGCGAGATCCGCCACTCAGATACGGGCCTCCTCCACCGCAGGGTGTTCAGGCGGGAGCCATGGCGGGCCCATGAAGCCGTCGGTCACTGGCCGGGCTCCGTTTGTCCGGCTTCCCGCCTCAGGTGTGCGGCCTGCTCAAGGAGCGCTCTGGCCTCAGCGACATCGTCCGCTTCAGCCGCGCGGTCCTCCAGGTCGGACACCCGCGCGTCCAGTCGAGGGTCGCGGGCAAGGGCGTACTCGGCCCACCAGCGGGCCATGAAGGCAGGGACCGGAGTGAGGTCGTAAGTGTCGGCGATATCGCGCTTCCAGTGCCGGTCGAAGTCCGCGAGAAGACGCGGGGCATGGACGGCGATCGCCTCCCGCAACGCCTTGAGGTTGCGCCCGGGCATGGGCGGGACACCGGCGGGACGCGGCGTCGCATGGCGGGAGCTCATGCGGCCCGCCCCTCGTCCCGTTCGGCCTTGGTGGCCTCGCACTTCTTCTTGAGCATGGTGCCGGACCGTACCGGATTCCGCACACCGGACCGGCGGTCGACGGCAGTCACCCCCAGCCCTGGCAGCCAGCCGACCCTGTTTATGCTCACGCCCATGGCACTCGAATGGGAACAGATCATCGTCGACTCCTCCGACCCCATCGCCCTCGGGCGCTGGTGGGCCGAGGCGCTTGGCTGGGTAGTGGTCGACGAATCCGAGGAGATCATCGAGATCCGGCCTGAGCCGGACCGGATGCCGGGGCTGTTCTTCGTGCCTGTCCCCGAGGGCAAGACGTCGAAGAACCGGCTCCACCCCGACTTCCGCCCCGACGACCAGGAGGCCGAGGTCGCCCGGCTGCTCTCCCTCGGTGCCCGGCGCGCCAACTCCGTGCAGGAAGGGCAGCACTGGGTGACCCTCCTCGACCCGGAGGGAAACGAGTTCTGCATCCTGTCCGAGCCGAAGGGCTGAGCGGGGCCGGGCAGCCGTTCGGGCGAAGGTGCCGGACGGTCTCGCCCACCCGTAGCTGCCCCAGCTGCTGCTCGCCGGCCCGGCTGCGCCGGGTGCTCTGACCGTGGTCCGTGCATGGCTCCGGCTGGTGCGTTGATGACGCGCGGCTCGGCCCGGACGACCTACGAACTACCAGATGGCATAGCCCCTGGTCATGGGGCGGCCATCGTGCAACTCTGCGAGCCTGCCGCCGCGCGCCTTGGAGAACTGGGCGCCGTCGATGTTCAGGTCGTACAGGTCGGAGGTCATGGTGATCCTTCCCGATAGGTGGGTACGGACACCGCGTCAGTGCTCGCGGCCGGCGTCACGATCCCGCTGGCTCCGCTTCGCCGACTCCGCGTAGATCAGGGCGTTGATCAGCTTCTTGGCCGTGGCCAGTGGAACCGTCCCGAGAAAGACGGACGGCTCACCACTGAGGGACGCGCGGCCCTTCAGCAGCGGCCACGCGTCCGTGTCCCCGACCCTGATGCCCATCTCCGCCAGCGCGCGCCCCAGCATGAAAGCCATGTCGTCGGCTTTCTTCTTGCCTGCCAGGAAGGCGGCGGCTTGCTGTGCGGCTGCTTCGATGTCCGTAGTCATTGGCACATCGTGGGACCGGTGAGCCGGTGAAACCAGTTTTATGCACGTTCCGGCTTAAAGATCACGATCGGCAGACGGCTGCCCACTCCGCGAGCCTCCCCCTGGCTTGTTCTCCGAAAAGAGCATACTCTTCGTATCCGGTGAACCGTAGAATCAGATCCTGCACATCTCGGTCGTCACGGAAAACGATCGCCCCTAGATCGAGTTCCGCAGTCGCCAGAGTCTCGTCATAGACTGTAAACGTGCTCAACGCCCCAGAGGTGAAGTGGACTCCCATGGGGATGACGCCAAGTCGGATGTTCGGCTGGTGCGTGAGAGAGGCCAGTCGGTCAATCTGCAACGCCAGCTCATCGGGCGGAATAAGCGGGTACCTGACAGCCTGCTCGGTCAGAATGAACGTGAATCGCTTGGACCGATCGAACAGAACTCTTTGACGGTCGAGCTTCATCGCCGCGGCTTTGGCCTGTTGCTCCGGTGGAGCCTGAGCCAGGCTGGCGCGAACGTATTCAGGTGTCGCCAGAAGTCCTGTGATCATGGACAGCAGGAAGTACCGGAACGTCGTGGACGACGCCTCAAGCCCTGCAAGCTGCACTTGCTTCTTGTCGAGCCCTTTTCTTCGGAGCGTCCTCCCGCCCTGCCACTCTGTCTGAGCGATCCTGGCCAGGGCCATCACCTCGGCCGCAATGGCGGGGGGTGCGTTGAGGCCCCGGAGGAGTTGTTCAACATCCAGCAATGACGGACGGCTCTTGTTGCCCTCAATCCGGCTGATCTTGGATTGAGACATGTTGCAACGCGCGGCAAGCCGGACTCCTGAGAGCCCGGCTTGTTTACGGAGGCGCTTGAGGATGGCTGCCAGTTCGCGTCCCGACTGGTCTAGCCGGTCAGGCTCGATGGCCACCGTTCACGTACTCCTGGAACGGAACCGATTCCGCGAGCGCGATGCGCTGGTATTCGACGTACGGCCCAGGGTCGCCCTCGTACAGTTCCCGATTGATCTGCGTGCCGTCTGCCTCGTAGTTCATGAGGACCACTTCTGTTTTATCGAACAGCCAGAAGTCTTGAACACCTTCCAGCGGGTTGGGCCGACCGGTCACATCGAGGATGCGAATATCGTCCCCGGCCAGAGAATGAGCTTCGTAGTACATGAACTCGAATCGGAGGTATTCCGTGAGGGGTCGCGTGACGATGTGAACGCGCCCCTTACTTTTCCCCTCTGCCCTGATCTTACGTAGACCCTCCGTATACCCGGAAGAGTGGTTCTGTGGATCGATTCGGCGCCCGGCCAGGAAGTCACGAATTTCATCTTCTTCGCTGGGCACCCTGTACCAGGGAAGCGTTTCAAGCCGCCACGCCTCCCGCTTGAAGCCCTGGACCTTCGCCGTCCAGTTCTCACCATCCAAGAACACGGAAAGCCTCCTTCAGCACGCTCTCAGGGATCTCTACGAGCCCTTCCCCAGCCGCAGGCTTGAAGGCGTCGGACGCCTCCCCCTGAACCAGGAACGATCCGGTGGCCGTGCGGTACACGTTGGGGCAGTCGTCGTGGTTGCAGTTGCCGTTTCCGCTGCCGGTCAGTCGAGTCAGTTCCTCGCGAGCCATGGCTACGACCCCCTTAACTCAGGACCCCTGCGGGCCAGATGCCATGACGGTACGAGCACGGCGGGTGAGCCGTCTATGCAGGAACGCAACTATGCGCGTCATTGCATAAGTCGGTCTGGCCTGCTGGGGCGTCGCTTCACCGTCTGCTGCCAGGCAGCCAGCGCTTCCTCCACCTGGGCAAGGCTCGGGTTCGTCATGACCAGCTCAGCGCGCTCCTGGGCCGACCCGGTCAGCTGATCCGGGCCCGGACCTCGCTCCCGACCACGTGCCGAAGCCAACCGGTCATGCCGCCGAGCTTGTTGCGTCAGACGTCCGGCAGTCGCGGCATCTGCCGGGTGTGGCCGAGCGGAAGGCTCGTTCGCAGCCGTCACAAGTCTGGAGGGGAAGCGGTTTGCCGGGCCGTTCCGGGGCAGGCTCTCGCGGCTGTACGGGGAGTGCGGGTGGCAGCCAGGACTTGAGGCGGTAGGCGAGGAG
>NZ_JAINFC010000246.1 GCF_020740835.1 Streptomyces sp. UNOC14_S4
GGTAGGGGGCGCCCAAGCCCGCTGTCGACTCTCCGCAGGGGTGGGAGACCGCGCCCCTTCAGGGGCGCGGGGAACTGCGCGAGCAACCAGCCACGACCCGCAGCCGCCGGACGGACACGGGCGACCGAGCTCGCAAGCGGCTTCTCAGGGGCGCGGGGAACTGCGCGACAAGCCCCCACCGGGGCCACAAGCCGCGCGCGGAGCGCAAGCCGCACACCCGGCAGGCGCAGGGGCCCCGGGGGCGCAGCCCCCGGGAAAGAGGGGCCTCCCGCCGTCAGGGGCCGGGGTCCGGGCCAGGGGCCCGGGTGGTGAGAGGGACCGCATCGGACACCCGCAGCCCGGCGCAGCCGTTAGGCTGGGTGCGTGGCAGTCGTTGACGTATCCGAAGAGCTGAAGTCCCTCTCCTCGACCATGGGGTCGATCGAGGCCGTCCTGGACCTCGACAGGATGAGGGCTGACATCGCCCTGCTCGAGGAGCAGGCGGCCGCCCCCTCCCTCTGGGACGACCCGGAGGAGGCGCAGAAGATCACCAGCAAGCTCTCGCACCTCCAGGCCGAGCTCCGTAAGACGGAGGGCCTGCGCGGCCGCATCGACGATCTTGGTGTGCTGTTCGAGCTCGCCGAGGCCGAGGGCGATGCCGACGCCATGGCCGAGGCCGAGGCCGAGCTGACCTCCGTCCGCAAGGCGCTGGACGAGATGGAGGTCCGTACCCTCCTCTCCGGTGAGTACGACGCCCGTGAGGCCCTGGTCAACATCCGCGCCGAGGCCGGTGGCGTCGACGCCTCGGACTTCGCCGAGCGTCTCCAGCGCATGTACCTGCGCTGGGCCGAGCGCCACGGCTACAAGACGGAGATCTACGAGACCTCGTACGCGGAAGAGGCCGGCATCAAGTCGACCACCTTCGCCGTCCAGGTCCCGTACGCCTACGGCACGCTCTCCGTCGAGCAGGGCACCCACCGTCTCGTGCGCATCTCGCCCTTCGACAACCAGGGCCGCCGCCAGACGTCCTTCGCGGGCGTCGAGGTGCTCCCCGTCGTCGAGCAGACCGACCACGTCGACATCGACGAGTCCGACCTCCGTGTGGACGTCTACCGTTCCTCCGGCCCCGGTGGCCAGGGCGTCAACACCACCGACTCGGCGGTGCGCCTGACCCACATCCCCACCGGCATCGTCGTCTCCTGCCAGAACGAGCGCTCGCAGATCCAGAACAAGGCGACCGCGATGAACGTCCTCCAGGCCAAGCTCCTCGAGCGCCGCCGCCAGGAGGAGCAGGCCAAGATGGACGCGCTCAAGGGCGACGGCGGCAACTCCTGGGGCAACCAGATGCGTTCGTACGTCCTGCACCCTTACCAGATGGTCAAGGACCTCCGTACCGAGTTCGAGGTCGGCAACCCCACCTCGGTCCTCGACGGTGACATCGACGGCTTCCTGGAGGCGGGCATCCGCTGGCGCAAGCAGCAGGAACAGCAGGAGAAGTAATCCCATTCGGCTGCATAGCCGGACAAACGTGCCTGAAACTCCCTTGACGCTGCCTCAGAAACTGGACAGGCTGGCGTGCGGCATGCGTATCACTGGGGCGCGTGTGGCGGGGGGCGAGCGGCCCGGCGAGTAGCCGGTGCGACGCTCCCGCCCCAGAGCCACCGCCCTGTGTATGGCTGCTCCAATGACGATCAGCTACTGGGGGTAGCAGGTATATGACCAAGAAGACGCGGGTGCGCGTCGCGCGCATAGCCGCCGGCGCGGTGATCGCCGCGGGTGCTTCGCTGACGGCCGCGGGTGCGGCCTCCGCCGCGGGTGTGCACGTCGCCGGGGTCGGTACGGCCTCGGTCCACGGTGTCACCGCCCCGGACGGCGACCCCGACCACATCCCGCAGCCCGGCGGTGACACCACGGGTACCACGGGCACTACGGGTAACACCTCCACCGGCACGACCGGTAACACGTCCACCGGTACCTCGACCGGCACGAGCACCGGCACCTCGACCGGCACGTCCGGTGACCCCTCCACCAGCGGTACGACGGGCAACCCGTCCACCGGTGGACCGTCCAGTGGCGGCCAGACCGACGGCGGTACGTCCACCGGCACCTCGACGGGTACCTCGACCGGGACCTCCACGGGTACGTCCACCGGTACGTCGGGCGACCCGTCCACCGGTGGCCCGTCCACCGGCAGCACGGGCAACACCGGCTCCACCGGCGACAACGGTGGCACGGGTAACACCGGCTCTACCGGCAACAACGGCGGCACCGGCAACACCGGCTCCACGGGCAACAACGGTGGCACCGGCAACACGGGCGGTACCGGCGGCAACACCGGTGGCAACACGGGTGGCACCGGCGGGAACACCGGTGGCGACGGCGGGAACACCGGTGGCGACGGCGGCAGCACCGGCGGTCACGAGGGCTCCTCCGGCTCCACCGGTGGCGAGCACAACGGCACCGGCGGCAGCACGGGCGGCGGTGACCACGAGGGCTCCACCGGCTCCACGGGCGGCGGCGACAAGGGTGACAAGCCCGGCGAGGGCCGGACCTGCCCCGTGGACACCGCGAGCAACTGCGGCACCAACACCGACACGGACAGCGCGGGCCTCAAGCCCGTCCAGCAGGCCAAGCCGAAGGAGGAGCTCGCCCAGACGGGTGCGGGCCAGACCTCCTTCCTGCTCGTCGGCGCCGCGACGATGATCGCGGGCGGCGTCGGCTTCCGGCTGCTCCCGCGTCTGATGGCCCGCGGCACCGCGGCCTGAGCGACGACCCCCTGAGCGACCCCTGGGGCGGCCCCGGCGGCCCCGGGCGGGGGCGCACAGGACGAGGGCCCGGAGCGCACTGCGCTCCGGGCCCTCGTGCGTGATGTCAGGGGCGATCCGGCGGGGAGGCGTGCCAGCATGGCCGGGCGTGCGGCCTGGCGCCGGTGCGTGGCCGGGCGGCTACCCGGCGAATCCGCGGGCGGCCACGGCCACCGCTATCAGTGCCACGAGCAGCACGAGCAGCGCGGCCGGGTTCAGGCCCGCGAAAATGCCTTCCTGGTGCTGAAGCCGCTCCCGGCTCGCCCGGCAGACGGGGCAGCGGCCCTCGCTGACGGGGGCCGCGCAATTGGCGCACACCAGTCGGTCGCATGTCATGCGATCTCCTCCTCCGGTACGTCCAACGCGCGGGGACGCCGAGCGGTTCCCCTTACCACTGTGCCAGCTTCCCCGCCGTTCGGCGCGGCCGGTCGGCTGAACCCGGGAGCGTGGACCCGATTGCCCCAGTTTTCTCCCCGGCGGGCCGGTGACAAACGCGCCAAGACCGGACGCCGTCTGCGCGTACACGTGTGGTTCGCGTATGGTCACGCTCACCGACGGGAGCCGCGCGCGCGGTGTTCCGTGACCCTGTCCAGGCCAGACGCGTGGTGCACTCGTGATCCGATTCGACAACGTCTCGAAGTCCTATCCCAAGCAGAGCCGCCCGGCGCTGCGCGATGTCTCGCTGGAGATCGAGAAGGGCGAGTTCGTCTTCCTCGTCGGCTCCTCCGGGTCCGGCAAGTCCACCTTCCTCAGACTCCTGCTGCGCGAGGAGCGGGCCAGCACGGGCCAGGTGCACGTGCTGGGCAAGGACCTCGCCCGGCTCTCCAACTGGAAGGTGCCCCAGATGCGCCGCCAGCTGGGCACGGTCTTCCAGGATTTCCGGCTGCTGCCCAACAAGACGGTCCACGAGAACGTGGCCTTCGCCCTGGAGGTCATCGGCAAGCCCCGTGGCGAGATCCGCAAGGCCGTCCCGCAGGTGCTGGAGCTGGTGGGCCTCGGCGGCAAGGAGCAGCGGAGGCCCGGTGAGCTCTCCGGCGGTGAGCAGCAGCGCGTCGCGATCGCCCGCGCGTTCGTCAACCGCCCCCTGCTGCTCATCGCGGACGAGCCGACCGGCAACCTCGACCCCCAGACCTCGGTCGGCATCATGAAGCTGCTGGACCGGATCAACCGGACGGGGACCACCGTCATCATGGCCACCCACGACCAGCAGATCGTGGACCAGATGCGCAAGCGCGTCATCGAATTGGAACAGGGCCGTCTCGTGCGCGACCAGTCGCGCGGCGTCTACGGCTACCAGCACTGAAAGCCTGAAAGGACGCCATGCGCGCCCAGTTCGTCCTGTCGGAGATCGGCGTCGGTCTCCGCCGTAATCTCACGATGACCTTCGCGGTGATCGTCTCCGTCGCCCTGTCGCTCGCGCTGTTCGGCGGGTCGCTGCTGATGCGCGAGCAGGTCAGCACGATGAAGGGCTACTGGTACGACAAGGTCAACGTCTCCATCTTCCTCTGCAACAAGACCGACGCCGAGACCTTCCCCTCCTGTGCCAAGGGGGCGGCGACGGAGGACCAGAAGAAGGAGATCCGCACCGACCTGGAGAAGATGAAGGACCTCGTCCAGACCGTCCAGTTCGAGACGGCCGACGAGGCGTACAAGCACTACAAGGAGCAGTTCGGCAAGAACTCCCCGATCGCGGGCTCGCTCACGCCGGACCAGATGCAGGAGTCCTTCCGCGTCAAGCTCAAGGACCCCGCGAAGTACGAGGTCATCTCCAGCGCCTTCGCCAAGCGGCCCGGCGTGCAGACCGTGCAGGACCAGAAGTCGCTGCTGTCCAACCTCTTCAACCTGCTCAACGGCATGAACTTCGCGGCGCTCGGGGTGATGTTCCTGATGCTGGTCGTGGCTCTGATGCTGATCGTCAACACCGTGCGGGTGTCGGCGTTCAGCCGCCGCCGGGAGACCGGGATCATGCGGCTGGTCGGCGCGTCCAGCTTCTACATCCAGATCCCGTTCATCATGGAGGCGGCCTTCGCCGGCCTGCTGGGCGCGGGCCTGGCCTGTGTGCTGCTGGTCTGCGGCCAGTACTTCCTCGTGAACAACTGGCTGGTGCACCACATCGACGTCATCCAGTTCATCGGCTGGGACGCGGTGCTGGCCAAGCTGCCGCTGGTGCTCGCGATCGGCCTGCTGATGCCCGCGCTCGCGGCGGCCGCCGCGCTCCGGAAGTACCTCAAGGTCTGACAAAGACCCGACGCGAGAACCAGGGCGCAACCGAGGCGCCGTGCGGACAACTCCCCGTACGGCGCCTTCTTTGTGTCCTAGACTCACGCGCATGCCCGGCCCGCCGATGTTCTTCCCGCAGCGCCGCGCGCGGCGCACTACCGCGTTGACCTTGGTCTTCGCGGGCGTGCTGGCGACGGGTGCCGCCGCCGGTTCCTGGGACGCGGGCGCGCACGACGGCCGGAAAGCCACGGAGGCGCGCGCTCCGGCGCATGTGGCGGGGCAGTCCGGGAGAGCCGCCGTCGGGAGAGCCGGGGGCGCCGACGAGGGCCGGGACGAGGAGCAGGACGGGGACGAGGGCGCCCTCCCCGAGGACGACGAAGCGGGCCGCCCTCCCGACCCCCGCGCCGTCGAGGCCGCCGCCGGACGGGCCGCGGCGGACGGGAAGTCCGGTGCCGCTGCCGCCGCCGAGGTCATCGGCCGCAGCGGCGACCGCTGGAGCTCCGTCTACAGCGCCCGCGCGTACGCGGGGCTGGAGCGCGCCCTGGACGGCGTGTACATCGGCGTCGGCCTCACCGCCCGGCCCGCCGACGGCGGCGGCACCGAGGTCGACGCCGTACGGCCCGGGGGCCCGGCCGAGCGCGAGGGCATCCGCGCGGGCGACCTGATCCGCTCGGTCGACGGGGTGGCGACGGAGGGCAGACCGGTCGCCGAGGTCGTCGCCCTGCTGCGCGGCGACGACATGGCGGAGGGCGGCGCGGATGAGGGCACGCCCGTACGGATCGGGCTGCGGCGCTCCGGCGGGTCCTGGGAGCGGACCGTGTACAGGGCCCGGCTGGCCACCGAGAACGTCGCCGTGGAGCGGCTGCCGGGCGGCCGGGAGGAGGGCCCCGGCGCCACCCGCATCCGGGTCGACTCCTTCACCCGGGGCACCGGCGAGCGCATCCGCCGGGCGGCGCGGACGGCCGCCCGGGGCGAGGGCATCCTGCTCGACCTGCGGGGCAATTCCGGCGGCCTGGTCACCGAGGCCGTGGGGGCCGCCTCCGCCTTCCTCGACGGCGGTCTCGTCGCCACCTACGACGTGCCGGGCGGGCAGCGCACCCTGGAGGCCGCGCCGGGCGGGGACACCGGGCCGCCGCTGGTCGTGCTCGTCGACGGCGGCACCATGAGCGCGGGCGAGCTGCTCGCCGGGGCGCTGCAGGACCGCGGCCGGGCGGTCGTCGTCGGCACCCGCACCTTCGGCAAGGGCTCCGTGCAGCTGCCGGACAGGCTCCCCGACGGCTCGGTCGCGGAGCTCACCGTGGGCCACTGGCGGACCCCGTCGGGCCACGCGGTCGAGGGCCGCGGCATCGCCCCCGACGTGGTCGTGCGCAGCGACGCCGAGCACCGTGCCCGCACGGTATTGAGTGGCCTCAGAGGCGGGTCCTAGTGCGAGAATGTGCGCGCTATGACTAAGGGAAAAGAGAAGAAGGCCAAGACCGACCGCAAACTGGTCGCGCAGAACAAGAAGGCGCGCCACGACTACCACATTCTGGACACCTACGAGTGCGGTCTGGTGCTGACCGGTACCGAGGTGAAGTCGCTGCGCCAGGGCCGTGCCTCGCTCGTGGACGGCTTCGTGCAGATCGACGGCGGCGAGGCGTGGCTGCACAACGTCCACGTCCCCGAGTACGCCCAGGGCACCTGGACCAACCACACCGCGCGCCGCAAGCGGAAGCTGCTGATGCACCGCGCCGAGATCGACAAGCTCGACTCCAAGTCGCAGGAGACGGGCCACACGATCGTGCCCCTCGCCCTGTACTTCAAGGCGGGCCGGGCCAAGGTCGAGATCGCCCTGGCCAAGGGCAAGAAGGAGTACGACAAGCGGCAGACCCTGCGCGAGAAGCAGGACACCCGCGAGGCCAACCGCGCGATCTCCGCGGCCCGCAGGCGTCAGCGCGCCCAGGCCCGGTAGCCCGTCCGGCTAAATGCGCTGGCGACGGCGGCCGCCGGTCACGTACGATGGACATCGCACCCCGCAAGGGGCGCACCTTGAAAAAACAACATGGGGATGATCGGTTTCGACAGCGGATGTCGAAGCAGGGGAAGCGAGCCGAGGAAGCGGCAATGATCTCGTAAACCATATGTCGCAACCAATAATCGCCAACACCAAGCGCGATTCCTTCGCCCTCGCTGCCTAAGTAGCGACTTTGCGAAGTGTCAGCCCGGGGCTGTTCCCGACCCGGATCCTGGCATCAGCTAGGGAACTAAACCTCTAGACCCGGTCACGGGGTCGAGAGGGAAATCAAACAGTGACTGAGCCCGTCGGAGACTTGTCCGTGTGATCTCCGGGGCTGAGAAAATCGCAGCGGACTGCGCTCGGAGAAGCCCTGGTTCCGCACCGTTGGACGCGGGTTCGATTCCCGCCATCTCCACTCCCCATGAAAAGCCCCCGACCTGCGCCTATGGCGTCAGGCCGGGGGCTTTTGCGTGCCATGTCCCGGCCGGGTGCAACCTCGCGGCCCGGCGGCCCCTCTTCCTGGGTGCGACGAGGGGGTGCGCGGTGAACTGGACTCGTGCGGTGATCGCTGTCGTGAGCGCCGGAGCGCTGTGGCCGGCCGGGGCCGCGGCGGCCGACGACGGACGGGGCGGGCGGGACGTCCGTGACGGACGCAGCGGGGTGCATCTGCTGCTCAACGGGGCCTTCGACAACCGCCCCGGCGGGCTCGTCGACATAGACGTCCAGGGCGTGCGCGGCCGGGGCGAGGTCACCGTCTCCTCGCCCGTCTTCGGCCGGAGCGTCCGGCTCACCCCTTACGAGCACCGGGCACCGGAGGCCGCGCGCGGCCACCACGCCCGGCCCGCGATCGCCATGGCCGTACGGCCCGGCAGCTATCCGCTCACCGTGCGCGCGGGCGGCCACGTCGTCGCCGAGGACCGGGTCGAGGTCGGGCCCGCGCGGCGGCCGCGGTTCACGGTCACGTCGCCCGGCGAGGTCATGCGGCCCGGCGAGCAGCTGTGGATGGCCTACGACGACCTCTTCCCCGGCGAGACCGGCACCGCCTTCGAGGCGCGCTCGCCCGCCTTCCCCGCGCCCGTGCGGCTCGCCCACGACCCGAAGAGCGCCGACTGGAACAACCCCCGGCTGTTCTCCGGCGGGCTCGCGCTGCCGGCCGCGGTGAAGGACGGCACGTACAAGGTGACGCTCACCGGGCCCGGCGGGCGCGTCCTCGACGAGAAGCCGCTGACCGTCCGGGCCGCCCGGCCCGGCGACCGCGACTACCTGGGCCGCGCGCACGGCCCCGCCTTCTTCGACACGGCGGTGAGCTCCGGGCCCTCCCTCGCCCGTACCCGCCACAAGGTCGCCGTCGGCGGCACGGTCAACGTCCTGTGGCGCGACGGCGCGCCCGACCCCGGCGAGGAGGGCCGTATCGTCGCCACCTCCCCGGCCTTCGAGCGCCCGGTGCTCCTGCGCCGCGACGAGAGCAAGGCCGGTGACGGGGACGCGCCGCGTTATTACGGCCCCGCCCGCATCCGGAAGGGGCTCGGGGCGGGGAGCTACCCCGTCCTGGTGGTCAGCCACCACGGCCGCGTCCGGAAGATCAGCCGCCTCCTGGTGACGGAGGCGGCGTCCGTCAGGGCCCCGGTATCGGCCTCCGCCTCCCCACTGGTGGTGGGGACGGTCGCGGCGGGCGCGGCGGGGATACTGACGCTGACGGGGGTGGCGCTGGCCAAGTCCCGGCGTCCGTAACGTTTTTCGTCGCGCCGTCGGGCCGGGGGAGTGAACGTGGAAGCCGGGCGGGCGGCCACGAGCATTCCGCCCGCCACGGTGAACAGCGGCCGGGAAACAGGGGAGTAAGGGGAGTCAGAGGAATCGGGGGAATTCGGCATGCGGCAAGCCTCGTGGGCGGTGCGGGTGCCGGTCCAACACCTGATTCCTCGCCATTGACAACACCCCTGTTGTTGACTGCGGCACATGGCCTCAGCAGACACCGACCCCCGGCTCCTCCGCGCCTTCGCCGCCGTCGCGGACGAACTGCACTTCACCCGCGCCGCCGCCCGGCTCCACCTCGCGCAGCAGGCGCTCAGCCGGGACATACGGCGGCTCGAACGGCACCTGGGCACCGAGCTGTTCACGCGCTCGACCCGGCAGGTCTCCCTCACCGCGGAGGGCGCGCGCCTGCTGCCGTACGCCCGGCGCGTCCTCGCCGCGCACGACGAACTCGCCGCGGCCTGCGCCCGCGACGGGCGCCCCCTGCTCGTCGCCGTCGGCGCCACCACCGGCACCGCCCACCGCGTGCTGACCGCCGCGCGCGAGGCCGCGCCCGAGCGCGAGCTCGTGGCACGTTTCCACGGCGGGCTCACCGGCGCGGCCGCCGAACTGCTCGCCGGGCGGCTCGACGTGGCGTTCGGGCGCTTCGCAGGACTGGACCCGGCCGTCCGGGCGCGGCTCGCCCATCTGCCCGTGCGGTACGAGCCGATGGCCGTCCTGCTGCCCGACGACCACCGGCTGGCGGGGCTTCCCGCCGTGCCGCTCGACGGGCTCGCGGGCGAGACCCTCTACGTCGCCGCGGGCAACCCCGACACCGCCGAGTGGACCGACCTCGCGGAGCGGCTCTTCGCGGGCCGGGGGATCGCCGCCGCCGCGCCCTTCCCCGGGCTCGACGGCGACGAGGAGTTCGTCCGCGTCGTCCGCAAGCGGCGCTGGTCCGTGCTGGCGAGCGCCGACTTCCTCGACGTCCCCGGCATGGTGCTGCGCCCGCTCACCGACCCGGTGCCGCTGTCGCCCGTCTCGTTGGTGTGGCGCCCCGGCCTGCGACACCCGGGCCTGGACGCGCTGCGGGCGGCGGCCGCGGCGCTGGCCGCGCGCGAGGGCTGGCTCGTCCGCCCGCCGGGCAGCTGGCTGCCCGGGGCCGACGAAGCGCTGATGCGCTGATGTGCTGACGCGCGTATGGCCGCGCGCCCGCGTATGACGCCGCACGGCGGATACGGGGGTTACGGGCGCGCACCCGACGGGGCACCCTTGGAGGTGGCGACTCCGCCGCGGACAGGGCGCGCGGGAAGAGCGCGTACGTGTAGAGGCGCACAGGCGTGTACGGCGTGTACAGGGCGCGAACAAGGAAAAGGTGACCGGCGCATGGCGGCGACAGCCTCCTACTCCTACGGTCTGCGATTCGATGCCGGGCGGCCCTGCCTGGACCTGGTGGCCACGGTCGGCGCCCGGTTCAGCGAGGAGCCGGTCGAGAGGCTCGACACCCCGGAGCGGCTGCGCGACTGGCTGCTCGGCGCCGGGGTCGTGCCCCCGGGCACCCCGCTCGGCGCCGTCGACGCGAGCTGGCTCGGGCGTTTCCGCGCGGCCCGCGACCTGCTGCACCGCGTCGTCCACGCCGAGGTCGACGGCCGGGCCGCCGAGCCCGACCTGGAGCGCGTCAACGCCCTCGCGGCCGCCGCGCCGCCCGCCGTGCGGGCCGTACGGACCGAGGACGGCACCCTCGTCCGTGCCGTCGCCGCGCCTCCCGACTGCGGGGCGCTCGTGGGCCAGATCTGCCGCGACGCGGTGGAACTCCTGACCGACCCGACCACGCGGGGCCAGCTGCGCCAGTGCCAGGGGGAGACGTGCTCCCTCGTCTACCTGGACATGTCGCGGGGGCACCGGCGCCGCTGGTGCTCCAGCGAGGTCTGCGGCAACCGCGAGCGGGTTGCGCGGCATCGGCGCCGGCACGGGTAGCCACCGGGCTCCGCCGGTTTCCGGCTGCGCCTACTGGGGTGCCTCTTGCGCGCGCCGCGCGGCTGCGGGCCGCGTTCGGCCGCTCGCGCAGTTCCCCGCGCCCCTGACGGGGCACCCGCAGCCGGGAACGGGGCCGCGCCCCATAGGGGCGCGGGGAACTGCGCGACAAGCCACAACGGACCCGCAGCCGCGCGCCGTGCGCA
>NZ_JAINFC010000247.1 GCF_020740835.1 Streptomyces sp. UNOC14_S4
CACGCCGCCCTCGACGCGCTGCTCCGCGAGCAGCGCGGCGCGCTGTCCGCCGCCCGCCGCGCCGAGCAGCGCGCCGCCGGGATCACGGCCGAGCTCGCGGGGCTGGAGCGCGAGGCCCGCTCCGACGAGGACACCCGTGCCGAGGCCGCCGAGTGGCTCGCGGGCTGGGAGCTCCTGCACGCGCGCCACCAGCGACGCGTGGACAGCGCGCAGGAGGCGGCCACCCGCGCCGCCCGGCTGGAGGGCGAAGTGGCCCCGGCCCTGCGCCGGCTGGAGGCCGCCCGGGAACGCGACCGGCTCGCCGGCCAGGCCGACCAGGCCGAGGAGCGGCTGCGCGGGGCCCGGGAGCGCGCCGCCGCCGCGCGCGAGCACTGGCTCGACCTGCGGGAGCGCCGTCTGCTGGGCATCGCGGCCGAGCTCGCGGCCGGGCTGGGCCCGGGTGAGGCGTGCAAGGTGTGCGGCTCCACCGAGCACCCCGACCCCGCGCGCGCCACCGCGGGCCATGTCGACCGCGCCGACGAGGAGCGGGCCCTGGAGGACTCCCGGCGTGCCGACACCGGCCGCGAGCGCGCCGAACGGGAGCTCCAGGCGCTGCGGGACGCCCTGGCCCACGCGCGGGCCGAGGCGGGCGAGGCGAGCGCGGCCGAGCTGGCCGCGGCGGCCGAGGAGGTCCGGCGGTCCTTCGCCGAGGCCCGTGCGGCGGGCGCCGACGTCCACGCGGCCCGGGAGGCGCTGGACCGCGCCGAGCGGGAGCACGAGCTCCGGCGCGCCGGGCAGCAGGCGGCGGAGCTGCGCATCACCGCCCGTACGGCCCGCAGGGAGCACCTCGACGGCGAACTCCGCGCCCTGGAGCGGGAGCTGGCACAGGCCCGCGGCGGAGAGGAGAGCGTCGCCGCGCACGCCGCGCTGCTGGAGCGCCGCCTGGGCCTGGTCGGCGACGCCGCCGGGACCGCGCGGTCCGCGGCGGCCGCGGCGGACGAGCTGGAGAAGGCGACGGCGCGGCTGGACGCGGCGACCGCCCGCGCCGGTTTCGCCGGCCCCGCGGAGGTCACCGGTGCCGTGCTGTCCGAGGACGGGCAGCGCGCTCTGCGGCAGCGCCTGGACGCCTGGCAGCGCGAGGAGGCCGCCACGGCCGCCGAGCTGGCCGACCCGCAGCTGACGTCCGCCGCCGCGCGGCCCGCCGCCGACCCGGCCGCCGCGGACGAGCTGCTGGCCGCCGCGACCCGGCGGCTGCGCGAGGCCGCCGCGACGGAGTCGGCGGCCCGTACCCGCTGCGGCGACCTCGACCGGCTGTCCGCACAGGCGGCGGCCGACGTGCGCCGCCTCGCCCCGCTGCGCGAGGAGCACCACCGGGTGGCGGGCCTGGCGACGCTCGTCGCGGGCACCTCCGCGCACAACGAGCGGAAGATGCGCCTGGAGTCGTACGTGCTCGCGGCCCGGCTGGAGCAGGTGGCGGCCGCCGCGAGCGTCCGCCTGCGCCGGATGTCGGCCGGGCGCTACACACTCGTCCACTCCGACGCCCGCTCCGGCACCCGCCGTTCGGGCCTGGGCCTGCACGTGATCGACGCCTGGACGGGCCGCGAACGCGACACGGCGACCCTCTCCGGCGGCGAGACCTTCTTCGCCTCCCTGGCCCTCGCCCTCGGCCTCGCCGACGTGGTCACGGAGGAGGCGGGCGGCGTCCCGCTCGACACACTCTTCATCGACGAGGGCTTCGGCAGCCTCGACGAGCAGACCCTGGACGAGGTCATGGACGTCCTCGACTCCCTCCGCGAACGCGACCGCACCGTCGGCATCGTCAGCCACGTCGCGGACCTCCGCCAGCGGGTGCCGGCGCAGCTCCAGGTGGTCAAGAACCGAACGGGCTCTACTGTACGGCACCGCACGGCGGGGGTCGGGGGCGGAGGCCACCGGCGGCGGGTGCGGGCGCGCATACCGCAGTATGCTCGGGGCATGGCGGATACGACACGCATCACCGTGACACTGCCCACCGACCAGGTCGCCGAGCTGAGAAAGCTCACCGACAACGTCTCCGGATACGTCGCCGAGGCGGTGGCACGCCAGCTCCGCCACCAGTTGCTCGGCGCCGACCTGCTGCGCCACCAGGAGGAGCACGGGGAGTTCACCGAGGAGGAACTGGACGAAGCCCGAGCCAGGATCTTCGGCACGGCAGCGGCGGAGGCAGAGGCCGACGGGCCGGCGAGCGCGGCGTGATCGAACACGTCGAGACCGTCGTCCTGGACTCCCAGGGGCTCTCCGCATGGCTCGCCCAGGACCGCAAGGTCCTCACGATGTTCCAGGTGTTCCACACCATGGGCGCCGATTTCGCCATCTGTGCCAACACCATCGTGGAAGTCAGCCACGCACGGGTGAACATGCCCCGGCTGCAGTGGGCACTCTCCCGCGTCAAGATCGAACCGGTCACCGGGAGTACGGCGAAGGCGTCCGCGGAACTACTCAAGGCCGCGGGCCTGCACGGCCACAAGTACGCGATCGACGCGACCGTCGCCGAGACGGCACTGCGCCAGCCGGGGCCGGTGGCCGTGCTGACGTCCGACGTCGATGACATGGCCCGGCTGTGCGGCGGCCGCGTCCGGCTCATCGGCATCTGAGGCGTCAGGGGCGCTCACCGGGCATGGCGCCACCAGTGGCGTCCGACGATGAGCTCCTCGAGTCCGCGGAGCCTGTCCGCGGCCAGCCGCGAAAAGGTGTCGGGCTGCTGAAACGCGACACGGAGGTCGGAGACGAGGTAGGACGCCTCGCAAACCTCGCATGCTGCTCGGAGTGCTTCCTCAGAGGTCGCCGTCGCACGGGCAATGGTGTCGAGAACGGTCTCCATGTGTGGACCGCTGAACCGGGCCAGGAAGAACCAGTCGTCCACAGGGTCGCCATAGCGGGCCCATTCGAAATCCAGCAGAGCCGTCACATGCCCATCACACGCGAGCCAGTTGCCCCAGTGACAGTCCGCGTGCACCGGGACAACCGCCCGTGCATGCAGTGGCGCGTGCTCCGCAATCGCTGCCAGGCCGTCGAGCAGATGGCGAGGAACGCTTCCGTCCTGGTCCAGAGCGACGAGTTCTTCGACCTCGGCAACGAGTGCGGCCCGGCCGGTGAACCCGCCGTGGTCGAGGGGCTCTTTCAATGTCCGATCGGCGTTGCCAGGAGGCGTCCAGTGGTGCAGTCGGTCGAGTTGCTGGACGGCCTCCTCCGCCAACGAACGCGCGGTCACACCGTCCACGCCCTGCATACCTATGCCGGGAGACATTCCCGGCACGCGGGAGTAGCAGGCGTAGCGAACGTCGAATCTCCCCAGCCGGTGGTGCCCGCTGCTGAGCAGAGGGGCTGTGAGGCCGTTGGGCAGGTGGGGCGCGAGCGCGATCTCCCGGTTCAGCCGCGAGTGGCCGACGGCATCAATGATCTTCACGACGACGTCCGGACCTACGTAGACGTGATGGGAACTGCTCTCGGCGATGGCCATGGAACCGGGGTCGTGCCCCAGGGCCGCTGCCGCGATCGCGCGGGCGGCGTCGTGGGCCTGTCGCAGGTCGATCATCGGCGGTCAGAGATCGGGGTGACCGACGTTCCGATGGGGCCCATGCGAGTGGCCGCTGGAGCGCACGTGGCTAACACCTGTTCATTATACAGATGTTGATGTTTGCCGTTGTTTCAGTTGACGACCTCACGGCAGCCGATGAGGGCTGCGGTGATACCGGCGAAGGCGAGGAATAGCGGCGACCGTCGGGACGTTGGAGAGGACTCCATGCCGGGCCGTTACCGGATCAGAAGACCGGGGAGCTCCAGCAGCGAGTCGATGCGCCAGTCGGCCGCGGCTGCCTCGCGGCTGTCGGCCCACAGATGGCCGAGGGGGCCGCGCCGCAAGTGGGCCGTGCGCAGCCCGGCGGCGGCCGCGGGGGTGCAGTCGTTGGAAGGGCGATCGCCTACGTAGACGGTCCGTTCAGGGGCCGCCTGGGCAAGTTCGATGACGCGGGTGAAGAATTCGGCATTCGGCTTGGCCACTCCCCATTCCCCGGAAGTGGCGACGGCATCGGCGGGCAGCGCCAGAGCGCGCAGCAGTTCACCGGCGCGGGCGGTCTGGTTGCCGGCGATGACGACACGCAGGCCTGCGGCGCGCAGCGCCTGGAGCACCGGGCGGACGTCGGGGTAGAGGTCGGTCTCGTCGAGTTGCTCGCCGCACCCCGCCGCCTCGCGGGCGCGGCTCTCGGCTCCGATGTCGATGCCGGGGCGGACGAGGCGCAACGCGTCGGCGTCGTTCCTGCCTTGAGCGACGACGGCGCCGATGAGCGCGGAAAGCGTATGCCTCGGAACACCGAGCCAGTCGGCCCAGGATCCCCAGCCCCGGTCGTCCTTGATCAGGGTCTCGCCCACGTCGAAAACCACTGCCTCGATCATGCAGTCAGCGTAATGGGCAGAGGTCGGCATCGAGGCTGCTCCGGAGTAACCGCCCTCACGGCGGGTGCAGGCCGCGTGGCTGCCGCAGCATGTCGAGCCGGTCAGTGGCAGGGAGGAGTTCGTCAAACACCTTCGTGTACTCCTGCGCGCGTACCGTCGTGAGGTCATCCAGGGTGACTCCGGCGTTCGGATGGGGCCGGGCTTGGGCCAGGCCAGGGCCCGACGGGGCGCCTTGTGGGCATCGGCGTGTCAGGCGAAACCGTCGATGCCCAAGTTGGCCGGAAGACTCCCGCTGAGCGGCGTGTGCGAAGTCATACAGAGGGCATCACGACAGCAGGAATCGAACAGAGCGTCAGCCGCCTGGGCTCCACCTCCGGTTCCGCTGACCAGCGTCCGCTCTCACCCCTATGCTCAACCTCGATCAGGACTTGCACATTCGGACAGAGGCAAGCGAGGGATGCAACCATGTCTGGCCCAGGGCCATTTGACCTGCACCAGAAGCACTTGGTCGAGCTCGGAGCAGCTGTCAAGAAGTACCGGCTCGCGAAGGGGTGGACCCAGGCAGAGCTGGGCAAGGCGGTCCAGCTGGACCACACGTCGATCGCGCACATCGAGCGGGGCACCCGCCGCGTCCCCCGTCGCGACGTCATGCACCGCATCGACAAGGCGTTGGGAGCCTGCGGAGCCATCTACAAGCTGCGTGACGAACTCGACGACAACCCCGACTCGGCAACGTTCCGGAGATACCTGCACGGCCAGCAGAAGGCCGAGAACATCTGGCAGATCTGCGGCATCACCATGCCGACGATGCTGGAGACAGCCGAGTTCGCCAACAAACAGCTCGCCGCCGCGATGCCGCTCCTGGGCGGAGACCTGAACGAAAAGGTGGCCTATCGCGCCGAGCTGCGCGACATCTTGCACCAGTCTTCGGCGCCCACTCTGCACGTCGTACTGCACGAGGCTGCCTTGCACAGAGTGATCGGCGGGCCGGACATGATGCGTGCTCAGCTCCTCCACCTCGTGGAGCGATCACGAGCAGCAAACGTGAACCTCCGTGTCTTCCCTTCCGAAGGCAACGATTTCACCGTCGACGCCGGATTCGTCGCAATCTGGGACCGGCCGCGCAAACACCCGATCGCTTGGCGGCCACTCGGCATGCAGGGCAGATTTCATCTACAGCGTGCCGACGTGGAAGAACTCATGCGCCTCTATGATCACATGCGCGGCTTGGCACTCGGGCACGAGGAGTCAAGGACGCTCATTCATAAGGTTGTTGAGGAGTCGTATCCGTGCGCACCAAACATCTCGACCTGACCATAGTCAACTGGCGCAAGAGCACACACAGCGGCAACGGCGGAGGCTGTGTCGTGATCGCAGAACAATATCCAGGGATCATGCCGATCGGAGACTCAAAAGATCTCTCGCGAACCCCCGTCGTCGTGACCCGTGGCGCGTTCGCCTCATTCGTGTCTGCCGTCACTGGCCCCGACACCCTCATGAGGAAGATCCGTAAAAGGAGCTGAAGCACGCCGCTGGCGCAGATTGGGGCCGCGCCTCGGCTTGCACAGACACGGCCAGGGGAACGCATCGTGACACCGTAGGGGCACCTCGGGCTGATCGCGCTGGACAGCGACGGGACCGTGAACGACACCGATCGACGCCGCCCGGCCGCTACGGCTCCAGCGCCAGCAGCTGCTCCGGCGTGACCCCCTCCGGCACCGGTACCGGAGTCGGGGTGCGCAACGGCGGTACCCAGCCCTCCTCCGCGTCCCAGTGGCGGACGATCCTCGCCGGGGCTCCCGCGACGACGGCGTGGTCGGGGACCTCGCCGCGGACGACCGAGCCCGCCGCGACGACGACGTTGCGGCCCAGGCGCGCGCCCGGCAGGATCACCGCGCCGGTGCCGAGCCAGCTGCCGGAGCCGATCGTGACGGGGGCGCTGCGCGGCCACTGGCGGCCTATGGGCTGGTCGGGGTCGTCGTAGGAGTGGTTGTCGCTGGTGACGTAGACGTACGGGCCGCAGAACACGTCGTCGCCGAAGGTCACCTTCCGGGAGGCGACCACGTGGCTGCCGCGGCCGAGGACCACGCCGTTGCCCAGACTCAGCACGGGCTCGGGGCCCAGGTCGAGGCCGGGCATCATGCCGACGGTGAGGGTGACCTGTTCGCCGATGATGCAGTAGTCGCCCAGCTCGATGCACTGCTCGCCGAAGACCGTGCCGAGGGGGAAGGCGAGGCGGGTGCCCGTGCCGATCCTGGCGAAGCGGTAGGGGCCGGGGCGTTCGGCGGTCACCGAGCCCGCCTGCTGGATCCAGCGCCAGCCGTGGTGGACGGCGCGCGACACGGCACGGCGCCCCCAGGCCCGGAGGGCCACGGGGGCGTCGAACGAGAACGTGTTCCGGTTCTTCGGCACCCGCTCACCGTAATCCGCGGAGCCGGGCGCGGGAGCGGCGGCAGGCTGTGATCTTCCCCCTACCACCGAGCCCCCTCGCCGTCAGTCGCGTAGCGCCTTCCGCACCTCCTCCGCCAGCAGCTCCGCGTAGTCGCGCCCCCAGCGCTCGACGGTCGCGCGCTCCCACAGGTCCTCGGTGTACTCGACGAAGCCGGTGAACGCGTCCCCGGCGGGCACGAGTCCGAAGCTGACCTCCGTCCGGGAGCCGTTCGGCGCGAGGTCGGTCACGGCCGCCGTGACGCCGGGCAGGGTGATGTCCGTCTCCAGGGAGTTCTGGTAGACGAAGCCGAGCGCCAGCCGCGGCGGCAGGTCGACGCCCTGCCGCTCGCGCGCCGCGGACACGATCTCCGGGTAGGGCAGGAGGTGGTCGACGGCGCGGGCCGCGGCCTGCGCGACGGCGTCCACGACGGCGGTGAGGGCACCGCCGGTACGGACCCGCAGCGGGAACGCCTGCGCCGTGCACGCGACGAGCTGTTCGTGCTCGTGGCGCTCGCGGTTGGCGTACGGCACGTTGAGGACCACCTCGTCGCGCCCGGCCTCCCTGGCGAACAGCAGGGCGGCGACGGCCGCCGTGACGGCGAAGGGCGTCGTGCCGCGCCGGGCGGCCAGCCGGTCGGTGTCCGCCCGTACCTCCGCCGGGACGGTGAAGGTGACGACGCGCCCCCGGCCGCTGAGGGTCTCGGGGCGCGGCCGGTCGAGCGGCAGGCCGTGGGCGAGCGGGGCGCCGTCGAGCTCGCGCAGCCAGTAGCCGGCCCTGGTGGCGGTGTCCGTCTCCCGGGCGCGGTCCCGCTGCCAGCGGGCGTACTCCGTGGGCCGCGGGGGCTCGGCGGGCAGGCCGTCGGGCGCGCCCGTCACGGCGGCGGTGTAGAGGGCCGCGAACTCCTTCAGCAGGAGGCTCACCGCCCAGCCGTCGCACACGGAGTGGTGAAGGACCCACAGCAGCTCCCAGGCCGCCTCGCCGGTGCGCAGCAGCCGGAAGAGCGGTGCGACGCCGACGGCCGGGTCGAAGCACGTGTTCGCGGCCAGAGCGCTGATCCGCTCCGCTTCGGCGGCGCGTGCTTCCGGCGCGTACGCGGTGAGGTCCTCGACGGGCAGCTCCACGGGCGCGGGCCGGAGCACTTCCTGCACCCGCTCGCCGTCGTCCCCGGCGAAGCGGGTTCGCAGGCCCGCGTGCCGGGCGACAAGGCGGGTCAGCGCGGTGCGGAGCGCCGGTACGTCGAGGGCTCCGGTGAGGGTGACGCGCAGGGCCACGTTGAAGACCTGGGGCAGGGCGTGCTGCGCGTGGGCGGTGAGGAAGCGGTCCTGCTGGACGGTGACCGGTGCCCGCTCCTCCACCTCGTCGTCCGGGGAACCGCCCAGCACCGCGATCATGGCCCGCAGCGTCGGCTCCTGGTAGAAGCGGGCCATCGGGTAGTCGGTGGCGAACTCCGCACGGACCCGGTTGAGCAGCCTGATCGCGGCGATGGAGTGCCCGCCGAGGTCGAAGAACGAGGTATCGGGGCGGAGTTGCCCCGGGTCGGTGACGAGCCGGCCGAGCTGATCCGCCCAGAGCTCGCGCAGCCGCCGTTCGGTGTCGGATGCCGGGCCCCTATCACCCGCATCACCCGCGTCAGAGGCCCGGCCGCCGCCCGCGCCCGTCACCAGGTCGGTGGCCGGGAGCGCCGCGCGGTCCAGCTTGCCGTTCGCCGTGTACGGCAGGGAGCCGAGGACGGCCCAGGCGCGCGGTACGAGGTATTCCGGCAGCCGGGCGGCGAGTTCGTCGGCCATGAGGTCGGCGAAGGCCTGCCGGTCGGCCGCGGTATCACTACTCCCGTACGCCGACGTCCCGCCGACCGGGTCGGCCGGCACGGCGAAGGCCGCGAGGTACGCCTCGCCCCGGGCGTCGCGGCGGGCGAGCACGGCCGCTTCCCGTACGCCGTCGAGGGCGGCGAGCGCGCGGGCGGGCTCCTCGGGTTCGACCCGGTAGCCGCGGATCTTCACCTGGTCGTCGGTGCGGCCGCGGAACTCCAGGCGCCCGTCCTCGGTCCAGCGCACGAGGTCGCCGGTGCGGTAGACGCGGCCCGCGACGGGGTCGGTGCGGAAGCGCTCGTCCGTGGCCTCGGGCCTGCCGAGGTAGCCGCGGGCCACGCCGGGGCCGCCGACGTGCAACTCCCCCACCGTGCCGACCGGGACCGGCTGCCCCGCCGCGTCGAGCACCCGCAGGCGGACGTTGTCGACGGGGCGGCCGATGGTGATCTCGCCGTGGCCGTCCGGGGTGACCGTCTCGGTCGTGCACAGCACGGTGGTCTCGGTGGGCCCGTACACGTTGACCGTCTCGTACGGCACGCCGGGGCGCGGGCGGGTGCGCAGGGCGTCGCCGCCGAGCAGCAGGTGGCGCAGCGGCGGCTGTTCCTCCGCCGGGAGTTCCAGCACGGTCTCGCCGAGGGCCGTGGGCAGGACGGTGAAGGTGACGTTCCGCGTCCGGTACCACCGGGCGAGGGCGAGGGGGTCCTTGCGTACGGCGTCGTCGTCCGCGACGGCGACCGAGGCACCCGCGGTCAGCGCGGGCCAGAACTCCATGACCGAGGCGTCGAAGCCCAGGCCGCACACGGCGGCGGCCCGGTCGGCCGGGGTGAACCCGAAGCGCCGGTGGTGCCACTGGCAGAGGTCGAGGACGGCGTGGTGGGACACGGCGACGCCCTTGGGGGTGCCGGTGCTGCCGGAGGTGTGGACGACGTAGCAGAGGGAGTCGCGGCCGACGGCGGCCCGGGACGTGTCGACGGTGCCCGACGGGGTGTCGCCGGGGGTCACGACGGCCACGCCGGACGGCAGGCGCAGGGCGGCGGTGCTCTCCGGGGTGCCGATGACGGCCCTGGCCCCGCACTCGGCGATGACGGCCTCGGCGCGGGCCCGGCCGAGCGCGGGGTCGAGCGGCAGGTAGGCGTGTCCGCTCTTGAGCACGGCGAGCATGGCGACGACGAGGTCGGGGGTGCGGGGCAGCCACAGGGCGACGGTTCCGTCGGGGCCCGCGGGCCCGGTGCGCTCCAGGAGCGCGGCGGCCAGCCGGTCGGCGCGCTCATCGAGCTGACGGTACGTCAGTACGGTGTCGCCGCAGACCACGGCGGTGCGGTCGGGCCCCTCGGCGGCCCGCTGGGCGACGAGTCCGTGGACGGTCGTGCCGTGCACGGGACGGTCCGGGCCGCGCTCCCAGGACGCCGGTACGGGTGCGCCGGGCGCGGCGGCCATGGCAGCCGCGGCGAGCCGGGACAGCGGGGTCGCGGGGGTCTCGACGGCCGCTTCGAGCAGGGCGCGGAAGGTGGCGAAGAAGCCGTCGACGGTCTCCGCGTCGAAGAGGTCGGTGTTGTACTCCAGGTGGCAGCGGATGCCCTCCGGCTGATCCGTGAAGTAGACGGCGAGGTCGGTGAGGGCCTTGTCGGGGCCCGCGTCCAGCGGGGTGGCCCGCACGCCGGGCAGGTCGAAGCGGAAGGGCTCGCCCCGCTCGAACTCGGCGAGCGTCTGGAAGACGGGCGTGCGGTCGGTGGCGCGCGGCGGCGCGAGCTCGCGGACGACGGCCTCGAAGGGCACGTCTGCGTGGTCGTACGCGTCCAGGGCCACGGCCCGCACCCGGTCGAGCAGGGTGCCGAAGTCCGGGTCGCCGGACACGTCGAGGCGCAGGGCGAGGGTGTTGACGAAGAAGCCGAGCAGGTCGCCCGCGTCCTGTGGCCGGTTCGACATGGGCGTGCCGATGACGAGGTCGTCCTGGCCGGTGACCCGGTGGAGCATCGCGGCGTACCCGGCGAGCAGGGTCATGAACAGCGTGGCACGACGGCCGCGGCTCAGCTCGCGCAGCCGGGCGGAGAGACCCGCGTCGAGCGTGTGGAAGACGGCGCGGCCGTTGGAGGTCATCAGGGCGGGCCGGGGCCGGTCGGCGGGCAGGGCGAGGACGGGCAGGTCACCGCCGAGCGCGGTACGCCAGTGGGCCAGGTCCGCGGCCGCGCCGGGGCCGCCG
>NZ_JAINFC010000248.1 GCF_020740835.1 Streptomyces sp. UNOC14_S4
GCGCTGCTCTCTGCCTTGTTCCGGAGTTTATACGACACGTGTTCACATGGTGTTTCGGCTAGCTGTCGCGAGTATTTCCGGCAAGAGGATTTCGAGCGACTTCGCACAGGGTGGTTTCGGTGACTCTGTGCCGGAATATGCGGGCGCCACCTCGGGCTTTTCGTCGGGCCGGGTAGGCCGGATCCCGTCGGTGTTTATCACCAGCGCAATGCGCGAAACCGGAGCAGCCCTTCATGCCGACGGAATGTGCCACGGCGCACACCCCGGACAGGCTATCGGGTATTGCGTGCGCCCGTGGCGTTATCGATCACATCGGCTGGGCATCATCGACCGTGACGCGGGCGGCCCGCACCGCGAGGACCCAGGTGAGGAGGCGCTGCGATGGGTGAGAAGCTGGTGGTCGAGGGGTTCGGCCTCGCCGACCGGCAGCGTCACCGGGACAAGCTCCGGCAGTGCCTCGACGTGCTGGCGCGCTTGCTGGAGGAGAAGCGATTCGACCGTCCCCGGAATCTCATGGGCCTGGAGATCGAGCTGAATCTCGCGGGGGCCGACGGTATGCCGAGCATGGTGAACGCAGAAGTGCTGAAACGTATCGCCAGCGGTGATTTCCAGACCGAACTGGGTCGGTTCAACCTCGAAGTGAACATTGTTCCCCATCGCTTGTCGGGCCGGGTTCTCGACCAGCTCGCCGAGGAGTTGCGCACGGCCCTTTCCTATGCCGACCGCAAGGCCATGGAGGTCGATTCGGGGATCGTGATGATCGGTATTCTGCCGACGCTGGACGACCGGCACCTGATCTCCTCGAACCTCTCCGACGACCACCGTTACGCCCTGCTCAACGAGCAGCTCGTCGCGGCGCGGGGCGAGCACTTCACCATCGACATCGAGGGTGTGGAGCGGCTGACCTGCACCGCGGGCTCCATCGTCCCCGAGTCCGCCTGTACCTCCGTGCAGCTGCACCTCCAGGTCACCCCCCGCCGGTTCGCCGCCGTGTGGAACGCCGCGCAGGTCGTCGCGGCCGCGCAGATAGCCGTCGGTGCCAACTCGCCCTTCCTCTTCGGGCGGGAGCTGTGGCGCGAGTCCCGTCCGCCGCTGTTCGTGCAGTCCACCGACACCCGCCCGCCCGAGCTCACGGCGCAGGGCGTCCGGCCGCGCACCTGGTTCGGCGAGCGCTGGATCGACTCCGCGTACGACCTCTTCGAGGAGAACCTCCGTTTCTTCCCGCCGGTGCTGCCGGTCTCCGGAACGGAGGACCCGTCGCGGGTGCTGGAGGAGGGCGGGGTGCCCGAGCTCGGCGAGCTGACCCTGCACAACGGCACGGTCTACCGCTGGAACCGGCCGGTCTACGGCATCGCCGACGGCGTACCGCACCTGCGGGTCGAGAACCGCGTGCTGCCCGCGGGCCCCACCGTCCCCGACGTCATCGCCAACGCCGCCTTCTACTACGGGCTGGTCCGGGTGCTCGCGGAGGAGGCCCGCCCCGTGTGGACCCGGATGCCCTTCGAGGTCGCCGCGGACAACTTCGACACCGCCTGCCGCCACGGCATCGACGCCTGGTTCCGCTGGCCCAAGGGCGGCCGCAACGCGCCGCTGGGACGGATCTCCGCCGTACGGCTCGTCCTGGACGAGCTCCTGCCGCTCGCGGCGGCCGGGCTCGACGCCTGGGGCGTCGAACCGGCCGACCGCGACCGCTACCTCGGTGTCATCGAGGGCCGCTGCCTGCGCCGCACCAACGGCGCGTCCTGGCAGGCCGCCACGTACCACCGGGCACTGGAGCGCGGACTGGGCCGTGAGAAGGCGCTCGCCGCCACGACGCGCCGCTACTGCGAACTGATGCGCACGGGAGAGCCCGTGCACCTGTGGCCCACGGGGCTGGGCGACTGAACGGCACCGTTGAACGACCCGTCCCGCGACCCCGGTTTTTGGGGCGCGCCGCGCCGTCGGGCAAGCTGTGGGGACGGTGGCGGGCTACGCGGAGCGGAGAAGGTCGTGCAGCAGGGCGTGCGGGGAGACCGCGAAGCAGTCGGCACCCTGCCGGGCGAGCGCCCGGCGCTGCTGCGCAGCGAGACGCTGATCGTCCTCGCGCTGTCGCTCGGTGCCAGTGCCGTGTCGGCGCTGATCAGCTTCATCGGCGCGGCCACCCGCCCCGGCGGGCTCAGCCACCAGGCCGCCCGGCTCAACACCTCGCACGCGCCCGGCCGTCCCTGGCTCGACCTCGCCTGGCAGCTCTTCGGCATCGCGACCGCGCTGGTGCCCGTCCTCCTCGTCGCGCACCTGCTCCTCCGCGAGGGCGTGGGCCTGCGGGCGATCGGCTTCGACCGGCGGCGTCCCGGCTCCGACCTCGCCCGGGGAACGGCGGTCGCGGCGGCCATCGGCGGCACCGGCCTGCTCTTCTACCTCGGCGTGCGCGCCGCGGGCTTCAACCTCACCGTGGTGCCCGAGTCGCTGCCCGACGTCTGGTGGAAGATCCCCGTCCTGATCGCCTCCGCCGTGCAGAACGCCGTGCTGGAGGAGGTCGTGGTCGTCGGCTATCTGCTGCGCCGCCTCGGACAGCTCGGCTGGACCCCGGCGGCCGCGCTGGCGGCGAGTGCCGTGCTGCGCGGTTCGTACCACCTCTACCAGGGCATCGGCGGGCTCGTCGGGAACATGGTGATGGGCGTCGTCTTCGTGCTGCTCTACCGGCGCTGGGGGCGGGTCGGGCCGCTGGTCGCCGCGCACGCCCTGATCGACACGGTGGCCTTCGTCGGGTACGCGCTGCTCGCGGGCAAGGTGGGCTGGCTGCCCACGGCGTGACCCGGCGTGTGTCCCTGCGCGTGCCTCTGCGCGCGTCCCTGCGCGATCCGGTCCGCGGAGGGACACACGCTGGCGTGGTCAGGCGAGCAGCTCGCCCTCGATGACCGTGACGGCGCTGCCGGTCAGCAGCGTGCGCTCGCCGCGCACAGCGGTCCGTACGAGCCCGGTGCGCGCCGACGCCTGAAGTCCCGTCAGGTCGGTGCGGCCCAGGCGCTCGCTCCAGAAGGGCGCGAGCGCGGTGTGCGCGCTGCCGGTGACGGGGTCCTCGTCGATGCCGACGTTGGGGAAGAAGCAGCGCGAGACGTAGTCGTAGCCGAGCGCGGGGTCGTCGGCCGGGGCGGTGGCGATGATGCCCCGGCGCGAGTGCCGCCCGAGCGCCGCGATGTCCGGGGCGAGCCCCCGCACCGTCTTCTCGTCGGCCAGTTCCACCAGCAGGTCGCCGATGTGCGGGCCCGTGTCGTACGTGCTGAGCGGCCGGCTGCCCAGCGCGGTGGCCACGCCCTCGGGGACGGTGGTCCGCGTGAGCGGCGCGGTCGGGAAGTCCAGGGTGATCGAACCGTCCTCGTGCGCGGTCGCCGTGAGAACGCCGCAGCGGGCGGCGAAGCGCACCGTGCCGGTGGCGGCGCCGGTGGAGTGCAGGACGTGTGCCGTGGCGAGCGTGGCGTGGCCGCACATGTCGACCTCGGTGGCGGGCGTGAACCAGCGCAGTGCCCAGTCGGCGTCGCCACCGGCGGGCAGCGGGTGGGCGTACGCGGTCTCGGAGAGGTTCACCTCGGTGGCGATCCGCTGGAGCCGCGCGTCGTCGGGGAAGCCGTCGGAGTCGAAGAGGAGCACCCCGGCCGGATTCCCGGCGAAGGGGCGGTCGGTGAAGGCGTCGACGATTCGGATTCGCATGACGGGACCGTAGGGGCCCGGCAAAGCCGCAGGCCAGAGCCAATGCCCGGAAATTGGCCCGCAGGGCGTTGCCGGCCGATCGGTTCCGATATATCGTTGAGGTATCGCGAACGATCGACGATAGGAGGAACGTCATGTGGCGTTACGAAGGACATGAGCAGCATGGTCCGCGTCGGCGCGGACCGGGCGGCCCCGGCGGGCAGCGCGCGGCCTTCGGCCCCTTCGGGCCGGGCTTCGGCGGTCCGCCGTTCGGCGGCCCGCGGGGGCGCGGACGCGGTGGCCCGGGCGGCCGGGCGCGGCGCGGCGACGTACGCGCGTCGATCCTGGCCCTGCTGAAGGACCGGCCGATGCACGGCTACGAGATGATCCAGGAGATCGCCGAGCGCAGTGGCGGCGCCTGGAAGCCGAGCCCGGGCTCCGTCTACCCGACGCTCCAGATGCTGGAGGACGAGGGGCTGATCGAGAGTGCGAGCGAGGGCGGCAAGAAGCTGTTCACGCTCACCGAGGAGGGCCGGGCCGAAGCGGACGCCGGTTCCCCGGCCCCCTGGGAGGAAGCCGGCCGCGGCGTCGACCGGGAGACCCTCCAGGAGATCCGGCAGGCGGGCTTCGGACTGATGGAGGCCTTCGGCCAGGTCTGGAGGACCGGCAGCAAGGAGCAGAAGCAGAAGGCCCTCGACGTCATCAACGAGGCCCGCAAGAAGCTGTATCTGATCCTCGCCGACGAGGGGTGAGCCGACGGCCCCTGGCGGCCCGCACCCTGATGCGAAGTCTGTCGCGGTCCTCCTCAAGGAGGAGGGCCGCGACAGGCATGCCCACCTCTCGTCGGATGCGCGAATGCTTCCCGCCGGGGATGCCTCGGCGGCCTGTTCCTGGTGGGGTGTAAGGGTGCAAAGCCGTACATGTGACAGCGGGCCGGACGGCACGGTCTGCGTGGACCGGTTCAGTGTCGAGCTGGCCTCGGCCGCCGTGGGTGCCCGCAGGCGCGCCGTGCGCGACGGCGACCGCCAGATCGACACCGCCCACCTGCTGCACACCTTGCTCGAGGCCGCCCCCGGGGCGGCCCGGGCGCTCGACGGCGACGGCACGGGAGCGGCCGTACGGCTGCTCGGCTACCTGGTGCAGCGGACCATCGGCTACGGGCTGCGGTGGAGCGGCACCGCCGAGGACTCCGGCGCGCTGCCCGTACTCCACGCGGGACGCACCCCCGGCTGGTCGCCCGCGGCGGCCGCCGCCCTGGAGGCCGCCGTCCTCCGCGCCGACGCGCGGGGCGCCGAACGGGCGGAAGGGGTGGACCTGCTCGCCGCCCTCGCTTCGGACGACCGCTCGCGGGCCGTGGAGGTGCTGCGCAGAGCGGGCATCGACCCGGAGTCGCTCGTCGAGCGCCTGGAGGACGCCGCCCCGCACGAGTGAAGCTCTGTCGTGAGTTGTCGTGAGTTGTCATGAGCGAAAAGGGTGACAGTCCTGTCGCCCGCTGACATGCTGAAGCGCATGCAGACGACTCGGGGGAGAAGCAGCGGCCTCGTGCCGGCCGTCGTGTCCGCGCTCGCGTTCGGCGGATCGGGTGTGGCGGCCAAACCGTTGATCCACGCGGGCCTCGACCCGCTCCACGTCGTGTGGCTGCGGGTGACCGGGGCGGCCCTGGTGCTGCTGCCCCTCGCCTGGCGCCACCGCGCTCTGGTGACGCGGCGGCCCGCACTGCTCGCGGGGTTCGGCCTGCTCGGCGTCGCCGGTGTCCAGGCCTGCTACTTCGCGGCGATCTCCCGCATACCCGTCGGCGTCGCCCTGCTCGTCGAATACCTCGCGCCCGCGCTGGTGCTGGGCTGGGTGCGGTTCGTCCAGCGGCGCCCGGTGAGCCGGGCCGCGGCCGTGGGCGTCGTCCTCGCCGTCGGCGGCCTCGCCTGTGTGGTGGAGGTGTGGTCCGGGCTCGGCTTCGACGCGGTGGGCCTGCTGCTCGCGCTCGCCGCCGCGGGCTGCCAGGTCGGCTACTTCGTGCTGGCGGACCACGGCTCCGAGGGCGAGAAGCCCGCCGACCCGGCAGGCGTGATCGCCTACGGGCTGCTCGTCGGAGCCCTCCTCCTGACCGTGGTCGCCCGCCCCTGGGGCCTGGACTGGTCGGTGCTCGCAGGCTCCGCCGAACTGCGGGGAAGCCAGGTGCCCGCCGTGCTGCTCCTCGCCTGGATCGTGCTGGTCGCGACCGTGGCCGCCTATCTCACCGGAGTGATCTCCGTACGTCGGCTGTCGCCACAGGTGGCCGGAGTGGTCGCGTGCCTGGAGGCCGTCGTCGCCACCGTGCTGGCCTGGGTGCTGCTCGGCGAACACCTCTCCCTGCCGCAGACCGTGGGCGGGGCCGTGGTCCTGCTGGGCGCCTTCATCGCGCAGAGCTCCGCGCCCAAGGCGTCCGCGTCCGCGCCGGTGGCTGTGGGCGAAGGCCCGGCGGGAGCACGTTCCGAGGTGCGTGGTCCGCGTACTGCCGCCGAAAGGGAGTTGCCGACCGGATCGGGCCCTGCCTAGGGTGTCGGCCATGCCGATGACCGTTCTGCCGCCTCCCGCCGCCTAGCGCGGGCGGCCGCTCCCGGAAGACCGGAGCCCTGGGCACACCGCCCCGGGCCGATCGCCGCTGCCCGCACAGAGGACCACGCGATCACTTCACGTCTTCCGCGGGAGAACAGTCATGCCCGGATCCACTTCCTCTCTTCCGTCCCGTCCTGCTCCGGTCGGGATCCCTGCCTCCGCCGCGGCCCCGTCCTCGGGCGGGAATCCGCTGCCCGCCCCGCGGTTGCCCGTCGGCCGCGGGCTTCTCTACGTCGCCTTCGCCGCCGCCTCCTGGGGGACCGCGGGCGCCACGGCGGGCCTCGTCATGGACGACAGCGGCCTCGGGCCCGTCGCGCTCACCTTCTGGCGCACGGCGGGCGGTTTCGTACTCCTGCTGCTGGCACGGCCGTTGATATCGCGCCGTGCGGAACCGGCGGCGTGTGCCGGCCGCCCGTACGAGCCATGGCCGCGCCGTGCCGGGCGGCTGATCGTCGCCGGCCTCGGGCTCACCGTCTTCCAGGCGGCCTATTTCGCGGCGGTGGCGGCGACCGGAGTGGCCGTCGGAACCGTCGTCACCCTGGGCGCGGCGCCCGTGCTGGCCGCGCTCGGCGGCCGGGTGGCGCTGGGCGAACGGCTCGGCTCCGGCGGCCGGGTGGCGATCGTCGGCGCGACCGCCGGGCTCGCCGTACTGCTGCTCGGCAACGACGGCACGGGCGCGGTGCGTCCGGCAGGGGTGGCGCTGGCGCTGCTCTCCGCCGCCGGGTACGCGCTGCTCACCGTCCACGGCCGTCGGCTGGGGCGCCAGGGGCGTGCCACCGATCCGTTCACCACGGCGCTGACGTCCTTCGCCGTGAGCACGGTGTGCCTGCTGCCCCTCGCGGCCGTCGAGGGGCTGTGGCCGCACGCCCGTGAACTGGCCCGCACGCTGGGCCTGATGGCTTATCTGGTGTCCGTGCCGACCGCGCTCGCCTACGCGCTGTTCTTCACGGGCCTCGCGGTCGTACGCGCCACCACGGTCACGGTGATCACCCTCCTGGAGCCGGTCACGGCGGCCGTCCTCGCGGTGCTGCTGCTCGGCGAACGGCTCACCGCCGCGACCGTGCTGGGCACGGTGGTGCTGCTGTCCGCCGTGACGGGCCTGGCCGTCACCGAGGCGCGCGGCCGGGTCGTGGCCGAGGCGCCGGTGGAGCGGGTCGGCGGGCGGCCCCGGGTCGGCAAGTGGTCTCGGGTCAGCGGGCGGTCCCGGGCCGACGAGCGGCCTCGGGTCGGCGAGCGGTGAGGTAGCCGGGCACCGGTATGCCCGGGGCCAGGTCGTCGGCGGGGACGGGGGTGCCGTAGGAGGTGGCCACGGGGACGACGCCGCTCCAGTGAGGGAGCGTCAGGTCCTCCTCGTCGTCGGCGGGGCCCGCCGCGCGGACCTTCGCGGAGACCTCCGAGAGGTCGACGCGCAGCACGGCCGTGGCGGCGAGCTCCTTGGCCGTCGGCGGCCGGGAGTCCGCGGAGCGGCCCGGCACGGTCTGGTCGACGAGGGCGGAGAGCGCGGTGCGCATCTCCTCCTCGTCGGTCACCCGCCGCGCCGTGCCGTGCACCACGACCGAGCGGTAGTTGAGCGAGTGGTGGAACGCGGAGCGGGCCAGGACCAGGCCGTCGACGTGGGTGACGGTCAGGCAGACGGGCATGCCGGGCTCCTCCGCGCCGCTCGCCGAGCGCAGCGGGCGGGAGCCGGTCGAACCGTGCACATAGAGCCGCTCGCCGACCCGCCCGTAGAGCGTCGGCAGGACGACCGGGGCGCCGTCGCGCACGAACCCGAGGTGGCACACATAGCCCGCGTCGAGGATCGAGTGGACCAGCTCGCGGTCGTAGGAGGCGCGGTCGCGGTAGCGCGTCGGGGTGCTCCGCTCGGTCCGCTCGTACGCCGCGGGTGCGGCAGGCGTGCCGCCTGTGGCAGGTATGGCAGATATGGCAGGTGTGACAGGCGTCGCGGACGGGGCCGCGACGGACATGGCGGCGGTGCTTGAGGAAACTGCCATGGCGAACTCCATTGCACTAGTGCATAATGAGCTTTGTGCTAGGAGAGTATCGGATCGAAGGACGGCGCGCAGCGGACATCTCCACGAGCGTGGAGCGTGCGATCGCCGCGGGGCTGCTCGCGCCCGGCGAGCCGCTCCCGCCCATCCGCGAGCTGGCCGTCGAACTGGACGTCAACCCCAATACGGTCGGGGCTGCCTATCGCATGCTCCGCGACCGCGGCGTGATCGAGACGGCCGGCCGCCGGGGCAGCCACGTGCGCCGGCGCCCGGCCAGCACTCCGCGCGAGCTGATCCGCGTGGAGGCGCCGGAAGGCGTGCGGGACGTCTCCACCGGCAACCCCGACCCGGCGCTGCTGCCCCCGCTCGGCGAGGCGTTCGCCGCCGCGACCGCCCGCGCCGCCGAGCGCCCCATGCTCTACGGCGCGCCCGCGGTGGACACCGAGCTGGAGCGGATGGCCCGGGCCGCCTTCGCCGAGGACGGCGTCCCCGAAGGCCCGATCGCCGTCACCTCGGGGGCGCTCGACGGCATGGAGCGCGCCCTCGCCGCGCACTTGCGGCCGGGCGACGAGGTCGCCGTGGAGGACCCGGGCTGGGGCAGTCTCCTCGACCTCGTCGCGGCCCTCGGCCTGCGCCCGGTGCCCGTCCCCGTCGACGACGACGGCCCCCTGCCGGAGGAGGCGGACCGGGCCCTGCGCCGCGGCGCGCGGGCGCTGATCGTCACGGATCGGGCGCAGAACCCCACGGGGGCGGCGCTCGGCGAGGAGCGCGCCCGCGAGCTGCGGGCCGTTCTCGCGGATCACCCGCACGTCCTGCTTGTCGAGGACGACCACGGCCACGGCATCGTGGACGTGCCTCTGCGGCCCCTGGCGGGCTCCACCGACCACTGGGTCGTGGTGCGTTCCGTCGCCAAGGCGTACGGCCCGGACCTGCGGCTCGCGGTGCTCACCGGGGACGCCGTCACCGTGGACCGCGTCCGCGGGCGGCAGCGCCTCGGCCCCGGCTGGGTCAGCCGGCTGCTCCAGGACGCGGTGGTGCATCTGTGGCGTGGCGGTGCCGTCGACCCGGTGGCTGTCGCGGCCTCGTACGGGCGGCGCAGGAACGCGCTCGTCGAGGCGCTGCGCGAGCGCGGCGTCGCCGCGCACGGCCGCAGTGGGATGAACGTCTGGCTTCCCGTGCCGGACGAGACCGCCGCGGTCGCCCGGTTGCTGCACGCGGGATGGGCGGTGGCGCCGGGCGCGCGCTTCCGGCTCGCCTCGCCGCCGGGCGTGCGGCTGACCGTGTCGCCACTGGCGATGCACGAGATAGGGCCGGTCGCGGACGCGCTGGCGTCGGCGACCGGCCCGGTCCCGGCGGGGAGGCATGGGCGTTATGACTGACGCTCGCTCAGGAAGCTCATGGGGTCCGCTTCGGCTTCGGGGCGGCCTGTTCGGGGGCTTGTTCCGGGGGCGGCCCGGCCTGCTCCGGCGTCAGCCTGGCCTGTTACGGCCTGGGGCTCGCCCGCTCGGCCCAGGGCCGCTTCCGCTCCGGTCGGGGCCGCTCGCCGTGGGGCGCGGTGCGCGTGGTGTGTGCGGTGTGCTCGCCGTGCTCGCCATGTTGCTCGGTGCGGTGTGCTCACTGCTTCCGCGCGGGCTGCTTCCTGCTCTGGGTGAGCGCCGCACCGGCCAGCACGATGACCGCGCCGACGGGAGTGTTCCACGAGAGCCGCTCGCCGAGCAGGGCCACCCCCGCCACGGCGGCCACGACGGGGGTGAAATACGTCGTCAGCGTCGCCGTCGTCGGCCCGACCTCCGCCACCAGGCCGTACTGCAGGAGGAAGGCGAAGCCTGTGCCCAGGGCGCCGAGCGCGCAGACCGACAGCACCGACAGGGCGGGGAAGGAGGTGGGCAGCGGGCTGACCAGAGGGGCGACGACGGCGAGCTGGACGGTGCCGAGGAGCAGCTGGCCGCCTGCCGTGGAGAGGTGGGAGTACCCGGTCGAGGAGAGGGTGCGCCGCACATAGATCCAGCCGACCGCGTAGCTCGCGGACGCGACCAGGGCCATCACCGTGCCCGCGGGGTCCTGCCCGGAGAAGCCCTGCCAGGCGCCGAGCACGGTGAGCACGCCGAGGAAGCCGAGGCCGAGACCGGCGAAGCGGCGCCGGGTGGGCCGGTCCTCGGACAGGGCGACCAGCGAGAGCACCATGCCCCACAGCGGGGTCGTGGCGTTGCAGATGCCCGCGAGTGTGGAGGGGATGCGCAGCTCGGCATAGGCGAACAGCGTGAACGGGAGGGCGTTGAGCAGGAAGGCCGCGACGGCCAGATGCGCCCAGACCCGCAGGTCGCGCGGCAGTCGCTCCCGCTTCACCGCCAGCGCCACGCCGAGTACGGCCGTGCCGAACACCATCCGCCCGAGCGAGACGTACAGCGGGGCGAAGCCGTCGGTGCCCACCTTGATGAAGAGGAAGCTGAACCCCCATATGAGGGCCAGCGCCCCGAACCGGATCCGCCAGTCCACCCTCGGCCGCCCCCGCTCGGCGGAAGCGGAAGCGGAGGGGGAGGCGGGCGCGGACGTGGGG
>NZ_JAINFC010000249.1 GCF_020740835.1 Streptomyces sp. UNOC14_S4
CTGCCGGGCAGCGCCCCCAGCACCGGGCCCGCGATCACCGCGCCCAGCAGCCCCGCGGCCAGGGCGTAGAGCGCGAGCGCGGCGAGCCGGAAGCCGGCCCGCCGGGGGTTGGCGGGCCGGGCCCCGGCGCTGATCGCGAGGATCGCGGCACACAGATAGCCGCCCACGCACCAGCCCACCACCAGGTAGAACGAGCTCAGCCCGCGCGCGTCGCCCGCCGCGGACGGCGCGATGTCGACGACCTTCAGCGAGCGCCGCTGCGCGGCCTCGGCGCGTGTGACGACGGCCTCGGCCGCCTGGGCGAGCGAGGCGCCCGCGCCCCCGGCGACCAGCAGGGTGTCGGTGGTACCGCGCGGGTCGACGACCAGGGCGGCCTCCACCTCCCGCTCGTGGACGCGCCGCCGCGCCTCGGCCTCGTCCATGCCCGTGCTCGCGTCCAGGGGCTCGCCGGGCAGCGCGTCCAGCTGCCGTTCGAGCTCCTCGCCGATCCGCGGCGGGGCGACGACGGCCAACGCGATGTCCTTCGGCTTCGGGGCGTGGAAGGCGCCGATGTACGACGTGACGAACGCGAGCTGGAGCACCAGCGCGCCGATCACCAGCAGCGCGGCGCGGGCGGTCACCGCCTCCCGTACCTCCTCGGCGAAGGTGAGGCCGGGGCCGGGGCCAGGGGTGGCGCCGGGGCTGTTGCGGTCCATGCCCCGAGCCTGCGGGCTCCGGCGGGCGGGCGCAGGCGGGAGGAGCCGTTCGGGCGATGCCGCGCCCCGCGTCGGCGGGGGAGCGCCGGACGTACGCTCGAAGCCGTTCAGACCGGGGCGGGCGAGGCCGACGGGACCGCGGAGGCGGAGGCGGCGCCGCCGACGGACTGCTGACGGATGCCGACGGACGGAGAGAGACCATGAGCAGGGCCAGGAAGACGGACACGCGGCCGCCCGCGCCGCACGTCGCCGACAGCCACGACCTGATCCGCGTGCACGGCGCCCGCGTGAACAACCTCAAGGACGTCGGCGTCGAGATCCCGAAGCGCCGCCTGACCGTGTTCACCGGCGTCTCCGGCTCGGGCAAGAGCTCCCTGGTGTTCGACACGATCGCCGCGGAGTCGCAGCGGCTGATCAACGAGACGTACAGCGCCTTCGTCCAGGGCTTCATGCCGGCCCTGGCCCGGCCCGAGGTCGACGTGCTCGACGGGCTGACGACCGCGATCGTCGTCGACCAGCAGCGCCTCGGTGCCGACCCCCGCTCCACGGTCGGCACCGTCACCGACACCAACGCGATGCTGCGCATCCTCTTCAGCAGACTCGGCGAGCCGCACATCGGCCCGCCCAGCGCGTTCGCTTTCAACGTCCCCTCGGTCCGGGCCAGCGGCGCGATCACCGTCGAGCGGGGTGCCAGGAAGGCGGAGAAGGTGACCTTCACCCGCACCGGCGGGATGTGCCCGCGCTGCGAGGGCCGCGGCTCGGTCACCGACATCGACCTGTCCCAGCTGTACGACGACGGCAAGTCGCTCGACGAGGGCGCGCTCACGATCCCCGGCTACAGCATGGACGGCTGGTACGGCCGGATCTTCAGGGGCTGCGGTTTCTTCGACCCGGACAAGCCGATCCGCAAATACACCAAGAGGGAGCTCCACGACCTCCTCCACAAGGAGCCGACCAAGATCAAGGTCGAGGGCGTCAACCTGACGTACGAAGGCCTGATCCCGAAGATCCGGAAGTCGATGCTCGCCAAGGACGTCGACGCGCTGCAGCCGCACGTCCGCGCGTTCGTCGAGCGGGCGATGACGTTCACCACCTGCCCCGACTGCGACGGCACCCGGCTGGCCGAGGCGGCCCGGTCGGTGCGGATCGAGGGCGTCGGCATCGCGGACGCCTGCGCGATGCAGATCGGCGACCTGGCCGATTGGGTCCGCGGCCTGGAGGCCCCCTCGATGGCGCCGCTGCTCGCCAAGCTGCTGCACTCCCTCGACTCCTTCGTGGAGATCGGCCTGGGCTACCTCTCGCTCGACCGGCCGTCGGGCACGCTGTCGGGCGGCGAGGCGCAGCGCGTCAAGATGGTCCGCCACCTCGGCTCCTCGCTCACGGACGCCACCTACGTCTTCGACGAGCCCACGACCGGCCTGCACCCCCACGACATCCGGCGGATGAACGACCTGCTGCTGCGGCTGCGGGACAAGGGCAACACGGTGCTCGTCGTGGAGCACAAGCCCGAGGTGATCGCGATCGCCGACCACGTCGTCGACCTCGGCCCCGGCGCCGGTACGGAGGGCGGCACCGTCTGCTTCGAGGGCACCGTCGAGGGGCTGCGGGCGAGCGGCACCGTCACCGGCCGTCACCTCGGCGACCGGGCCGCCCTCAAGAAGACGGTGCGCGAGCCCACCGGCACGCTCGCGGTCCGCGGCGCGACGACGCACAACCTGCGGGACGTCGACGTCGACATCCCGCTCGGCGTGCTCACCGTCGTCACCGGCGTCGCGGGGTCCGGCAAGAGCTCGCTCGTGCACGGGTCGATCCCAGCCGGCACGGGCGTGGTCCCGGTCGACCAGAGCCCCATCCGCGGCTCGCGGCGGAGCAACCCGGCGACGTACACCGGGCTGCTCGACCCCGTCCGCAAGGCGTTCGCCAAGGCCAACGGCGTGAAGCCGGCACTGTTCAGCGCCAACTCCGAGGGCGCCTGCCCCACGTGCAACGGCGCAGGCGTGATCTACACCGACCTGGCGATGATGGCCGGGACCTCCTCCACCTGCGAGGACTGCGAGGGGAAGCGGTTCGACGCGTCGGTGCTCGACTACCGCCTCGGCGGCCGCGACATCAGCGAGGTGCTCGCGATGCCGGTGGCCGAGGCCGAGGAGTTCTTCGGTGACGGCGGCGGTGAGGCGCGTACGCCCGCCGCGCACCGGATCCTGCGACGGCTGGCCGACGTCGGGCTCGGCTACCTCACGCTCGGCCAGCCGCTCACCACGCTGTCCGGCGGCGAGCGGCAGCGGCTCAAGCTGGCCACGCACATGGCGGAGAAGGGCGGCGTCTACGTCCTCGACGAGCCGACCGCCGGTCTGCACCTCGCCGATGTCGAGCAGCTGCTCGGCCTGCTCGACCGGCTCGTCGACTCCGGCAAGTCGGTCATCGTCGTCGAACACCACCAGGCGGTCATGGCACACGCGGACTGGATCATCGACCTCGGCCCCGGCGCGGGCCACGACGGCGGCCGCGTCGTCTTCGAGGGCACCCCGGCCGACCTGGTCGCGGCCCGCTCGACCCTCACGGGCGAGCACTTGGCGGAGTACGTGGGGGCCTGACCAGGGTCTTCGGCCGGTCGGTTGCAGAACTGACACCTGCACACCGCGTCGGGTCTCCCGACGCGGTGTCGCACATCCGTGGCCGAAAACAGACTGACCAATTCAACCAACTTGCTTGACGAAAGCAAGAACACCCCGCAACCTACTCGCAAGTAAGTTCACGTTCCCTTAACGCGCCGGACACACACATGTTCCGGTGCCGGATCGACGTGTCCCGACCCCCCACCAGCGAGGAGTTCGACGATGAAGCTGCGCCGGAGATCCTTCCGCGCCCTGCTGCCCGCACTGGCGCTGACCCTGGCGGCCGCCGTGGCCCCGACGCTCGCGACGGCCGCCCCGGCCCACGCCGCGACGGTCACCAGTGGCTGGAACAACGATGCCTGCAAGCCGACGGCCGCGCACCCGCGCCCCGTCGTCCTCGTCCACGGCACGATGGAGAACAAAACCGACAACTGGTTCTCCCTCGCCCCCCTCCTGGTCTCGAAGGGCTACTGCGTCTACTCCTTCGACTACGGCCAGATCCCGGGCATCCCCGCCTTCTACGGCCTCGGCCCGATCGAGAAGGGCGCCGAGCAGCTCTCCACCTTCGTCGACGAGGTGCTGGCCAGGACGGGCGCGCCCAAGGTCGACATCGTGGGGCACTCCCAGGGCGGCATGATGCCGCGCTACTACCTGAAGTTCCTCGGTGGCGCCCCCAAGGTGAACACCCTCGTGGGCATCGCCCCCAACAACCACGGCACCACCATGTCCGGCCTGACCAAGCTGCTCGACGTGGTCCCCGGCGCCCGCGGTGTGCTCACGACCTTCACCCCCGGCCTCACCCAGCAGGTCGTCGGCTCGGACTTCATGCGCCGCCTCAACGAGGGCGGTGACACCGTGCCCGGCGTCAACTACACGGTGATCTCGACCAAGTACGACGAGGTCGTCACCCCGTACACCTCGCAGTTCCTCTCCGGCCCCAACGTGCGGAACACCGTCGTCCAGGACCTCTGCCCGGTCGACGTCTCCATGCACCTGACCCTGGGCACCATCGACCGCCTGGCCTTCAACGAGACGCTCAACGCGCTCGACCCGGCCAACGCGACGCCCACCACCTGCAAGACGATGATCACCGGCTGAGCCGGCGGAAACGCACGAGGGAGGGGCACCCGTACATCGGCACGGGCGCCCCTCCGGCCGTACATCGGCACGGGAAAACCAGTGGACCCGCGGATCACCGCCGGGAGAGGCTGCGGCCGACCGACGGCACCGAGCGCGGAGTTGGGAACATCATGGACACACTGGTGGCAGGCGGCGACGTGACGGTCGCGCTGACCAAGAGGGCGCGGACCAAGCTGCGCTATCCCGCGACGGTCGTCCGCGACGACGGCACGCACCTGGTCGTCCGCGCGCCCTGGGCGGCCCCGGACGCCAGGGACTTCGGCTTCGTACGCTTCGAGGCGGGCGACGTCTTCACTGAGCACTACTGGCGTGACCGCTGGTACGCGGTCAAGGAGGTGCGCTCCGCCGACGGCACCCTCAAGGGCTGGTACTGCGACATCGCCCGCCCCGCCGCCCTGGACGCGGACGGCGGCACCGTCACTGTCACCGTCGAGGACCTGGACCTCGACCTCTGGGTCTCGGCGGACGGCGGCACCGTGCTGCGCCTGGACGAGGACGAGTTCGAGGAGAGCGGGCTGGAGGCCCGTGACCCCGAGGCGGCCTCCCGCGCACGTACCGCTCTGGACGAGCTGGAGGCGGCGGCCCGGGCGGAGGGTCTCGTTCCGCTCCTTGCGTAAAGCCGCGCGGGGTTCGTCCGGGGCTCGTCAGGGCCCGCAGCCCAGTGAGGTACGGACCACCGCCACCACCTCGTCATCCGAGAGGCCAAGGCTGCGCGCCTCCGCCACCAGCGCCCGGACGTGCTCGACGAGCCGGGCCCGCCCCGGCGTCGCGCCCGCGACGACCACCGCCCCCCGGCCGCGCCGCAGTTCGATCAGTCCTTCCGCGCGCAGGCTCTGGTAGCCGCGCAGCACGGTGTGCATGTTCACCCCGAGGGACTCCGCCACGTCGCGCGCCGCGGGGAGGCGTTCCCCCGCGCGTACGGATCCGTCGGCGACGGCACCCCGTACACACGCGGCGATCTGGTCGGCGAGCGGGGTGTTCGAGGAAGGATCCACGCGGAACAACACATCAGGCTCCGGGGGTGCGTTCGCGGTCGGCCAGGCTGTTCAGGAGGGCGGCCGCGGTGGCCGCGTCGTCGACCGTGACGGCGAACTCCGTGCCGTTCGTCAGCCGCGCCGAGATCGCGTCGCCGGAGCGCAGGATGATGCCGCTCGCGCCGCGCGACACCCGGTACCCCCATCCGCCGAAGTCCCGCATGGCGTCCACCTCGCGGTGCCTCGCCTCCACGATACGGTCCAGCGACACGGTGAGCCGGGGGCGCGGAAGGAGCTTGGGCGCGACGATGAGCCCTCTCCGGTCGACGGTCACCCGTGCGCCCGTCAGCAGCGCCACCGGTACGCCTCCGATGAGCAGGGGTACGGCGACGCCGCCCCAGCCGACCGTGAACCCGAATACGACACCGGCCGCCACGGTCGCCAGGCCCGCCAGGGGCAGGACGCGCGACCCGACCGGGCGGCTCCAGCTCACGGCCTCGCCCTTGGCCAGCGGCAGCCGCGCGGCCTCGGCGGGCGGCGGACTGTCGGCGGGAGGAGCGGCCGGTTCGGCCCCGGCGGCCAGCCACCCGAGGCCTCCCGCCACGGCCGTGACCGCCAGGGATATCCCTATCTGCCAGCCGGTCATGCGCACGGTCTCCGGGTCGGTGACGTCCGCGTTGGCGAACAGCAGCGCGACGAAGAGCGAGCCCACCAGGGCGTGCAGCGCGCAGCCGCCCGCGGTGAGCCCGCGCTGGAGGCCGGACGCCGCACGGACCGAGTGCGCGAGCAGTCCGAAGAGCAGGCCGAGGCCCAGCAGCAGCACCAGACCCGTGGCCAGGAAGCTCCCGTGCCCGGAGAAGCCGTCGGCACCGCCGCCGGACCCGATGTGCGTCGCCAGCCGCCCGGGCAGCCGGTCGCGCAGCCGGAGATAGAACCCGACGACCGCCGCGCAGGTGACCGGGGCGGTCAGCGAGGCGAGCAGGAGGCGCCGCCGGTGGAGCGGGTTCGACCGCTCCACCGGGGGGTGCGCGGCGGGAGCGGGTGAGGCAGGTGCCATGGCTAACTCCACTTGTTCGTATTCAAGTAGAACTATTTGTAGGCGGGGGACGCCCTGTCTGGCAAGCGATCTTGACGGCTCCTTAGTTCTGGTTCGCCTGATACGCCCGGGGCGGCATCGGCTCACGTGGGGCGTCGCCCGCGCCCGTCACCGACTGTTCGAGCGCCCGGAGCAGCCAGTCGAGGGCCGCTCCCGTCGTGCCCGTACCCGGGGACACCTCGTCGGCCAGGGACCAGTACCGGGCCACTCGCGGCTGCCTCGTCCACGCGGTCTCGCGCAGCAACGCGGCACGGAAGTCCGCCGTATCACGTTCGCCCCGGCTCGTACCGAACGCACCCACGTAGGCGTCGAGTTCGTGGCCGGGGGCAGGTGTGCGGCCGGCGGCCGCGGCGGAAGCGGCGAGGGCGTACGCCTCCAGGACGCCCTCGTAGAGCGGCGCGCCGTCGCAGGGGCCGGTCGCGCTCCCGCGCTGGTCGCGGCGTACCCGGGTGGCGAACGCCAGGTCGGACGTGTAGGCGTGCAGCCGGGCGTACGCGACGGTCTGGCCAGGTGTAGGGGCGTGCGGGAGCTCGGGCACGACGGTGCCGAGGAACGCGTCGCGCACCCGCGCGGGCAGGCCGACCGGGCAGGTCAGCTTCCAGAAGGCCACGACCGTGTCCGTGGTCGGCGGCTGCGGCAGCGCCCCGAACAGCCGCAGCAGCTCAGGCTGTTCCTCGGGCGGGGCCGACGTGAGCGCGTGCAGGGAGGCTTCCTGCCAGCGGAGCGCGGTGAGCGTGTCACGGACCCCGGCGAGCCGTGCCGCGAGGGCGGCCGACAGCGCCTCGTCCCCCTCCAGCGCCCGCGTGACCTCGTCCAGCGGCAGGTCCAGGGCCCGCAGCTCCCGGATACGGCGCAGTCTCTCCAGCGCGTCGGCCCCGTACCGCCGGTGCCCGCCGGGACTGCGGTCGGTGTCGGGCAGCAGCCCCCGGTCGCTGTAGAAGCGCACGGTCTTCACCGGGACACCGCCGAGCCGGGCGAGATCCCCGATGGTCAGCGTTCCGTCGTCCACCCGGTCCCCCTTTTCCGCGGTTCGTCCTCACCGTACGCGGCGGGGGAGAGGGCCGGGCGTCGAACACCTGTCTAGGGTTGTGGCTGTGATCAATTCCAACGATGTCCGGCGTATCGCGATGTCCCTCCCGGAGACGGCCGAGAAGGAGGCGTGGAGCATGCCCACGTTCCGCGTCGCCGGAAAGATGTACCTCACCGTCCCCGACGACGAGACCTCCATCGCGGTCCGCTGCCCCAAGCACGAGCGCACCGAACTGATCGCGGCCGAACCCGAGAAGTTCTGGGTCCCGCCGCACGAGGCGAGCTCGTCCTGGGTACGGGTGCGGCTGGCCGCGCTGGAGGATCTGGACGAACTCCGCGACATCATCATGGACTCATGGCGCCAGGCGGCACCGGAACGGCTGACGGGGGAGGGGACGGGGTGACCCGGCGGCCCTTCAGGCGGCTTCGGCGCGGATGAGGAGTGTGCCGTCGCCCTCGCCGCCCGGCGGCGTTGTCAGTGCCCCGTGGCACTCTGATCCGCATGCACGACGACCTCACCGACGACCTCATCGGCACGCAGGCACCCGCCCACCGGATCGGCGATCCGGCCGAGGCGATCCGGGTGCTGGAGCGGGCGGTGCCCGGGCTGGTGGCGTACCGGCGGGCCGAGCCCGCCGCCCTCGGCTGGGCGGTGCCGGAGAGTGAGCTGGGCACCGCGCTGCCCGCCGACTTCAAGCTGCTCGCGGAGCTCTATCCCACCTTCGTGATCGGCGACTTCCTCAGCGTGGCGCTGCCGGGGCCGGGTGCCGAGCGGGGCTGGGCGGACGGTGTCCGGGACGGCCTGGAGACCGTGATCCGGGACTGGTGGGAGGGCGGCATGTCCATAGGGCTGCCCCCGCACCCCGCCCCCGGCGGGCTGCTGCCCTGGGGCGAGTCGCTCCACGGCGACGTCTTCCTCTGGACGACGACCGGCCCCGGGCCCGACGCCTGGCCGGTCACCGTCGCCTCGCGCAACGGCGGGTGGTGGCACTACGAGGGCGGAGTCGTCCAGTTCCTCGCCGAGCTCCTCGACGGCTCGCTCGAAGCATGGGGGCTGCCGGACATCCGCACGGACGATGTGGCGGCCCCGGGCCGCTGAGCCGCGCACGGGGCCGGTCCGCTCCTTCGAAAAGCCGTCCGGCCCGTGGCAGGGTGATCGCATGACTGCGAACAGCCCCCGAATGTCCGCCCTCGACCTCGTCCACACGGTGGTCGACCCCGGCAGCTGGCGGAGCTGGGACGAGCCCGTGGCGGTGACCACGGCCGACCCCGCGTACCGCGCCGATCTGCTCGCGGCCCGTGAGCGCACCGGGCTCGACGAGTCCGTCGTCACCGGTGAGGGGCGTGTCGCCGGGCGCCGGGTGGCCCTGGTGGCCTGTGAGTTCCGGTTCCTGGCCGGGTCGATCGGGGTGGCGGCGGGGGAGCGGCTCGTACGGGCCGTGGAGCGGGCCACCGCCGAGCGGCTGCCCCTGCTGGCCGCGCCCGCCTCGGGCGGTACGCGGATGCAGGAGGGCACCGTCGCCTTCCTCCAGATGGTCAAGGTCGCCGCCGCGATCACCGACCACAAGGCCGCCGGGCTGCCCTACCTCGTCCACCTCCGGCACCCCACGACCGGTGGCGTCCTCGCCTCGTGGGGTTCCCTCGGGCACCTCACCGCCGCCGAGCCCGGCGCCCTCATCGGCTTCCTCGGCCCGCGCGTCCACGCGGCCCTCTACGGCGAGGAGTTCCCGCCCGGCGTCCAGACCGCGGAGAACCTGCTCGCCAACGGGCTGGTCGACGCGGTGCTGCCCGCCGACCGCCTGGCGGAGGTCGCGGCCCGGGCGCTGCGGGTGCTGTGCTCGGATGCCCCGTCCCGGATGAGTCCGGGGGTCCCCGCCGAGGCGGAGGCGCCCGGCGGTGGCCCCGTCCCCACCGCCGAGTCCATCCGGCAGTCCCGGCTGCCCGGCCGCCCCGGCGTACGGGAACTGCTCGCGGCCACCGCCACCGACGTGACACCGCTCAGCGGCACGGCCGCGGGCGAGCGCGACCCCGGGCTGCTGCTCGCCCTCGCCCGGGTCGGCGGCATGCCCTGCGTCGTCCTCGGGCACGACCGCGGGCTGGCGCACGACCGGGCGCACAACGGCCACGCTTCCGCCGTCGGGCAGGCCCTCGGGCCCGCCGGGCTGCGCGCCGCCCGCCGCGGCATGCGCATCGCCGCCGAACTCGACCTGCCGCTGCTCACCGTGGTCGACACCGCCGGGGCCGCGCTCTCGAAGGAGGCCGAAGAGGGGGGACTGGCGGGCGAGATCGCCCGGTGTCTCGCGGATCTGGTGACCCTGCCCGCGCCCACGCTCTGTCTGCTGCTCGGCCAGGGCGCGGGCGGCGCCGCGCTCGCCCTGCTGCCCGCGGACCGCGTCGTGGCCGCCCGGCACGCCTGGCTGTCGCCGCTCCCGCCGGAAGGCGCGTCGGCGATCCTGCACCGGACGACGGAACGGGCGTACGAGGTGGCCGAGCGGCAAGGGGTGCGGTCCGCCGACCTGTTGGCGAACGGGATCGTGGACGTCGTGGTGGAGGAGGGGAACGGGTTCCTGGAGCGGCTCGGGGTGGTGCTGGGGAGCGAGCTCGCGGGGCTCACCCGGCAGAACCGGGGCGAACGTGTGGCCGCTCGCCGGGCGCGGTATCGACGGATCGGGCTGTGAACGGGCCGCGAGGGTGAAGATGATTGACAAGGTTAGGCTGGCCTAACCTAGGGTTCTCGACCGGCGGTAGCGCGTCAGATCTGCTGTGGCGCGTCAGATCAGCCCCCGACTTCTCGGCTGGGAGGCCCCGTTGCGTCGTCTCTGTGTCCTCGCCCTCAACCCCACCGACTCCGTCACCGAAGGCTTCCTGCCCGCCGCCGGGCGGCTCGGGCTCGACGTCGCGCTGCTCACCGACCGGCCCGACGCGCACCGGCGCGCGTACGCGAAGGCGGGTACGCCCCTGTCCCTGCCTCCGCTCCGCCTCGTCGAGTGCGACGTGCGCGACTTCCGTGACGTCGTCGGCCGCCTCTCGCGGCTCGGGGCGGAAGGGTGGCGACCGGACGCCGTGTTCACCAACAGCGACCACCTCCAGGCCCAAGCCGCCCTGGCGGCCGACTACTTCGGGCTGCCCGGCAAGGACTGGAAGGCCGCGTACCGGGCCAAGAACAAGGCGGAGCTGCGCCGGGCGCTCGCCGCGGCGGGTGGCGACGCCGTCCGGGCCGCCGAGCTGTTGCCGGGTGACGATCCCGCGAC
>NZ_JAINFC010000025.1 GCF_020740835.1 Streptomyces sp. UNOC14_S4
CTCCTACCGCATGCGCGGACGCGAACTCGGACGCGTCCCCACCGACCGAACCGACAACGACTGAACCCCCACAAAAGGGTCCGTTTTCACCCGGCCAAAGTGGGTCACGATTCACCCGCCGCCGACAGCTCACCCCTGAAGCGGTGGAACTGGCGTTCAACGCCATGTCACCGCAGGGGAGGCAGGCCCTGCTGCGCCAGCTGGGCATCCGGCTGGCAGCTCCGCGGCGGGCGAGCAAGTCCCTCTGCCGCGACGTGCTTGCCCGCTTACGTCGCGATGCGCGGCAGCAGGGCTGCTCCTGCGCTGCCCAGGGGCTCACGCGGCTGATCTTTGACGATGTGGTCGGCGCTGCTTGGCCGGTGGAGGGAGGAAACGCGGCGGACCCGGTCGCACGTTGGGGCGAGGTTCTGGTCAGGGTGACGGTCTTCAGCTGGTGTCACGCTTCCACTGCGGACGCGCAGATCTATGTGTGGGCCGCTGACCAGGGCTGGCTCGGCCTCGGTACGGACGTGAAGGAGCTCGACGATGTCCGAGCTGCTGCGGTCGCCGTCCTGGAGGCTGCCCCGGAATCCACGTCCTGTGCGGCCGAAGAGCCCGAGGAATCGCCCGGCTCGCCGTCCTCTCCACAAGATGGAGACCGTCCCCATACGGAGGCGGCGCCACGTCCGGAGTCTCCCGACGCGATGGTGTTCGCGGCCTACGACGTGTTGCAGGTATCCGTCCCTGCCGCGCGCGAGGCGGTCGGGAACATCTCCGACGCCCTGGACGACGGGCGCCCGCCTGCCGACGAGGACTTACAGAAGGTCTCCGACCTTTCCGCCGTCTTCGACCGTGCCCAGGAGGCACTGGCGGCCATCGGCATGGCTGACGTACCTCGTCGGTTGGAGGACCTCTCCCGGGCCGTGGAAGCACATCGCGTGGAGCGCGGGGACCGTGCTCTGCGCGAGGCCCTGCGTGCTCTGCTGACCATTCGGTGCGCCGAGGGCAGCGTGGCCGTCCAGGCGCTGGAGAAGACGCACGATCACTCCGAGCGACTGCTGAAGAAGCCTGCTTGGGACGAGACGGAGCGCGCGCAAGCGACGTCGCTCACCATCCTGGTGGAGATGGTCGAGCTGGCGAACTCGGCCGATGCGCTGCAGCAGATCATGACGCTGGCGCAGCAGTTCGGCCAGGCCTTGCCCGACTGCGGCCTGGCCGCCCTGATGTATGCGGATCTGTCCTTCGCAGAGTCCGACATGGACGAGATGTGTCGTGACGACATGCGGGAGCCGGAGGGGACACCGCCACAGCAGGAGACGCTGCTCGCGTCGCCTGCCCCGAACGCCGGCGAGGCTGAGGCAGGACCCGATGAGCTCGAGACGACGGGGCGGAACGCCGTACCCGACGGACCTGAGCCGACTGTCGAGATCACGGCTGTTCCCGTCGTCGCGGCCGATGAGCAGCCCGCGTCCAGTGAAGGCCCGGAGCCCGAGCCTGTTCTTCTGCCTGCTTCTGTCGCCGCTCCGGGAGACCGACCTGATGACGAGTCGGCCCGCGGAGGCGCCCGGGCGCCGGAAGCGCAGCCGGTGATCGGCCCGCCGTCGGCGGACGTCGAGGCCCGGCTCGCCCGACTGGTCGCCGAGCGCCGCTTCGGGCTGGCCGCCCACGTGTCCCGCGCCGCGGGGCGTCCGGAGGCTGAGTCCGCAGCGCTGCGCCTGGCGGCCGCCGCCGCAATCCTGCGTCCGGGAGTCGGCGGTGCCGCTCGAGTCGTCACTGAGGAACTGCAGCAGTGGGGTGCCCTTGACAACCATGATGCGGAGGGCACGGAACTCCTGTTGTTCCCCGCACTGGTCCGCGCTGCCCTGGTCACGGGTGAGCATGTGACCGGGGCCCAGCTCAAGGCGCTGGCGCCGCGCCTGCCGGAGAGCCTGTCCACCGTCGTCATCGCCGTTGCGGACCGAGTGCTCAGCAATGCCCTGACGCTGGCACCGCCGATGGCTGTCATCGCGGATGTGTCCGAGTCCGAGGCTCGGCTGAACGAGATCACCGAGCAGTGTCGGGCTCTGCTCAAGCCGCCACGTCTACGGTTCAACCGGGCAACCTCCTTGGCCAAGAAATGGCTGGCCCAGGACGGCATGCTCGGCGCAATGCTGCGGGACATTGCCGACGGCAAACCGAGCTCCCGCTCGACGGCTCGCGCGGCCGTCGAGCGGCTGGGGCGCCTGACGGAGGTCCACAGCGAGATCGACCGCTTGGACAAGGAGATGCGGGGCTCCAGTGGCCGTCCCCTCCAGGGCTCCGGCCGTCAGGATCTCGTGCACTTGGTCGATCGGGTGGTGGACTGCACGAAGACGTGGCTGGAGGCCACCGAGGTCCTGAAACGCGGCGACGCGGCCGAGAGTGAGTGGGCCGTCCGGGAGATCGCCGCCATGCGCCGGGAGGTGCTCGGCCTGCAGGACAGCGTCCTCACTGATGTGGATGCTGCCATGGGGCGGACCGGATTGTTGTCCGCTGCCGCGGCGAAGGCCGCGCGCGAGTCACTCGTCGCTCTCTTCCAGGAGCTCGACCGAGGCGCGGCCGTGCAGTGGTCGGCGGACGAGCCCGACGCCCGTCAGGTGATCGACGCGGAATTGCTCAAGGTCCCGCTGGCACAGGGCGGTAGTCCGTCCCTGCGGGATCTGCTCGCGGCGGCGGACAGGACGTGGAACGAGGCTCTGGAGCTCCAGGAGGAGCAGGACGCCTTCGGTGCCGCGCACAGCATCCTCGACCTCGCCGACCAGGGCGCGTTGCCGGGCGCGGGGACGGGGATCGATCCGGCATGGCGTATGCGCCTGCGGGAGACCGAAGCGCGTAGGCGTTTCGAACTGGGCAAGTGCCACGACGGGCTCGTAGCCGAACTGCGGCGGGCACAGGCCGACGGGGCGCTCTCCGACGACCATGACGTGCGGCTGCAGGAGCTGCTGACCGATGGCCGCCCAACGGCGGACGACGGGAGCCCGCGTGAGCTGAGCACGGTACGGCGGCTGCTCGGTGAAGTGGCGGAACTGCTGCCCCGCTACCGTGAGGAGGCCGCAGGCCGGCTGCGGGCGCGCCTGGACGCGTTGCCCGACGTCACCGATGACCAGCGGGCCCAGGTACTGCGCAACTTGGACACCGGGGGATTTGCGACGGCCGCGGACCTCGTCTACTTCCTGGAGCTGGGGGAGCCGGTACCGGAGATCGAGGCGGAGGCATCGCATCTCGGGGACTTCTACCCCACCGTTCCCGAGGGGTTGCCCGAAGGTGTCACCACGGAGCTGATCGGCATGGTGCGTGAGCGCCACAAGCATCCGGTACTGTCGGCCCTGGACTACAGCCACCTGTCGACCGACGAAGCGGCACGGGCTGCGAATGCCTTGACCTTGTGGAAGGAGCTGGCGGGCACCGAGCCCAGGGAGCGGCAGAGCGCCAGCGCGAAGGAACTGCTCCTGCCGTCCCTTCAGCTCCTGGGGTACGAGGCCAAGCGGGCACGGTCTCTGCGTGACCTGCCCCGGAGTAATGAGTACCGATTCGTCGATGTTGTCGACATCGAGATCAACGGCCGGGCCTGGGTACCCGCCTTCGGTACGAAGATTCTTGAACACGGCGGACGCATGCGCGTGCTCATGGTCTGGGGCCGTCCCTCGGCGCAGCTTCTGCTGAGCCGGGTCGAGAAGGAGCCCAGCCGTGAGAGCCTTCTCGTCGCTTACTTCGGCACCCTCGGCAGGGAGGCGCGGGCTGAGCTCGCGGCGGCTTCCGCCGGCCCGCTGATGGTGGTGGACGATGCGGCCCTTGCATACCTCGCCGCTCACGGGAACCGTCAGGTCAGCGTCGCCACCGAGATTCTGCTGCCGTTCTCCGGTGTGAATCCGTACATCAAGGAGAAGCGAGGTGGGATCGGCCGGGAGATGTTCTACGGACGCGATGCCGAGCGGAAGAGCATCCTTGACCCCGATGGAACGCAGATCCTCTTTGGAGGCCGAGGTCTGGGCAAGTCCGCGCTGCTCAACGATGCCGGTGAGCGTTTCGCCGAACAGCAGCCGGGCTATCACCACCCGGTCTACCTCGATCTGAACCGGTACAACATCGGCCTGGGTAACGCGCTGGGCCCCGAGACGATTTGGAGTGTGCTCGATCGCGAGCTGACCGACCTGGAGGTACTCGCGCCTCCGCAGCGGCGAAAGGCGCAGGCGACCGACCCGTACGAGAGGGTGCGCTCGGGCGTCAAGGAGTGGCTCGCCGTCGACCCCAGGCGTCGGCTCCTGATCCTGCTGGACGAGTGCGATCGCTTCTTCGAGGCCGACGTGCCGCACTGCACTCAGACTCAGCGGCTCAAGGGGCTGTGCATGGACAACCGGAACCGGCTGAAGGTTGTTTTCGCGGGACTGCACTCGGTGCAGAGGTTTACCCGGCTGGCCCGCAACGGCCCGTTCCGCCACCTTGCGCAGACCCCGACGGTCGTCGGACCGCTTCGCCCCCAGTACGCTGCCGACCTCCTGGTCTTTCCCATGCGAGCCCTGGGCTTCGAATTCGCCGATGTGGATCTGGTGAACAGGGTGCTGGGCTACTGCTCGTACCAGCCCTTCCTGCTCCAGATGTTCGGCAGCCGGCTGGTCGAGGTGACACAGCGCCGGCGTACCCGAAGCGACCTCGTCGGGCCGCCGTTCACGATTGAGGCGGCCGATGTCGAGTCGGTGGAGTCCGATCCCTGGCTGAGGGAGGGCATTACCAAGGCGTTCAAGGAGACTCTGGACCTGGACGACCGCTATCGGGTCATCGCCAACGTACTGGCTTGGTATGCGCGGGAAAACGGCCTGGAGACCAGGCTGAGCGATGTGGAGCTGAGGGACGAGTGTGCCGGCTGGTGGCATGAGGGCTTCAAGCAGCTGGACAGCGAAGGATTCCGCACCTATCTGCAAGAGATGGTCGGACTCGGCGTGCTCGCCCCTAACCATGATGGGCGGGGCTGGCACCTGCGCGGCCCCAACGCGCTCCGCATGATCGGCAATGCCCAGGAGGTCGAGACCCAGCTGCAGAGCGCCGAGAACGAATGTCGTCTGGAGGAGACCGTCGTCTTGGAGGGCAGGCCCGAACTGGCCGACGGCCGGGCCGCTCCGCTGACCGTCAGCCAGATCGATGACCTGCTCGGCGACCGCGCCAACCAGACCAGGGTCGTCCTCGGCACGCCCGCCACCGGCATCGGCGACGTCGCGGACACGTTGCGCGCTGTCACCGGCAGGGTGGCGGGCTGGAGCATGCCCGCCATCGGGCGCATCGGTGTCTTCCGGCAGGCGCTGGCCGAGGGGTGGCCCGGTGAGCGTCGGGTGATCGTCAGCGACCTTGCGGCCCGGGAGGTGAACGAGGAACACTGCCGGGAATCGCTGGAGCTGGCCCAGACCCTTCTGCCCGAGCGGCCGGGAGTCACGCGGGCCGTCGTCCTTGTTGCGGGCCCCGGCCAGCCGTGGCTGTGGCGCGAGTTGTTGTCGGACGCCGAGACCGCGGCGTCCCTCGTGGTCGCGCTGCGTCGGCACGATCGGCGCAGCCTGAAGTCGTGGACCCAGGGCAAGGGGTTGTTCGACACCGACGACCGGCTGACACGGGCCCTGGAGGTGACCGGTGGCTGGCCGGTCCTGCTGGACCGTGCCGTTGAACTGCACCGCTCGTGCCGGGATGAGGCCCACGTACTGCGCAAGCTCACCGATGAGCTCCAGAGCGCCGGAGTGGCGGCCCGGCTGGTGGAGGCTTCGGGCCTGACTGCAGATCCGCTTATCGCCTTGGGGTATCGGGCCGTTGCCAAGGAGTTCGGTAACACCTGGACCGATGAAGGGGACTTCCTCACCGCCATGGAGCTGGCGGGGCTGAGCGAGCAGGAGGCCCGGTGGGCCTGCACCTACCTGGAAACGTTGCAGGCCCTTGAACGGGAGGGTGCTCGGCTGATGGTGGAACCCGTTCTGCATAGCTGCTGGTCGCGCTGCTGACGGCGGCCACCTGAGCTTTGAACTGCAGGTATTAGTGCCCTCGCGCCTTCACAAGAGGAGCGGGGGCACAGGTATGCTGCTGTGCTCTGCGGTTTCGGGTGGGGGCCCGAGGGTAGGATCAGGAAGATGGAATCGTAAAAATGTTCGATGCTTCTGGTTGTGTCAAGGTGGCCGCGAGCTGGGGGTTGGCTCAATCGCTCGCAGTAGACTGAAATCCGAGTCAAATGATCATGGCTATGGGGGGCTTCTGTCGCGAGAGGTCGCGCGGCAAGATGTCGATTCAAGGAAGAACAGCATGACGCAGCGTGACGAGCGGGTGCTGGTGACACTCGCTGAGATCGCCCGGTTCGCCGGGGTCGGACGGGCCGCCGTCAGCAATTGGCGGCGGCGGTTCGACGACTTCCCCGCCCCTGTGGGGGGGAGCGATGCCAGCCCTCAGTTCGCACTCGACACGGTCGAGGAGTGGCTGCTCGCCCGTGGGAAGCTGCGTACCCCCAGCAGGGCCCTCGACCGGCTCTGGCCGCACATCGAGGCACTCGGCGACCGTGACCGGATGGGGCTGGTCATCGCCGAGGCCGGTCTGAGGCTGGCCTCCGCCTCCGTTCCGCCTCCGTGGCCGACCGGAATGCCCGAGCTGTCAGTCGATGAACTTCACCTGGTGGACGAGGCCGTGCGGGCTCGACTGGTCATCGGCGGGGGTGAGGTCTTCGCCTTTCTGCTGGAGCGCTGGCTGAGCGCACACGTTCGGCAGATCGCCACGACCTCCGTGCCGCTCGCCGGACTCATGACGGCGCTGGCCGACGAGGTCCACGAGGGCGGCTCGGCGCGGTATGTGGTGGACCCGGCCTGCGGAACCGGCACCCTGTTGCTGGCTGCAGCCCGGAAGTGGTCGGGGCAGGAAGCAGTGCGGCTCGCAGGCTTCGACAGCGATGCCGTTCTCGGGCGGCTGGCCGCGGCCCGACTGTCGCTGGCGACGGGATTCACGGAAGGCGACGTCGCTGTCGCGGATACACTGCGTGATGACCCTCATGCTGGGGTGCGCGCAAATGTCGTCTTGTGCAACCTCCCGGCCAACGAACGCCATTGGGGTCACGACGAGCTGGCCACCGACCGACGGTGGCTTTTCGGCCAGCCGCCCCGCACCGAGTCGGAGCTCGCCTGGGTGCAGCACATCGTGTCTCGCCTGGCTGAGGACGGCGTTGCGGTCGTCCTGCTCCCCCCGGCCGTGGCCTCGCGGCGGGCGGGCCGCAGGATTCGGGCGGGACTGTTGCGTGCTGGCTCCCTGCAGGCGGTCGTCGCGTTGCCACCAGGGGCCGCGCCACCGTACGGAGTGGGGCTGCACCTGTGGGTGCTCCGCCCACCGCGTGCGTATACCGACGCGACCGGCGTCCTGTTGATCGACGCGGCGGACTGTCGGCACACCACGACCGAAGGGGGCTCGCAGGTCGTCGACTGGGACGCCGTGCAGGATCGTGTGATTGCGGGTTGGCGGGGTGAGGCCCCACCGGGTGCTGTGACGGTGCCGCTTGTGGATCTGCTCGGGGAGGAAACCGACCTCACGCCCGCTCGCCATGTGCCGCCGGCCGCCGTTGCCTCCGCTGTGGAGCTGGGCAGATCCTGGGACCGGTTCGACAGTGCGCTGGCGGCCGTGCGTGATGCGGGCCGTGTCGTGCGCTCGGTGACTCCGGCGCATGAGCTCCAAGGACGGATAGCCGTCACCGTGGGGGAGTTGGAGGCTGCCCGCGCCATCAGGCTGACGCCGGGGGGACCGCTGCCGGAGGCCGCGCTGCGGCGGGGGCCTCGTCCCGACCATGGAGTACCGGTGTGCATGGCCGCCCGCATGGGGGAAGGTCAGGGTGAACAATGGTGGCTGGCCGCCGACGACGTGGAGCGAGGGGAGCAGGAGCGAGAGCTGACCGTCACTGCCTTCGGCGACGTCGTGGTCGTCGCCACGTTCGCGGAGTTCGACGCGTGGGTCGAGACATCGGCGGCGACTGTGCTCGGTCCGCACGTGCACCGTTTGCGGGTTGATCCCGAGCGGCTCGATCCCTGGTTCCTCGCGGCGTGTCTGAGGGTCCGCTTCAATGCGCGCCAGGCGGGTACCCACGCCTCGGTCAGCTCGCGTGTGGATGTGCGGAGGCTGAGGGCGCTGCGGCTACCAATCGACGAGCAACGGCATTACGGAGCGTTCCATCGGCGGTTGCTCGAATTCGAACAGGCCTCGGCCGATCTGGCCTTGGCGGGAGGGGAGTTGAGCGGTTCTCTGTCCGAACTCCTGGCGGTCGGGCAGCTCGCCGTGGGGTGAAGTGCGGGCCGGTCAGGCTGGTGGCAGCCCGTCCAGGAGTGCCGTCACTGCCTCACGGTGGCCCCATTCGGCGAATTCCTCGCTCGATTCTCTGGCTCGCCGCACCACGCCCAGTGGTGGGTGAGGCAGCAGATTCCGCAGCTCCAGGACGGCAGTCCTCCACGCCGGAAAGGCCTGGTCCGTGCTGTCCTCCTCAGGGATCAGGCACTCGGCCGCCCCGATCAGGGCTTCCAGCAAGCGGGCGTGTTCCGGCGTTCCCGCCTGGGTGGTGTCCAGGTCGCGCACCAGCGTCCGGTACCGCGCGCCCGCTCCGGGCCAGTCTCCGATGTGACGGAGTCCGTCCGCGCACAGGAGCCGCGCTCGTACCACATCCGGGTCCACAGCTCCCCAGGAACGGCGGACCACGGGAAGCATCGCGTTGAGCCGTTCCGCCTCAGGCCCTAGGCCGCCCTCCGTCAGTTCCCGTTCGGTGCGGTCCATCAGAGCCTGGAACGCGGGGCGACCGAGAGCACCGGTGCCACGCCGCCGCACGACAGGGCGACGGCTCCGCGCATTGTCGTCCGGGAAGCGGAGGGCCGGTGCTGTGGCGCCGGGGTCCGTACGGAACGGCAGAGTGGGATCGGGAGCGAGCGCCGGGTCAGGTGCGGGATCACCCAGTTTCGGCAGCAACGGCGTCAGCGCATCGACGGCCTCTTGCGCGGTGGGGCGCAGTGCGGGGGTCTTGGCCAGCATCCGTTCCACCAGATCGGCGAGGCCGGCCGGAAGTCCCCGGATGAGGGCGTCGAGCCGCGGCGCGGGTGAAGTGCAGTGGCGTTGCTCGATGATGTGCGCGGAAGCGCCGTTGAAGACTTCGTCACCTGTGACGAGGCGGAAGGTGATGCAGCCGACGCCGTAGACATCGGCTGCTCCGGTGGGATTGCGTTCCCCGAGGATGATTTCCGGGGCTTTGTAGCCGAGGCTGCCCGGGGTGTGCCCCTCGGTGTGCCGCGTGGCGCTGGGGTCGTCCGGCAGTGCGATGCCGAAGTCCACCACGTAGACCTCCCCGTTGTCGGCCAGTATGACGTTCTGGGGCTTGATGTCGCGATGGATCACCCGTGATGCGTGCACTCGGTCCATGATCCGCAGCAGCTGCACGATGATGGAGACGATCGCGGTGAGGGTGGGCCGGTGCGATGCCAGGAAGTCGCGCAGGTTCTTGCCGTCGACGAACTCCGTGACGAGGTACGGCCGGCCGCCGAGGAAGTCGTAGGCGACGAGGCGGGGTATGCCATGCCCGCCCAGCTTCTCGTGCATGTCGCGTTCGCGTTCGAAGCGTTTGAGCTCGTTGGGGCTCAGCTGCCCGGCATGATGGGCCAGGCCCGGCGTGACAGCGTGGGACGGGCGGACCAGGAACTTGATCGCAACGACCTGATCGATCGTCATATCCCTGGCCCGGTAGACGGTTCCCATGCCGCCGCTCTTGGGTGCATGGGTGATTTCGAACCTTCCGGCGAACACCTGGCCAGGTTCCATGCTCCTGCCCTTCCCGCGCGTCCTCATCAGCGGATGTGCTTAGCGTAGTGGAAACACTTTGCAGCATGTCATATCTCTTGACTGTGTACACAGATGCGCCCATGCTGGACCGGTCCCACTCGGCCCCGCCGCAAGGAGACATCGCCCGTGAGCATGTATCAGAAGCCGCCCCTGGTAGGCGGTGACGACCGGCTGATCCGTGTCGGGCTGCCACTGCTTCGGCAGGAGCCGGATGCGTGTCCCGCCGGGCGCGCGCTACGGGCGAGGCCACTGCTCCGGCAGCAGCCCGACCGCAGCCGCCGCAAGCCCGCCGAGGACTTCGCCTTCGCCCCTTGGGGCAGGCTTCTTGACGCCGTGGAGTACGCCGGTGCGGCGCTCGCCGAAGCCGTGGTGGTTCCGGGAAACGTACGTGACTGTTCTGATGCGCATGTGCGTTGGGCCGTCGAGGCCGCCGGCACCTACCTCGCCGCCCGGGCACGCGAGCAAAGCGTACGGGCGGCAGCCGGGCACCCCATCACGCGACCCGTGCGCAACCAGTGGGTGGGATTGCATCAACTGCGTGAACCGGACGGCCGCGGTGCCGACCAGTACGAGCGCACTGCATGGGGACGGCAGTACGCAAGCGACGATGGCTCTCTGCGTGAAATCTGGCTGCCGTCCATCGATTCCGTCAAGCGGGACCGCCCGATGCCGGAGATCGCGGCCGCCGCCCACGTCGCCGCGACCGGCGTTCCCGTCGCTCCGGCCTACGGGAAGCGGGCCCGTATGCCCGCGGAGCCGGGTATACGGCCGCGGCGCGTCAGGATCGTCGGCGTGGGGCTCGGTGACGGCAGTACTCACGTGCTCGCCGACTGGGACGTGGCGGAGGTCGAACACCGATTTACTGAGCACGCGAAGGCGCTGATGGCACACGCCGTGGACGGCCGCGCGACACGCCCGGGCCAGGACTGCGTGCGCTGCGAGGCCCTCAGCGGTTGCCCGGGCGTTCCACGCGTATCCGGCCTACTGGGAGTCCCCGCCCCCCGACGGCCCCGTAAACGGCGCAGCGTGTCCGTATCCGATCTGCGCGCCTACCGGGACTGCCCAGCCCGCTACTACCTCACCCGCGTGCTGAAGCTCAGGGACGGCCGTGCGGAGAACGCGGCGATCCGCCGCGGTCGCGCAGTCGATGCCTGGCTCAACGAGCGCCATGCTGCCCGGCCTTGGACTCCATGCCGATACGCACCACTGCCGGAGTCCTTGCCCGGTCTTTCCGCCGGGGAACTGCCCGCCGCACTCGCCATGCTCCGTCGCCATCGGGGCCGCTGCCCGCTCGACGGCCTCTCGGTAGATGAAATCGTCCAGCCGCAGCGACGGCTCGCGGTGTACGACCCACAGGTAGATGTCGTCGTCATCGCCGACTGCGATCTTGTCTACACCGACAGGGACGGCGTGGTCGTACGGGAGACGAAAACGGCAGCCCACCGCTTCGGCGAACGGCAGGAACTGGTCCGTACCTACCCTCAGCTCGCCCTTGCCGTCCTCCTCATAGCCTCCGGCACGCTCGGCGGGGAACCGCGCCGCTCCCGGGTCGAACTGGAGGTGCTCCGCGAGGACGGCGCGCGGCTCGAGGAGGTCGACCCCTTCGACGCCGTCACCCTCGACCAGTCCCGCCGTGTCATCACGGAGCTTGCCACTCGATGGACAGTCGATGAGACCTACGCGGCAGCCCCCGTCGACGGCTTCGACTGCACCGACTGCGAGGCGCGCCGTTGGTGTACCGCCGCCAGGCCGCCGCTGCGTGAGCGTGCCCACCGCGCCACTGGAGAAGCACCCCGATGACCTTCGAACGCTCCGACACCGTACCTTTCCCGCACGAGGACTGGGCAGCCCATGACGGCGTCCCCCTGCTGCGGACCCTGGCCGGCGCGTTGATCGAGCTGGAGTTCACGACCGGCCTGGAATCCTTCGCCCTGCCCTACCCGCCGGAGGCGCAGCGTGCTCTCGACCGCACGGTGCTCGCGTGCCTGCTCAGTGGGGAGCCGCCGCCGGCCGGGCTCACTGAACTCGTCGACCGCTGTCGTAGTGTCCCACTCGCCGAGTGGCCGCTCCGCCTGCCCCCCGACGCGATCGGCCTTCAGGACCGGCTGCTGGACGAGGAATCCGGGCGGCCCACCGAACTGTGCCATGAGTGGGCCTGGCGGACTCCGGACGCGGCGGTGGAGTTCCGTGAACGGCGGGTCGTGCGCGCAGCGATGCGAATGTGCCAGGAATACGGTGACGAGAAGGCGTACACGGCCTTCCGGGGGCTGCTGGTGCGTCGGCCCGTCCTCACTGCGGCCGAGATGTTCGAGGTGATCGGTGACATGCTCCTCGAGCCCGTCCGCGACCTGATCCGTCAGATCTATCGCCCTGTACCCGACTCGTACCTGCGGGACGGATCGTACACGTGTTGCGAGCGCTGCCTCACTCTCCTGGTCCCGTCGCAGGACGGTGAATGGTGGTGTGAACGCGACCGTTGCCGACGCCAGGGACCGGCACCAGCGGGGCGCCGCATCGAGCGGGAGACGGCCGGTCAGGTGAGCCAGCTCGAGCGGCCGCTACGGCAGTTCGTCACCGGCCCCGGGCGTGCCGAGGCCGACCTTGAGCGGGACCTGCTGGCGCTCGGGCTCGAGGTGCACATGTGGCCTGGATACGACGCCTACGACCTCTTGGTGGTCTTTCCTGACGGTCACCGGTGGGCGATCGACGTCAAGGACTGGGCCCACCCCGTCTTCCTCGGCCGTTCGGCCCGGGCCGTCCCGCACGACCCGCCGTACGACGAGGCGTTCTGGGCCGTGCCGACGCACCGCACCACCGCTCGCACTGGCTACATCGCAGCCTTCGAACGCGCACGGCCCGGGCGGGCCCGTGACCTGTCCCTGTTCACCGATGCCGAGATCGTCGCACGGGCGCGTGCCCGTCTGCGCACTGTGAAAGGAGAGGTCGGCCGTGCGTGACCGGGAGAGTTGGCACAAGCAGGTGAGCAGGGAGCTCGCCCCGGTCTGGAGCGGGTTGCCTCCGGAGCTGGACGGGCTGAAACCCTCCCAGGTGTGTCAGGTGGAACTCGCCCTGCGGCTCATGGAGCGGCTCGCCCCCGACGATTCGGCCGACGGCGCTTATACGCTGCTCGGCGGCTACCCGTTCGCCAGGGCGGCCGGGCTGGCCGGTACTCGTGAACATGACAGCATGCTCGCTGCTGCCCGTCACCTCCTGTGGACGCTGCGCAGGGGGCGTGCCTGGAAGCAGGCGCTCGATGCCTACCGCCGAGTTCCGGAACGGCTACGTGCCTACGAGGTTCCGCGTGAGGGGACCGGCGGGCCTCCCCGTCGGCTGCGGCCCACGGTCGCCGTCGGCCGGATCGCCGTTTACGACGATGCCTTGGCCACTCTGCCCGATTTCGCGCGCAGATCCTTCTCCCTGGCTCCTGCTGGGCGCAGTAACTTCCGGGAACGGCGGCGCACCACGTCCGTCACCATCCCCGCGCAACTCGTCTTCGGGCGCCCGCCGGGTCATGATCTGGCGGCGTCCCGTCCGGGGGGATCTGAGCCGCTGGCCATCACTCGTGCCGAACTCGGTGACACGGCAGGGTGGATGGATGACATGGAGCGGGAAGTCGGCGTGCAGCGGCCCGGGAACTGGGTGGCGCGTCTGGCCGAACTAAGGGTCGCCCCGCGCGACGCCGACGGCCGGGGTTTCACGGACTGTGACGTGCTCCGCTTGGACGGGTTGCTGCACCTGGTCGGCATGGTCGGCGCGGGCAAGAGCACTCTGATGACTTTGATCGCGGTATGGGCCGCCCGCAGGGGGCTGCGTACGACCATCGTCGTAGGTGACGTGGCCGAGCAGCTTCGGTTGTGCGAGCTGTTCACTCAGCTGGAGTTGTCGGCTGTGCCCGTGCTCGGCGCCACGGCGCGGGAGACCCATGTGGAGCGGCTGCACCGTCGGCTCGCCTCGCGGGGCCTGAACAATCTCCTCGACCATGACGCATACGGATTCGATGAACTGAGCACCGTCTGCGTCGTGGACGCCCTGCGTGGCACTGAGGCGGTCGAGCCGCTGCGCTACGCCGATGCGCCCTGTACGGCTCTCCATCCCGAGGAGTCCGAGGCGGTGGAACCGGAACCTGGCGACGGGCTGCCCGGCGTCTGGGAGCCGACGGCGAGGGCGACGGTGAAACGGGAGTCGAAGGCTCGTGTGAATATCGAACTGACTGGTACGCCGCGTGGCTGTCCCCTGTGGGCCGAGTGTCCCCGCCACCGCGCCGCGCGCGACCAGGTGGACGCTTTGATCTGGGTCGCCAACCCGGCCAGCCTGGTGCAGAGCCCCGTCTCCGCTCACCTCAATGACGAACGGCTTCGCCACCTCGAACTGGCCTGTACGCGCAGCGACATCGTCTTCGTCGACGAGGCCGACGCCGTACAGATGAGACTTGACGATCTGTTTGCTCCATCCGCGACGCTCGTTCAACCCGGCCTCGAATCCTGGCTGGACCGGGTGCACACCCACAAGATCGAGGAATTGTCGCGGTACGGGCGCCTTCCGTTGACCGACCGTGAGGTGGAGCAGTGGAACGCCGCGCTCGCTGTCGTCACCGTGGCCACCGATCGCCTCTACCGTCTGCTGATCTCCGACGAGGAGCTGTGCGAGTGGGTGGACACCGAGTACTTCAGTCCTTGGGCGCTCCAGGAGAAGCTCCTCGCCGACTGGTTCGGCGAACTCCCGGGGCCGGACGCCTACCGGTCCACCGGAGCCGATCTCCCCGACGGCGTCGCCGATGAGCGTGACCTGTACGAAGGGTACGAAGACGACGAGGATCCCGAGCCGGAATCCTCCCTCCAGGAGGACCCGCGCCGCACCGAACTGACCGGGTTGCTCGACGCCTTCCGCGATGACCCGCTCGGAGGACACGGCCCGTACGGCACGCGTACCGACGCCATGGTCGAGACCGTTCACGACCTGCTGCACACCCAGTCTCCGGCCCGCAGCCGGGAACGCGTGGCCGCATTGCTGTCCCTGCTGCTCGAGGACATCCCCAGGCTGCCGCCGGGGCGTGACGGCAGCAAGTGGTACGACCTGAATCGCCGCAGGCTGGAATTCACCCTTCTGCTGTCCGCCCTGCATCAGCGGCTGGACCGGCTGACCTTCCTGTGGCCCCAGGTGGAGGCGGCCCTGAGGCTCGACAGCCAGGGCAAGGAACTCGCGCGGCGGGCCCCGCTGGACTACGCCCCTCTGATCCCCGAAGCGCCGATGGGCAACGTCCTCGGCTTCCAGTACCTGCGCGACGGGTGGGAACGTGACCAGGACGGCAGAACCAGCGGCACCCTGCGCTTCTTCCGCTGCGCGGGTGTCGGCCGGGAACTGCTGTCGACCCTGTCCACGCTGGGCGCCGATCCCGCGGCCGGACGTCCCGGCCCCCACGTGGTGCTGATGTCCGGCACCAGCTGGGCCGGAGCATCCACCCGCGCCCACGTCCTCGCCCCTGTCGGCGCGGTCCTGAAACCGTCACGGAAGTCCCTGGACGCGGTGAGCCGCACCACCTTCAGTACCCACTTCCTTTACCACGCGGACACCGGTGAGCCGTTGTTCCTCTCCGGCACGCCCCCGAAGACCCGCCTCGACCAGGCCCGGGCCATGGCCGTCAGGCTCGGACGCCGTGGCCCGGGAGGTTCGGACTGCCCCATCGACCTGGAACTCGCCAAGGTCGCCGACGACCGCCGTAAACGCGCCATTCTGCTTGTCGGCAGCTACAAGGAGGCGTACGCCGTCGCTGACACCCTGTGTGGCGAGGACCGGTGGCGCGAAGGGGTCCGGGTACTCGTCCCCGACATCGCCGACCTCGACCTGGCGCTCGACGGTACCGACCTGAAGCACGCCAGCACCTTGCGCCGGGGCGATCTGGCCATGTTCGCCGACGACCCGACGGCCGAAGTGCTTGTTGCGCCGCTCATGGCGGTGGAACGCGGCCATAACATCCTCAACGCGCATTCCCACGCGGCCTTCGGCACCGCCCTGTTCCTTGCCCGGCCGCACCCACGGCCCGACGACCTCACCCTGGCGGTCTACGCCGTCAACGACTGGGTGTGTCGCTTCGTCCGGGACCAGCCACGCGATGATCACCGCAAGGGCCCGGCCACCTTCAGTGAACTGGTCGCTCTGGCCCACGACCTCGACGAGGCAGGCCGTGCCCTGCGCACCGAAGGCCGCCAGGAGTGGCGGCGTCTGCTCAAGCGCCGCTATATCTACTCCCGTCTCGCCCCTTGGGAGAAACAGGCCTTCGCCTGGGATCAGCTGGTCACGATGTGGCAGGTCATCGGTCGTCTGGTGCGCGGCGGCGTGCCTGCCAGGGTGGTCTTCGTCGATGCCGCCTTCTCCCCGGGGCTTGCTCGCGCCCTCGCCCCCGCGACGGCCGGCGCAAAGCTGCCTGTCGGTGACGGCCTGCTCAAGGCGTTGGAGACCGCCCTCGCTCCCTACTTCTCGCCGACGGCGGACCCCGCCGCCTTCCCAGATCCCGCCGACCCCGTGGTGGCCCGGCTCCTGTATGAGCCGTTCTACGCCGCCCTGCGCTCTCTCGACCATCACGTACGCCGCTGACCACTCCGGGAGCGATGCCATGCCCGCCGCGTCCTACCACCACATCCGGACCGCTTCCTGGGTTCCCGTGAACCGGAACGCCTCCGTCACCGCGCGCTACCGCGTCCTGCCCTTCCCCGAGAAATGGCGCGACGCGATCCTCACCCTGTGCAACGAGGGGCTCGACCCTGGGGCAGAGCCCTGGCGCACCGTGCCGACCCGCCGCCTGGAGCAGGTCTTCCAGGCATTCGCCCCGGACATTCTGGTGATGCCCCGCCCGTTCCACGACCGTGGCGGTGAACCCGCCCATTGGCTGTATGTGGCCGAGGACGTCCCCGACCCGCTGCCGCCGCACGTTCTCACCCCGCTGCTGAACAGGTGGCTCGGTGAGCTCCGCCCCGCTCCCGAACACCGCGGACTGCTCCGCCGGGTCCGCGCCGAGCTCGCGGAGAACCCGCCTGTCTGGGAACCGGTGCAACGGGAGCTCCTCGCCTGCGGTATCACCCGGGGCGGAACCGCGGCCCCGCAGGAGCATCAGTTCACGCTGACGACCGATTGGCTGGCCCGCCGGGTCCTTGATCTCGGCCCTTACCCGTATGCTTCCGGTTCCCTCCGCTTCCGGGCCATGCCTCGGGGGCCCAGGGACAAGGGCGCCGAGCTGGTTTCGCAGCCGCTGCCCTACGAGCCCGGGAAGCCCGCCGGGACGTGGTGGTTCTCCGTGGTCCTCAACATCACCCTCCACACCGTCCCTTTCGACCCGCTGCCCCGCTTCCACCTGCATTGGTCGGTCCGCCGGTGGGCGACCCGGGTCGGCGCGACGTCGGGCCGTCTGCGTCTTCCCTTCGGCAGCCGTACGACCGTGTTGCTGCGGCCGCGCGTCCCCGTGCTGCCCGGCGTCCCGTTGAGCGAGCGATTCGCTGTCGCCCAGCTGGAGCGGCGCTGGGACAAGGAGAGCCGGTCCTTCATGGACGGCTGGGCTCATGGTGGTCCCGCGCAGCTCCTCGCGGATGTCGCGCTGGGCGAGCCGTTCCCCGACGCGGACGCGATTCTCACTGGGCCCGAGCACTGGCTGCGGAACGACGCCCGGGCCGGCATCGTCCACCGCACCGCCATGGGGTCCCACGAGGTGGGCCCGGGACTGATGCCCCACCAGTGCTCGCAGCTCACGGAGTGGGCCGAGCAGGCACTTCCGGAGCAACTGCGTCCGGCACCCCGGACCGTCCACACCGCGCTCGCCGGTGCGAAGCCTCTCAACGCTCCCCCCGGAACCGTCAAGAAGAACGAGAAGGAGCAGGAGGAGGCCCGGCGGACCGCCCAGCGGCGGGCCGCGGCCGCCTACGCTGTCGCGGCACTCGGGGGAACGCCGGACGACGACCCCCCGGTGCTGGAGGCCCGGCTGCTGTGGCAGACCTCCGAGATGCGCCTCACGGCGGTAGCCGCGCTGATCGAGCGGCTCGGGCTCAAGGGCGACGGCGGCTCGCACAGCGAGGATGCCCACCGTCATGCGACGCCCGCCGCGCCGGTCGTCCTGGAGTGGCAGGCTCCTGAGCTCACTGTCCGGCTCCGTTGCTACCGCCCCGTCCGGGACCATACCGGCGAAGCGGTGGCACTCACGGGCGGGCTGGACATTCCCGAGGGTGTCCGTCGCACCCGGGACGTCGTCACGGCCGCCGTGCACGTTCGCCGCGCCGAAGCCGCCGAGTGGCTGCGCCAGGACCGTACCGGGGGGCAACCCATGCTGGCGCTCGTGGAGATCGACCGGCCCGACGACTTCGCGACCCGTGACCACGATCCCAAGTTCGCCCTCCGGCTGGGGTGCGCGGACGCCGGGTTCGTGACCCAGTTCATCGCTGTGCCCAAGAAGGTCAAGGGATACAACACAGTGGGCAACCAGCGCCACCGTGCTCTGATGGCGTGGGACGACGGCCTGCGCCAGCTCGGCGCTCGCGTCCACCCCGAGCACGGCCTGGAACGGGGCCTGCCGGAGGGCGTGCGATACGGAGCGGTGTGGATGGTTCGCAAGAACCGCACGAGCCGGAACCGGTGGGCGGCCGATGTCCCCGTGGCGGTTCTGGTCACACCCCATGCCAAGGGCAGCGGCCTGGCTCGGGTACAGGGCTGGGACCCGGACGCGGACGACGGGGCCGGCGCCTGGGTACCGTACCCGGCGATGCTGCTGAAGCTGACCCGGCTGGCCGAGGCCCACCCCGTTGTCCCCGCGTCGCGTGAGCCTGAGGAGGCACAGCGATCCGGAAGGAGACGGCGCAGCTGGCGCGCGGACCGCGAGGAGCAACGGCGTGTGGCGGAGGAATGGCTGCAGAAGGTGAGGGCCTCACTGCGCCGCGAGCCGACGCTGCTGTTTGTTGACGCGCAGAACGCGCGCTCGCACTGGACGTGGCTCCAGGACAGTCGCACCGAACCCGATCGCATCCGTGACGGGCATGCCGAACCGCGCCGCCTTGACGCGGATCTGCGGCTCCTGCGGGTGCGTTCGCACAAGAACCGGGAGACACCCCAGTGGTGGGGCGTCAACCCTAAGGATGGACCGAACGGGATGCCGTCTCACCTCTGGGTCCCCGAGGGAGACGCACCGGGTCGGGTCTTCTACTCCACCACCCCCAAGCCGGTGCAGTTCAAGAGCTCCGCCGTCGAGGCTGACAAACTGGCCCCACGCCCCATCCGCATGGGGCCGCGCAAGGGGCAGCCGACCATTGACACGGGAGAGGTCGGCTGGCGACCCACTCTCCTCGAAGTGGCTGTTCTCGGGTGCCATGAGGAGGACGGTGACGACCCTCAAGCCCTGGCGCTCGTGGCGCATCTGCTGCGTCAGCCGCCGGACTACCCGGAGGCGCTCGCGCTGCCTCTGCCGCTCCACCTGGCGGGCCTCGGCCAGCAGTATGTGCTGCCGACGCCCGGCGAGGCCTCAGCCCCGGCTGTTGATGCCGATCCGGCGGAATACCTTGCGCCAGGACTGGAAGCGGAACCGGATGATCAGGAAACCGATGAGGAGGGGCAACTGGCCCTCTTCGGGGAGTTCTTCCAGGGCTGAGGAGGGCAGGCATCGCCTTTGGCAGCCGCGGAGAGCCGGGAGGGCATGTACCCTATGGGTGACAGCTAGGCCCCCCAGATTGGCGTTTCTGCAGGTCAGCAGCTTGCGGGACGGGTGCCCGAGGAGGAGGGTCAACGTCCCCCTCAGACACAGTCGAGAAACCCCAGCTTTGCTGGGGTTTTTCTGTGTTTGGGAGGCGGTCGCAGCCGGTGGTGTAGCCGGTGGTGCGACCAGCAGCCCAGAGATATAGCCATTTTGTCCGGAGTCGGTACCTTGGGTATGCCCGCCTATGGCGGGTTCGCCCTGGTCGGCCCCGGCAGCAGCCGCTTCGCTGCGCTCCCAGAGATCCACGAGGCATGAACGTTCGTACCGACAGCATCAACGGCGACGGGACCACCGTGACCGGCCGCCGACCCGTCCGGGTGGGCGTGCTCGTCACCGCCCTCCTGGCCGCCTGCATCGCCTTCCAGCTCAACGCGAGCATGCTCAGCCCCGCGCTGAAGAGCATCGAGGACAGCCTCGGCGCCAGCTCCGCCGAGATCGGTCTGACCCAGACCGCGTTCTTCACCTCGGCCGCCCTCTTCTCGCTCTTCCTGCCGCGCCTCGGCGACGTCGTCGGCCGCCGCAAGGTCCTGACCGGGATGCTCGCCCTGATGGCCGTCGGCTGCGTCGTGGCCGCGCTCGCGACGAGCGTGCCCATGCTGTTCGCCGGGCGCATCATCCAGGGCGCCTCCGGCCCGGTGGTCCCGCTGTGCCTGATCATGCTGCGGCAGGAGGTCACCGAGCCCAAGAAGTACGGCACCCTGCTGGGTGTGATCACCGCCGTGAACGGCGGCATCGCCGGTGTCGACTCCCTCGCGGGCGGCTGGCTCGCCGACAACCACGGCTTCGGCTCCGTCTTCTGGGCGATGGCCGTCGTGGCCGTCCTCGCCACGGTCCTCGTCGCCACCCTGGTCCCCGAGACCAAGGTCGCGGACGCGCACCGGATGGACTGGCCGGGCGTCGCCACCCTCGTCGTCTCGGTCGGCGCGCTGCTGATCGCGCTCAACGAGGCGGGCAAGCTCGGTGCCGCGAACTGGACGCTCGTGATCGGCCTGGTCGCCGTCGCCGCCGTGGCCTTCGTCCTCTTCTGGCGGACCGAGGACCGCAGCGACCACCCGCTGGTCGCCACCCACCACCTGCGGCTGCGCTCCACGTGGGCCACGCTGCTCACCACCGTGCTCACCATGACCGGTGTCTTCGCCGTCATGAACGGCCTGATCCCCGCCTTCGCCCAGGACGCCAAGGCCGGGCTCGGCATGACCGCCGAGCAGTCCGCGTGGTGGACCCTCACCCCGTACGCCATCGCGGGCCTCGCCATGGGCCCGGTCGCCGGGCGCCTCGCGGCCACCTTCGGCTACGGACGCGTCCTGCGGATCGGTCTCGTCGGGGCCGTGGCGTCCGTCGTGCTGATGATCGTGACGATGCCCGCCCACTCGCGCGTGATGCTGCTGGTGGCCTCGATTCTCGTGGGCATCACCTATGCGGGTGTGGCGAACATCGTCCTCAACGGTCTGGGCATCGTGCTCTCCCCGCGCGAGAACCCGGGCTTCCTGCCCGGGCTCAACGCGGGCGCCTTCAACCTGGGCGCCGGGCTCAGCTTCGCCGTGCTCTACGCGGTGAAGACCGAGCTGATGCCCGCCGACCCGGCCTCCTCGGCCGGCTACACCTCCGGCATGATCGCCGGTGTCGTGATCCTGGGCGCCGCCATCGCGACGTCCTTCCTGATCCCGAAGCCGGTGGCGGCCGAAGAGCACCACTGAGCCGAGCGCTCCTGATCGTGCCCCTGAAGCCGGGGCTGCCCCCGCGGCAGCCCCGGCTTCAGTCGGTTTCCGGCCAGACGGCGTACCGGCGCATGCCGTACAGCAGCGGGGCCGGGCGCGGTTCCGCCAGTTCCTGTGTGCGGACGACCTCGCCCAGGACGATCGTGTGGTCGCCCGCCTCCGTGAGCTGCGTCACCCGGCACTCGGCCACCGCGTGGGCGTCCTCCGGGAGCACGGGCAGGCCCGTGCCCGGTGACCGGTGCCACGGGACCGCTCCGAAGCGGCCCGCCTCCCGGGTGGCGAACGCCTCGGCGGCCCGGCGGCCCGCCCCGTGCAGCAGGTTCAGCGCGAACCGGCCCCGCTCGGCCAGCACCGGCAGGGTGCTGCCCGTGCTCGACGCGCACACCAGCACCAGCGGCGGGGCCAGCGACACGCCGCACCACGCGGTGCACGCGAAGCCGTACGGCTCGCCCGAGCCGTCGTACGTGGTGACCACCGCCACCCCGCTGGGGTGGGCGGCCATCAGGGAACGGAAGGCGTCGGCGTTCATCGCCGGGGCAGGCCCGCAGGTGGATTCCCAGTCGGGCGACGCGACGGTCGGCGTGATGGTCATGGCGGTTTCCTTTCGGGCCTCTCGGCCCTCTCGGCTGTGATGTTCATCGGTTTCCTCCCGGCCGTGAGGGCTGTCACGGCTGTGCCGTTTCACGGCGTGCCCACCGGCGGCCGGGACGAGGCGGCGACCGTTCTGGTGACGGTGACCGTGACGCTCGCCACGCACAGCGCCGTCACCACCCCCGCGAAGACGCCCGCGGCGGTCATCAGCGTGCCGTGGGCCAGCAGGACCGCCACCCCCACGACCGGCAGCGTCAGCCCCAGGTACGCGGCGACGAAATAGCTGGAGACCAGCTCCGAGACCCGGTCCGGCGGCGCCAGGGCGGCCACCGACGCCAGGCCGGACCTGAAGGACGTGCCCGCGCCCGCGCCCCCCAGCACCGAGCCGCACAGGAACAGCGGCAGCGACGCGGCCGACAGCCCCGCCAGCAGCAGCGCGAGCCCGAGCGGCACGGCGGCCATGCCCACCGTCAGGCCGGTACGTGGCCCCAGCCGTACGGCGAGGAGCTGCGCGGCCCCCGCCGACGCGAAGGCGCTGAACGCCACCAGTCCGACCGCGAGGTGGCTGTGGTCGTGCAGGCCCTGGACGAGGAAGTTGCCCGCCAGCGAGGCCAGCAGCCCGAGCAGGGCGAACGACGCGAACACCGCGACCGCCGCGGCGGTGAACATCGGCCGCGCTGCCGTCGGCACGCTCAGCCGCTGCGGCCGCACCCGGCCCCCGCGTGGCGGGACCGGCTCGGGCAGCGACACCACGGCCAGGCCCGGCAGCAGCAGGGCGATCAGCGCGGCGTACGGGACGACGGTGGGGGAGGGCGCGTACTCGACCAGAAGCCCGGACAGCAGCGATCCGCAGCCGAGCCCGGCCATGTTCGTGACCGACGAGATCAGCGCCGCCCGCGGCCGGTCCCGGTGCAGTTCACCCAGATAGGCGGTGGCCGCGCCCGTGGTCAGGCCCACGGACACCCCCGACAGCACCCGTGCCGCGAACAGGCCCGGAAGCGTCGGGAAGGCGAGGAACACCACGCTGCTGACCACGGCCACCCCCAGCGCGGGCACGAGTGTGGCCCGCCGCCCGATCTGGTCCGAGAGCCCCCCGAACAGCAGCAGGGAGACCAGGATGCCCACCGCGTACGCCGCGAAGACCAGCGCGACCACCGGCGGGGACAGGGCGAGCCGCTGCGCGTAGACCGCGTAGACGGGCGTGGGCACGGTGCCGCCCGCCATCACCACGAACAGCACGTAGGTGACGACGGGGACGGCTGCGCGGGAGGCCATGGGCGTCCTCGGTGTCTTCGATGTGCTCGGTGTCCTCGGTGTGCTCGGTGTGCTCGGCGTTGCGAGTGACTTCGGTGCACCCAGTGTCTTCGGCGCGGCGGGGGCGGGCGAGCCCGCCGGGTCCGCCGGCCGCGGTCCGCCGGTCCTCACCAGTCGAAGGCGGTCGCGTCGTACAGATTCACCCCGAGCGCCGCCTTGCCCAGATACTCCAGGCACTCCTCGGGCTTGGCGGGCATCACGGAGGCGAAGGACGCCTCCCGCAGCAGCCGTTCCAGCGGCTGCGAGCGGCTGACCGCGGCCGATCCGCAGATGCGCACGGCGTCCTGGGCGAGCGCGGGGCCGACCTCGCTCACCACGTACTTCGCGGCGTGCACGGCCGCGTTGGCGTCGAGCGTGCCGCGGCTGCCGTCGATCCGCGCGCCCGCCTCGTGGACCAGCGCGCGGGCCGCGCTGAGCCGCGCGGACATCCTGCCGAGCTCCCGCTGGAGCACCGGCGATCCGGCGCGTTTCGGGGACGCCGCCACATGGTCGGTGGTGAAGCGGAGGATCGCCTCGGCGATGCCCAGGTACGCGCCGGTGTAACCGGAGATCATCCAGTGGGGCTCGCGCACCAGCTTGTACATCGACATGCCCTCGACCCCGAGGAAGAGCCGGGAGCGCGGCACCGGGACGTCGTCGAGCACCATGCCCGCGGTGCTCGTGCCGTACATCGCGGACAGGCTGTGCACCTCCCCGAAGGAGACGCCGGGGTCGTCGGCGGCGACCACGAAGTGCGAGACCTCGCCGCTGCCCTCGGTCCCCTCGGCGCGGGCCGCGACCACGTAGTAGTCGGCCACACCCGCGAGCGAGACGAAGGACTTCTCGCCGGAGAGGACGAACCCGCGGCCGTCGGGCGAGAGCCGGTAGGTCGTGCGCACGCCCCGGAGCTTGGCGCCGCTCCCGGCCTCGGACGTGGCGGAGGCGAACATCCTGCGGCCGCGTATCACCTCGTCGTACAGCCAGGACCGGAAGGCGTCGGCGGCGGGCGGCAGCGGTGTCGTGGCCGATTCGCACAGCGAGCCGATCGCGACGTTGTGCATGTTGAAGCCGAGGGCGGCGGCGCCGTTGTGGGCGCCGAGCACGGCCAGCACGCGGGAGTAGTCGGCGAAGCCGAGCCCCGCGCCGCCCGCCGCGCGGGGCACCAGCAGCCCGAGCAGGCCCGCGTCGCGCAGGACGCGGTACGCGGCGTGGCCGGTGGAGCGCCCGGCGTCCACGTCGGCGGCCAGGGGCGCGAGGGCCGCGCCGGTCTCGTCGGCGAGCCTCAGGAGGTCTTCGATGTCGGTCGGGAGGCCGGTCGGAAGGTCGGCCGGAAGGGTGGTGGTGGCCATCGGAGGCCTTTCGTGGTCAGTCCAGGGCCGGTTCGTAGTCGGTTAGTGGTCAGTTCTCGACGGGGAGACCGAATTCCCTGGCGACGCCGACGCGCAGCAGGTCGTTCGGACCGGCGTACGTCAGGGCCGCCATGGGGCTGTGCAGGTCGGCGGGGAGCTCGGAGTCGGCGATGAAGGCGCGGACGCCGGACAGCGCGGTGGCGTGCCCGGTCAGCCGGACGTAGTCCTCCGAGACCGAGATCTTGGTGAGCGCGGCCTCGGCGGACAGCCGCCGGGTGGGCGTACCGGCGTCGAGCCGTGCCGCCATGCCGTAGAGCAGGGTGCGGGAGCGGTGCAGGGCCAGCGCCATGTCGCTCAGGCGTGCGGCCACTTGGTGGCTGGCGCCCATCCTGCGGCCGAAGTGCTCGCGCCCGGCGGCCCATTCGGTGACGCGCGCGAGTGTGCGCCGCATCGGGCCGAGCGCGTAGCCGAGCAGCAGGGCCCGCTCCCAGGTGGTGGTGGACGCCAGGATGGCGAGGCCGGAGCCCTCCGCGCCGATCCGGCGGTCCGCGGACAGCCGTACGCCGGTGAAGGCCAGCTCGCCCATGGGCACGCCCGGCAGCGCCGTCTTGGCGAAGGCGTCGGCGCGCGTCACGCCCGGGGTGTCGACGGGGAAGAGGAAGGCGGACAGGGCGAACGGCGAGCGGTTCTCGTCGGTCCGCGCGAAGACCAGGGCGAGGTCGGCGACCGGCGCCGCGGTGATGAAGGTCTTGGCGCCGTCGAGGACGTAGCCGTCTCCGTCCCCGTTGCCGTCGCGGCGGGCGCGGGTGTCCATGGACAGTGGGTCGCTGCCGCCCTTGCGCTCGGTCAGCGCGTGGCACAGCAGCACCCGTCCGTCCGTCAGGGGCGCGAGGGAGTGCCAGGCGTCCCGGGGGAGCACGGCGCGCAAGGGGTACTGCATGCCGAACACCTGGGAGGCCAGCGCGTAGACCACGCCCGGGTCGACGCCCGCCAGTCCGATGCCCTCGATCATGGCGAGCGAGCGGGTGACGGGGCCGGGGGCTCCTTCTTCCCGCGCTGTGTGCTCCGGTGGGTCGAGGCGGAGCACGCCCAGCCCGGCGAGGGCCTCCCACTGGTCGCGGAAGCCCTTGCCGGTCAGCTGCTCCGCGAGGGGCAGGGCCAGCTCGCGGAACTCGTCGACGACGGCCTCCGCCGGGACGGGGCCCGTGCGCAGGAGACGGTCCACGGGCGTGTGCGGCGGGGTCATCGCGCGGCCCCCGCCCGGACGTCCTCCACGACGGCCCACAGGGCCCGCGGGCTGCGGAAGTTGGCGGCGACGATCTCGGTGTCGGGCAGGGCGATCCCGGCCTCGGCGTCGAGGGCGGTGACGATCTGCATGATGGTGAGCGAGTCGAGCAGGCCCGTCTCCAGCAGCGGGGTGTCGGGCCGGAGCTGCCGGGGGTCCTCCCCGCGGCCCCAAGTGATCTTGCTGCTGATCAGGGTGCAGAGGTCTTCCACGGTGTGCATGTGAGGCTCCTTCAGCGGGATTCAGGTCTCGGTGGCGAGCGCGCGGCGGTCGACCTTGCCGCGGGCGTTGACGGGCAGGGTGCCGGTGACGACGACGCGGTCGGGCAGCATGCGCAGGGGCAGGGTGCCGCGCAGCCCGGCGAGCAGCTCCGCCTCCGGCGCGTCGGCCAGGACGTACGCCCAGATCTCGCCGTGGTGCGGGCCGTCCTTGGCGACGACCGCGGCGGCGGTGACCCGGGGCAGGCCGAGCACGGCGGCCTCGACGTCCAGCAGATCGATGCGGTGGCCGCGCCGTTTGACCTGCGAGTCGGCGCGGCCGCGGAGGAAGACCCGGCCGTCCTCGGCGATCCGGCCGAGGTCGCCGGTGGCGTAGGCGCGGCGGGCGACGCCGTCGCGGAAGACGGCGGTGCGGGTGGGGTCGACGAGTCCGCCGTCCTGGAGATAGCCCTGGAAGACGGTGGTACCGGCGACGTGGATCTCGCCGAGGCCGTCGGTGGGCTTCCCGTCCTCGTCGAGGACGTCGACGGCGTCGCCCGGGACGGCCCGCCCGATGGTGATCTCCTGGTCGGCGGTCCAGTCGGCGGGCACCCGGCTGTAGGTGCAGACGTTGGTCTCGGTGGGCCCGTAGAGGTTGTAGAAGGGCACGTCGCCGAGGAGGCGGAGGTAGCGCTCCAGCGGGCGGGGCGCGAAGGGCTCGCCCGCGAAGGCCGCCACGCGCAGCGCGGCGGGGAAGCGCTCGGCGATGCCGCCCTGTTCGAGCATGCCCTGCCAGAGCGAGGGCACCGCGTAGAAGGCGGTGATCCGCTGCTCGGCGAGCCAGTCCACCACGTCGCGCGGGAAGGAGCGCAGCACGTCCGGCATCAGGACCGCGCAGGCGCCCACGGCGGCCGTGCTGAAGAGGTCGAAGGTCGTGAGGTCGAAGGTGAGCGCGGCCTGCGACCCCACGCGGTCGGCCTCGGTCAGCCCGAGCTCGGCGGCGGCCCACACGGCGAAGTGGGCGACGTTGGCGTGGGAGAGCAGGACCCCCTTGGGCCTGCCGGTGCTGCCCGAGGTGAACAGCACATAGCCGCCGCGGTCGGTGGGCGCGGGCAGGGGGCTCGGCCCGGCCGTGGGCGGCAGGGTGCGCAGCCGGTTCAGGCCGTGGTCGAGGGAGCCTTCGGCGGGCTCGGGGGCCCCGGCCTCCGCGGCGGCCCGGCGGGCGCCGGGCAGCGCCCGGTCGGCGGCGAGCAGCAGGGAGATGCCGCCGCCGCGCACCATGTGCGCCGTCCGCGCGGGCGGGTCGGCCACGTCGAGCGGGGCCACGACGGCCCCGGCCCGCAGCCCGGCGTAGATGCCGAGGACGGCGGCGGTGCCCTTCGCGGCGTAGACGCCCACGCGGTCCCCGGGCGCCAGGCCCGCGGCGGTCAGCTGCCGTGCCAACGCGCCCACGGCGTCGTCGAGTTCGGTGTACGTCCAGGTGCGTCCCTCGGCGATGAGTGCGGGCCGGTCGGGGTGGCGGCGGGCGGACGCGGCGAGCAGGGCGTCCAACCGGATGTCGGCGGTGTGGGTGGTGTGGGTGGAGTCGGAGGTGTGGGTGGAGTCGGTGACATCGGCGATGCCGGTGGTGTCGCTCACGGTCGGATCTCCTGCTGCTGCGGCACGAGGTCGGTGAGGTGGTCGGTGAGGAAGGTGCGGACGGCGTCGACGACGTCGGCGGTGCGGTCCAGGTGCGGTGAGTGGCCGCAGTCGGCGAGCTCCAGGCGGTGTACGGGCCCGGTCAGGGCGCGCTGTGCCGCGTCGAGGTGGGCCGGGCTGCCGTACTGGTCGCGGTCGCCCTGGACGAGGAGTACGGGCGCGGTGACGCCGGCGAGGTCGGACGCGATGTCCCAGGAGCGGAACGCGGGCGAGAGCCATACGTCGCTCCAGCCCTCGAAGACGGCCCGCGGGTCCTGGTGGTAGAAGGCGAGTTCACGGGCGAGCGGGCCGGAGAGGTACGACGCGCGGGCCGCCTCGACGCCCCGCAGGGTGCGCTCCTCGGCGAAGAGGTGGGGGGCCATCGCGACCGCCGCCTCGACGGGGTGCGCCGCCGCGTGCAGCAGCGCGATCGAGGCGCCGTCGCTGTGGCCGACGAGCACGGGCCGCCGCAGGCCGAGCCGGTCGAGGAGCTCGGGCAGGACCTCGTACGCCTCCTCGTGCATATAGCGCGGGGAGCGCGGCAGCCGGGCCGGTCCGGAACTCCCGTATCCGTGGCGCGAGTAGACCAGGACCCGGCGGCCGGTCGCCGCCGCGAGACGGGCGGGAAAACGCCGCCACATGGCGATGCAGCCGAGTCCTTCATGGAGGAGGACGAGGGGCGCCGTATCGGGGTCGCCGCCTAGGACGGTGTATTCGACAGGGCCTCGGGAAATCTCGATGGTGGACATTCGATGTCCTCGCTGTGAGTGCCGGTCAGGGTGAGCAGTCGGTTGGGGTGAACAGAGGAACGCCGCACGCCGGACCATCGGCGGCTCCGATACTTGCCGACGACAATGACGCCGTCAACGGCTTTCTGGTTGAAGGAAGTTGAGAAGAGATTCACGCCCGGCCGCGGTAAACTGCGCAAGCTGCGGAATGTGAAATTCCCGCCTCTGTGAGGTGTTCCGGACCTCTCTCGAAAGCTTCTTCGGGGTGTGGACGAAGAGGGAATCCCGCCCTCCGTGATCATGAATCGAATCGCGGACGGCGGACTCCAGTTTTTCTGACGCTGTGTCATTCGACGTGGTGTGTGAAGGTGTTCCGTCGTATCGGCGAGTGGTGGGTGAAGGGTGCCGTTCCATGAGTAAATCGGTGGCGCCGTACCGGCCGTGGCCGCTAAACTGGACACCTTCATTCAAGGGAAGGTATAGCGCGAGGCCCTCGCGATTGTCCGCGCGAGCGAACGGGGCGCGTGCCGCCCTGACGGCCGCCGCCCTGCCCTTCCCGTTGGTCTCGCCGGAATCCCGCGGGTGCCGGTCGTTCCGGTCCGCCCGGCGGCCTCGTGTGCTCCAGGACCCGGTCGTGCGCCCCATTGAGTACCGCCTCCCGCACCCTGACAATCAGGGCAATGGGGGAGGAGGGTGTCCGTGAGCGACGTACAGGATGCGGTGATCATCGGAGCCGGTCCCACCGGCCTCGCGCTGGCCATCGCGCTGCGGCAGTACGGCCTGGGCGTGACCGTCGTCGAGAAGGAGCCCAGCACCAAGCGCGAGCCCCGCGCCAGCGTGATCTGGCAGAGAGCGCTGGAGGTCCTGCGCGACCTCGGCTGCGCCGACGCGTTCCTGGCGAAGGGCCTGGAGTCGTCCCGGGCGGAGGTGTACGTGCGCGGGCGGCGCATCGGCGGTCACGAGGCGGTGGCGCCCGGCACTCCGTTCCCCCGGCCGCTCTCCATCGAGCAGGACACGGCGGAGCCGCTGCTGGTACAGCGCCTGCGGGAGCTCGGCACCGACGTCGTCTGGGACACCGAGGCCGTGGCCGTCCGTGTCCGCGGGGACGGTGCCGAGGTCGACGTCCGTGGCCCCGACGGGGCGGCGCGCACCCTCGCCTGCCGCTGGCTCGTGGGCTGCGAGGGCTCCCACAGCGTCGTGCGCAAGGCACTCGGCATCCCCTTCGAGGGCGAGCGCCGCGAGAACCTCCAGGCCGTGCAGCTCAACGCCGAGGTCGACTGGAAGTACGGCGACGAGCGCGACACCACCCGCATCTTCGTCGAACACCGCATGTGCCTCATCGCCGACTCCCGGCCCGGCGGCGGCTACCGCTTCTTCTGTTTCCTGCCCGACCCCGACCCCGGGATCGCGGCACCGCCCAGCCCCGACGAGATGCGCGACATCGTGGCCCGCTGCGCCCACGACCCCGCCCTGCAGCTGATGCCCACCGAGCCGCCGTGGGCCAACCGGGCCCGCTTCCACGACCGGCTCGCCGCCTCGCTGCGCGTGGGCCGCGCGCTGCTGGTGGGCGACAGCGCCCACCTGTGGGCCCCGGTCGGCGGCCACGGCCTCAACACCGGGCTGCGCGGCGCCCACAACCTGGGCTGGAAGCTCGCCGCCGTGCACCACGGCTGGGCCGGGGAAGCCCTCCTCGACACCTACAGCACCGAGCAGCGCCGCACAGCGCAGCAGGTCATGCGGGACATGCGGCGCAACATCCTGGAGCTGCCCGCCGGTGCGCCCACCCTCGCCATGATGCGGATCGTCGGCCCCGCCGTGCTCGCCAGCGATCGCATGAACCGGCGCGGACAGGCCATCCTCAGCGACTTCATCAGGGACCACCGCGCCAGCGCTCTCTCCACCGACTCCGGCCGCCACCGCCACCGCCACCGCCGCGGTGGCGGCGCGCTGCGCGCGGGCGACCGGGTGCCCGACCTTCCCGTCCTCCAGGGCGGTCGGCAGAGGCGCCTGCACGACCTCCTCTCGTACGGGAGGTGGACGCTGCTCGTGGTGCCGGACGGGGGTGACGCGATGGGGTTGCGGCGGATTGTCGACCGCTTCGCCGTACCGGCGGAGGTCTTCCATGTGCGGTCCGTCCCGGACGGGGGTGGGCTGCCGGG
>NZ_JAINFC010000250.1 GCF_020740835.1 Streptomyces sp. UNOC14_S4
GGGCCAGGTCGGCCACCAGGGGGGTCAGCAGCGTGTCGAGCGCGTCCAGGACGTCGCGCATCTCAAGGCACTGACCCGTGTCCTCGATGTCCTGAGTGGTGGCACCGACGTGCAGGTATCGCCCGGCCTCAGGGCCGCACGCCTGTCGTACGCAGGCGAGCAGCCCGACCAGCGAGTGACCGGTCCTGACGATCTCGGTCCGCACCCACTCGAGATCGAGACCGCCGACGTCGGCCGCCGCCGCGATCCGGTCCGCCGCGGCTTGTGGGATCAGTCCCAGTTCGCCCTGGCTCAACGCGAGCACAGCCTCGACTCGCAGCCAGCGCTGGAACCGGCACACGTCGCAGAAGATCCGTCGGCTCGCGTCGGTGCCGTACCCGTCCCCGAAGAAGCGGGAGTCGACGATGTGCCCACGTCCGTGTTCGCAGCTTTCTGATGACACGCAAAAACTCCTAGGGTGCGTATCCGGTTTCGGTCGAGGCGCGGTCCGCGCGCGCTTCTGGGCCCAGTTGATCGAGCCGCGCAGGTGGACTCCGGCGAGGTGGCCCTTGGGCACCTCGGCGTAGCGGGCGGCGATGCCTCTCCCTGCCTTGAGCCTGTTGATCAGGGGCTCGACGGTGTTCCGCTCTTCGGAGAGTCGGGTGTCATGGCTCCCGGCCGACCGCCCGTTGCCTGCGGTCGGCGGCGTGGTCCTTCTTCTCCGGGATGGCCGCCTCGATGCGGCGCTTGCGCAGATGGACGTGGTCACGGTGAGACGAGTGGGCCTTGTCGCCGACAGCAGCGTCGGGCCGGGCTGGGGCGGTCGGCCGGGCACCCGGGCTTTCCCGAAGACCGGGGTGAACTGCGGGCCCGGCCTCTCTCCTCTTCGGCGGCCGTCTTCTCCGAGGAGACCACGAGGCCTTGGCCGAGGTGCGTCCCGGCAGCATCATGGTGGGGCCGGGCGGTAGTGGAATCCATGCTGACCAGGGGGGGAAGCCCACCTCACCCCGCCCCGAGTCCTCCGCGATCCCCCCTTCAGAAGCGCCGAGAAGCCCCCGGCGTCCCGTCACTGCCGGAACCGGTCGGGCGCAGTCGTCCAAGCGCCGAACCCGCTCGGCACCGCACACCATTGCGCGCCGGATCTGAATCGCCGGATCGACCGAAAGCGGATGCGCGCCCTGGCTTTCCGATGGTCGCGGGAACTTATACCCTAGTTAGGGCATAGTCTACCAATTATGAGGATCTGCTGGCAATGCTCAACGCCTCTGGACCGGACCCGGGTTGGCGCGCCTCGCGAAGGGGTGTGCGAGTCCCCACGCCATCCGATCCGCACTTCTTGACGATTGCCCGAAGGGCCGCCACAATCCGCCTCTGTGATCGACTCCGAGGAGGTCCGCGCGGATACCCTTGGCAGTGCGGACCAGGTGTTCCTGGACAGTGCAGGGTCTTCGCTGATGCCTCGCCAGGTGCTCGACGAGGTCGTCGGGCACCTGCGGCGTGAAGCCGAGATCGGCGGATATCGGGCCGCCGAGGAGCGCCGGGCCGACCTCGACGCCGGATACGGCGTGGTCGCGGAGCTCTTGGGCTGCCGCCCGGACCAGGTCGCGTTCACCGACAGTGCCACAAGATCCTGGTCGGCGGCGTTCGACGCGGTGCCGCTGGCGGCCGGGGACCGCATTCTCATCGGTGAGGTCGAATACGCGGGCAACGCCGTCCCGCTGCTGATGCGGGCCGAGGCGGTCGGGGCGACCGTAGAGGTCGTCCCCTCGGACCGGGCCGGAGTGTTCTCGACCGCGGCTCTGGAGGAGATGCTCGACGAGCGCGTCAAGCTCGTCTCGCTGGTGCATGTGCCGACCAACGGCGGTGTCGTCAACGCGGTCCGCCGGGTCGCCGACGCCGCGCACGCGGTCGGCGCGTTGCTCATCCTCGATGCGTGCCAGTCCGCCGGGCAACTGCGCCTCGACGCCACCGAACTCGACGCGGACATCGTCACCTTCACGGGGCGCAAGTGGCTGCGCGGACCTCGGGGTACCGGCGCCCTCATCGTGCGGGATCGCGCCGCGGGACTCCTGCGGCCCCGCCTGGCGGACCTGCGCGGTGGCAGATGGTGCGGCCCGGGGCAGTACCGCCTGCGTACGGACGCCCAGGCATTCGAGCTCTGGGAGGCCGGGATCGCGCAGCGCCTCGGCCTTATCCGCGCGGTCCGTTACGCCCTGCGTCTCGGCGTCGGGGAGATCGAGGCCGCCGTCAGGGCCAGGGCAGCCCGGTTGCGCGCCGGACTGGCCGGACTGGCCGGTGTGGTCGTCCACGACCTCGGCGTGGACCGATGCGGCATCGTCACCTTCACCGTCGAAGGGACTGACAGCGCCCGGGTCCGGGACGTGCTGGCCGGCCAAGGCGTCACAGTGAACGTGAGCCGCCGCCCGTCCACGCTACTGGACATGACCCGGCGCGGTCTGAGCAGCATCGTCCGCGCGTCACCCCACTACTTCATCGACGACGCCCAGATCGACAGGTGCATCGACGCCGTCGCGGATGTCGGCCGCCCCGCTCGACCGCCGACGGGGAGGTGACAGCGTGCCAGGCCGACCCACCGCGGTCACACCCCTGTCGTCCGGGTGAGAGGACGCACCGCCCGTTGCCTGCCGGTGGCCGTCCTGGCCTCCTCCGCGTCGGCCTCACCGGGGCAGCCTCACTTTTCACCGCGGACAGCCGACTGTCGAGCTGAAACAATCCGATTGCCTACAGGAGTGCGCGGCGGACGTGGTGGGCGTGGAAGCAGCCGCGGACGATGGGCTCCCCCTGTTCCACGTGGATGTGTGGGAGCCGTCCGCGGTCACCTCGCCGATCGCCATACTCAAGGAGCATGTAGAGGCCCTTGCGGCCTGAGTGTGGATCTGGTCAAACTGATTCTGTTGGTTGGGGCGCCCTACCTCATGGAATGAGTCAGCCTGTGCCGCCCTATCTCATCATTTCACTGATCGTGGGTGTGCCCATGGTGGTCACTGCATGGGCCACACACAAGACGCGCCGTTCTGTGCCTGCAGTGGCCCGCGGACAGCAAGGGCGGGAATCCGTCGGTGTCCTGTTGGGCATGGTGGCCGTGCTCTACGGGGTGTTCCTGGCCTTCGTCGTCGTCGCGGTGTGGGACAACCAGACCCAGGCGCGCAACAACACCTACGCAGAGGCCAACGCGGTGGCCCGGCTGTATTTCACGAACCGCAATATCCCAGGACCTCAGCGAGAGCAGATCGCGCGCAGCGCGCAGAGCTACGCGCGTACGTTGGTCGACGACGAGTGGCCGAAAATGAGTGGTGGGCACGACAGCGCCAAGGCCTGGGATTTGCTCGTCAAGCTTCGGGAGCAGGTCCAGGCATACGATGCGGGCAGCGGGGGGCAGCAGAATGCCGCTCAGCTGATACTCACTGATGTGGAGCAGATCGCCGACAGCAGGCGCCTGCGCCTCGACTCCATGTCGGGCATCGTCCCGCCGGTCCTCTGGTTGGTGCTCATCCTGGGTGGAGTCCTCACTGTCGGATTCTCCCTGGCACTGGAGCACTCAGGAACGCGGACGCACAGCGGCATGCTGGTCGCGATCACTGCGCTGCTCGCGATTCTGCTGTGGATGATCTGGGCGCTCGACGCCCCGTTCCACGGGCTGCTCAAACTGGGGCCCGGGCCCCTGCAGGCCGTACTGCACCGTTTTGAAATCTATCCTGTCTGACACGTGTGACACCTGTCCTGAAGTTTCCCCAGCTCTCGGCCGCGGCGGCCTGCAGCCTGGGTGCCTTATCTGTCCCTGGAGTTCCTCCACCCGGGCACGGACTGCCGACTCCCGATGTTCCAGTGCCTCGACCGACGAGCCCATGGTTGCCCCCGAAGTCCTGCCGCAACGGCAGGAGACAGCAGACCGTCGGCACCGACAGCCTCAGCACCTCCCCAGCTCGGACAGTCCCTGCACCGGAGCTGCACCCGACTCCTCATGTGCCGTCGGGAGGCCCCGTGCCCGCCCTCACTCCGTGCCCCGGATCTCGCCGAGCTGCTTTCCCTCCCCGAGCTCCTGGCAGCCGGCCGTCCGGCTGGAGGCACTCCACGGCAGCCGTGGGCCGAAGGCCGGCACCATCGGCCGGTCGCCGACCAGTCCGCGGTGGCCCGGCGAGGCGTCCCGGCTCCCCACTGACCACATCGTCGGCGACCTGCTCGACCTGGAAGACGGCCCTCGTGCTCTTCGCGGGCTCGGTGCCCGCCGCCCTGGCGGCAGCGAGGGCGGTGCCGTCACCCGGACGGTGCGATCCATAGCCGCGCACCTGGACTGGGCACTGGCCGAACACCCAACGACGGCCGAGCCACACGACCGGATCTCCGCGAACCCCGCAGCGCAGATCCATGCCTGGTATACGGCCGTCCTCCGTTTCACCGGCCGCGATTCCCGGCCCACGCACCACCATGCTCCCTGTCCCAGGTGCGAGATACTGACCCTTTTCCGGGACTACGGCGATGCCTACATCGAATGCCGCAACATCGAATGCGGCATCCTGCTCACCCCCGACGAGTACGCCGCACATACCCAAGTGTTGGCCGCCGAGTACCGGCAGAACCCGGCTGCTTGACCAGTCACTCGCGTTACGCGTGACTTGATCGGCAGGCGCACGTGTGCCGTCGATCTCTCGCCCCGGAGTCTCGCACCGCCGGAGTCTCGCACCTCCGGGGTTTCGCATTTCCGCTGCGCGGAGGACTCATTGCTGGACCTCGGCGGCGACCTTCACACCACCCTCTGGACCACTGCCGAGGCAGCCAGCCGCCGGCGTGACGCCCGGGGTCATTCGGGTCTGGGCTCACCGTGGTCACCTGGTGCGCACGAACTCGCCCGCGTGCAGCAGCTCGCGCCGCACCTGCTGGCCATCCCGGGCTGTGGCGTGCTCGGTGCCGCAGCCATCCTCGGCGAGACCGCCGGAGCCGCCCGGTTCAAGTCCAAAGGCGCCTTTGCGCACTTCAACGGCACGGCACCGATTCCGGTGTGGTCCTCGAACAAGGTCCGCGTCCGGCTCAACCGGGGCGGAAATCGCACTGTCAACAGCACCCTCCACATGACCGCGGTCACCCAGACAGGCGGCGACGGAGAAGGCGCTGCCTACTACGCCAGACAGCTCGCGGCGGGCAAGACGGTCAAGGAGGCCCTCCGCCTCCTCAAGCGCCGTATCTCGGACCGCGTCTATCGGGCACTTCTGACCTATGAACCACCCGCGTCACAACCCGCTCAGCTCCCAACAGCCCTTGCCGCCATACATCAAGACCTTCTCCGGCCGGGTCTACGCGGCCTTCGTCATCGACGTCTTCTCCCGCATGGCCGTCGGCTGGCAGGTCGCCGCCAGCCTCGACCACGCTCACCCCCGCCGAGCATGAGGCCGCCCCCTACGCGGCCGAACCCCCTGCGTCACTCCAGAAAACCAGCTAACTCACTCTCCACAAAACCCGGGGCTTGACACACCGAGCCGGTCGGACCTGCGCTGCGGGGTCAGAGGGCGTAGGTGCTCGGCCGCCTGTCCTCGAGCGGGGCAATCGACACTCCGTCGTCGGAGACGAGGCGTTTGCCACGGAAACGGTCGAGATCGATCCGAGCCGTCAGCACTTCCTCACACCGGGCTTGCTGAACAGCGAGGACTTCGCCATCGGGTGCGACGATCTGGCTGAATCCGAGAAAGTCCGTTGTCTTTTCACTGTCGGGCCGATTCGCCACCAACAGATGGACCAGGTTCTCGGCCGCGCGTACCCGCACGAAATGCTCGGCCAGAATGCGCGACTGCACCGACCAGACAGTGGGCACCGCGATGATGTCCGCACCGGAAAGTGCAAGCGTGCGAGCAATTTCGGGGAATCTCGTTTCATAGCAGATCATCACGCCCAAGCGCCCCAATGGCGTGTCGAAGACCGAGACACCCGACGCGGGAGGTTCGTCCACGAACCGATCCGCCCCCAGCGGCGGCAAGTGAGCTTTGCGGTGGACCCCGGCGTGCCCCTCGGGGCCGATGACGAACGCCGAGTTGTACAGGCCGTCACCGTCCTTCTCGAGAGCACCGACAACCAGATGTAGATTCAGCCGGGCCGAGAGTTCGGCGACTGTTGCCAGTTCGGGACCGTCGGCCGCGATGGCGACGGCCTCGGCTTCGCCGCGAGAATCGAATAAATAACCCGTCAGGCCGCATTCGGGAAATACGATCAGCTCGACCCCCGCGCTCGCCGCCGCCTCGGCCGTTTCCGTTATCCGCCGTAGGTTTGCACCGATATCACCTGGCACACAACCGATTTGCGCCACAGCAACCGATCTCGAGCTGTCCACGATGCACCACTCCTCATCTCGCTGACCGGGTACGTGCTCCGCGGCTGCACGCAAGTGCCGTAACGGATCACATGCCGACAACCCACTCGGCAACGATGCATTCAAGATCGAAGAGTGTCAAGGAATCGCACCCAGTTCACTCGGTGGCCTGCGACCGTCAGCCGCTGATCCACGCAGCGTGACAAGCTGTTGGGCACATGGCTTGCAGGTCTTCTCGTGGATCTCGATTACCCACTCGACAGTGGCGTCCTTCACCCCTTTGAACAGCGCAAATCCCTGGACTGGGCCCGGAGCTGAATCCATGTCGAGTTCGGCCCGGCGGGCGGCGACGCGTTCGGCGGCTTCGCTGATCTCCGTCATCCCGCGAGCCTGCGAACCCGCTCTGCCCCGCGACCTGGAAACGGACAGACCACCCGTGACCACTGCCCGACGATCAAGACGGCGGGCTACCACCCGCCACCGGCCCGAGGCCCCTCGGCAGCAGCACACCAGCCCTCTTGACCAGCGAGAACCAAGTTGACGGGGCTTCAATGATCGCCGGTGCCGGCTCCTCGGGCTGGGCGCTCCTGCGCGGATGGAGGTGCCGAGCATCGATGCCATCGACGAGCAGATCCGTGTCCTCACCGACCAGCTCGCCACTGCTGACTCTGAAGCTGGACCACCGGGCAGGGCGCGCGGTGGCCCGTTCGCATCCTTCGACGAGCTCGCGGCGTACACGGCGGAGCACGGGCTCTCGGGCCCCGACGAGCTGCTGGTCCCCCTCGGCGAACGGGAGTTGGTGAGCTGATGGAACACGGGCATACGACTCGGGCGCAGGATGTTCTGCCGTTGATCGCCAAGCGGATTGGCCAGCCCGTTTCGAGAGCGCCATGCTCGCCCTGACCGGGTGGTTCACACGCACATAGCCTCAAGGCACCCCCCTGCACGGGCGCATGGCTCTACTCACGCTCACGGCGAGCGGCAGGCCGACGACCGAGTACGCCTGCTCGACACCATGGCGCCCTCGGCACCGGTCGGCCAGGGCCGCTGTCGGCGTCTTCCGCACCCGGACCAGCCGCATTCGACCGCCCTCACCTGCCGATAGCGAGTGGATGCCGAGCGGCCCGACGAGTCCGCCGCTCACCGCTTGACCGCCGCTCACCGTCGCCGCATCCCAAGGGCTTAGGCAAGTGGCCATCCTCACCTGTCCCGAGTCGCGATCGGGTGGTGAGGATGATCCCGTCCTCTCAGGACTGGGAAACAAATGGGAAACGATCAAGACAATCGGCTCCACGCACGAGCAGTGAATCGCACGTACGCGCGAGAATGTGCGAGCTGCTGACCGAAGGGCCTCCACCAGCCCCACGGTGGCTGCCTATAGTGCTCAGGTGGTCGAGAGCCCCCGCGCGCGGGTGTCGCGCTGGTGCCCCACCCCGGACCGCACCGCCCAGAAGAAGACGGCCAGGCTCACGACGGCCACGGTGAGCGAGTCGTAGGGGGCGGGCAGGCGGCCGGAGCCCTTGAAGGTGCCGAGCCAGGACAGGACGGTCAGCGCGGCGAGGTGGACGACCAGCCAGGCGCCCGTACGCAGTTCGGCCAGGAGCGGGGCGTCGTCGGTGTCGCGCATGACGAGGAAGAGCAGCAGGCCGCCGAGGACCAGGGGCAGGGCGAGGCGCAGGTCGTGCCAGCCCGACCAGTAGACGAACTCGCTGGAGACCACGAACGCGACGGGGGCGATCCAGCGCAGCCCCGGCACCCACCCGGCCGTGCCGCCGCCCTCCGGGTCGGCCCGGAAGACGGCGGCGGCGACCGCGGCGGCGGCATAGATCAGCAGATACATGTCGCCCATGACACTGACGATGTGCTGCCAGCCGCCGAAAGGCAGCAGGAAGACCACGATCACGGCGAGGTTGAGGAGCAGAGCCCGGTGCGGGATGCCGGTGCGCGGGTCGACCCGCATGAAAGCCCGTGGGATGGTGCGGTTCTTGGCGAGTGCGTAGGTGTGCCGCGCGTCGATGGCCACGCCGACGTAGGCCGAGCCGCCGGGCGAGACCACGGCGTCCGCGTACAGCAGGCTCGACAGCCAGTGCAGGTTGAGGATCAGGGCGAGCTGGCCGAAGGGCGACTCGAAGTCGACGCCCTGCCAGCCATGGCCGAGCAGGTGCTCGGGGACGGTGAAGAGGAAGGCCAGTTGCAGGGCCAGATACATCAGGACGGCCAGGCCGATGCCCGCGAGGACGGACCCGGGGATCGTGCGGCGGGGGTCGCGGGTCTCGCCGGAGAAGTCCAGCGGCGCCTGGAAGCCATTGACGGAGTAGACGATTCCGCCGCCCGCGAGGGCGGACAGACAGGCCGCGTAGCCGTAGGGGGCGAAGCCGCCGTGGTCGGTCAGGCGTCCGGCATGGCCGCCCGCGGCGAACAGGGCGATCACGGTGACGACCGGCACGGCGATCTTGAAGACGGAGACCAGGGTGTTCAGGCGGGCGAACGCCCGGACCGTGAACCAGTTCAGCGCCGTCAGCAGGACGCTCAGGGCCACGGCGATGCCCAGGCCGAAGGCGGTGAGCGAGCCGCCGCGGTAGATGTCCGGGAGGTAGTGGTCGGCGTACTGCATGATCGCGGTGATCTCGGCGGCGGTGCCGCCCACCGAGAGCAGCACCGACCAGCCGATGAGCGTCCCGGCCAGCCTGCCGCTCGCGTACAGCGGCCAGCGGACCGTGCCGCCGCCCTCCGGGCGGGACGCGCCGAGCTCGATCATCACCAGGGCGACGAGTGCGCACAGCACGCCCGCGCCGATCCAGGAGAGCAGCGCCGCGGGCCCGGCCGTGCGCGCCGCGTACATGGCGGCGAAGAGCCAGCCGGAGCCGACGATGTTCGAGAAGCCGATCGCGGTGAGCCCCCAGAACCCGAGGTCCCGGTGCAGGCGGCGCTCCTGCGCGAGCACGGTCGGTGTGACGGTCTCTCCCACCGGCTGACGGTCCGACACGGAAGCGGCCTCCTTGTTCCCGGGGTTCCCGGGTTCCCGGTGTGCGCGGTGTGCGCGGTGTGCGCGGTGTGCGCGGTGTGCGCGGTCGTGGAATCCGCTCGGGATTCTTCCCGGTCGGCCGGTGAGGGGACAGGAACCCGCGATACGCGGTGTGCCGCCCTGGTCGGTCCTGTCGAAGTCCAGCGCAGTTCCCCGCGCCTCGTAAGGGGCGCGGGGAACTGCGCGATCAGCCACGACGCGCCCGCAGACGACTCGCGGTGTCGTCGGGGTGCCGTGCCCCGGCGAAGTGGTCGGTGCCGCTGGTGTACGCCCCGGGCCGGACGACGGCCGCGTCGATGCCGAACGCGGAGTTCTCGTAGAACGTGATCTCGGCGGGCCGGTCCTCGGCGGCCTCGGCCGCGACGTACGGGCCCTGGAACGGGCTGATGATCTCGGAGGTGACCGAGCCGACGTGGACGATGGGGCCGCTGTCCGCGCCGGTGATGAGAACGACGGCCATGCTGCTCTCCTCAGGTCTCCTCGGAGTCGTGCGGTGACGTCGGGTCAGCCGAAGCCGATGACGGACTTGCCGCCCGCCCGGCCCGCGGCCATCGCGGTGAGCACGTCGGGGCGGCGTCGAGCCGTCGGCCGTCAGCCCAGTTCGAGGGTGGTGACGCCGAAGGAGCGGCCCTCGTCGGCCGGGGGCACGGGGCCGGTGTACATGCGCACGGTGTGGGAGCGCGGGGTGAGGCCGCGGGACTCGGCGAGGGCGGTGGCCGCGCGGTGGGGCTCGGGGATGTCGACGGCGGCCTCCTCTCCCGGCCCGACGTGGGCGGCGAGGGCGTCGAACAGGGCCGCCGCGCCCTCCGGGGAGTCGGCGAACAGGGGGCCGATCCGCTTGCCGTCGCGGGCGGGCCGGATCACCCCGTACCCGGCGACGGCCCCGTCGCGCAGGTGGACGTACGCGGTGTGGTGCTCGGCCCGCAGCCAGCGCGTGACGAAGGCCCGCCGGTCGGCGGGGAAGCACGCGCGGTCGTAGCCGGCGACGGCGTCGAGGTGCTCCTCGGTGACGGGCACGACGTCCGCCGCCCGGGCCGCGGTGCCCTCGGGGCGGCCCGCGTAGCGGACGGTGGTGTAGGCGGGGGTGAAGCCGGCGCGCCCGTAGGTGGCCTGCTGAGCGGGCACCGCGTCGAGGCCGACGGTGCGGGTGCCCGCGTGCGGGAAGGCGGCGCGCCAGGTGGCGAGGCCCAGTCCCTGTCCGCGGTGGTCGGGGTGGACCAGGTAGTAGCCGAGGAACGCGTACTCCGGGGAGTACGTGACGATCGAGACGGCCGAGACCACCGTGTCGCCGAGGCGGCCGATGAAGAAGCCGTCGGGGTCGGTGGGGTGGAAGCAGGGCAGGTCACCGGTGCCGGGGTTCCAGCCTTCGTCGGCGGCCCACTGCGCGACCCGGTGCCAGTCCTCCAGGGA
>NZ_JAINFC010000251.1 GCF_020740835.1 Streptomyces sp. UNOC14_S4
CCGCCCCCTCCACCGGACGTCGGCTGCCGGTAGGGGGTGTCTTGCGTCCGCTGTCGGCTCTCCGCGCGTCCGGGGGGTGCCCCGTCAGGGGCGCGGGGAACTGCGCGAGCAACCACGCACGGTCCGCAGCCGCCGGACGGGCAAGGGCGACCGAGCTCGTGGGCGGCTTTTAGGGGCGCGGGGAACTGCGCGACAAGCCCCCACCGGGGGCGCACCCGCGCGCGGAGCGCAAACCGCACCCCCGGTAGGCGCGGCCCCAGTAGGGGCTACGTGTCCGACGCGCCTGTCAGGCGCGTGAACGCCTCGAGGTTGCGGGTGGATTCGCCGCGCGCCGTACGCCACGCGTACTCCTTGCGGATCGCGCTCGCGAAGCCCATTTCCAGGAGTGTGTTGAAGCTGCCGTCCGCGTTTTCGAGGACGGTGCCCAGGATGCGGTCGATCTCGTCGGGCGTGACGGCCGCGAGGGGCAGGCGGCCGACGAGGTAGATGTCGCCGAGGCGGTCGGTGGCGTAGGCGACGCCGTAGAGGCGCGTGTTGCGCTCCAGGAGCCAGCGGTGGACGGCCTCGTGGTTCTCGTCCGGGCGGCGTACGACGAAGGCGTTGACGGAGAGCGAGTGCTTGCCGACGACCAGGGAGACGGTGGTCGAGAGCTTGTGGGTGCCCGGGAGTTTGACCACGTACGTGCCGTCGGCCGGGCTCTCCCATTCGAGCCCGGCCTCGCGGAACGTCTGCTCGATGACGGATTTCGCGTCAGACATGCGACGAGCGTAGGCGACGCCGCCGTTCCTGGATCGCCGCGGTGTACACGTCGGCGGTCGCCGCCGCGGTGGCGTCCCAGCCGAAGGAGCGCGCGTGCTGTGCGGCGGCGTCGCCCATCGTCGTCGTCAGTGTCGGCTCATCCGCGAAACGGCGCAGCACGCGCGCGTAGTCGGCGGGGTCGTGGCCCGCGACGAGGAAGCCGCTGACGCCGTCCCGTACGGCCACCGGCAGGCCGCCCACGGCTGCCGCGAGCACCGGCGTGCCGCACGCCTGGGCCTCGGCGGCGACGAGGCCGAAGGACTCGCTGTGCGAGGGCATCACCAGGACGGACGCGGCGCGGTACCAGTCGGCGAGCTGTTCCTGGCCGACCGGCGGGCGGAACCGTACGACGTCGGTGATGCCGAGCTTGGCGGCCAGCTTGTGCAGCTCCTCGGGCTTGGCGAGGCCGCTGCCGCTGGGGCCGCCGACGACGGGGACGACCAGGCGGGTGCGGAGGTCCGGCCGCTCGTCCAGCAGGTGGGCGACCGCGCGCAGCAGGACGTCGGGGGCCTTCAGCGGCTGGATACGTCCGGCGAAGAGCGGGACGAGCGCGTCGGCGGGCAGTCCGAGCCGTTCGCGCGCGGCGGCGCGCCCGTCGGCCGGGGTGAAGCGCTCCAGGTTCACGCCGGGGTGCACGACGGCGACCTTGCCGGGCTCGGCGTCGTAGAACCGGATGAGCTCTTCCGCCTCACCGTCCGTGTTGGCGATCAGCCGGTCGGCGGCCCGGACGATCTGGGTCTCGCCGATCACCCGGGCGGCGGGTTCGGGGGTGTCGCCCGCGGCGAGCGAGGCGTTCTTGACCTTGGCCATGGTGTGCATGGCGTGCACGAGCGGCACGCCCCAGCGCTCGGCCGCGAGCCAGCCGACGTGGCCGGAGAGCCAGTAGTGGGAGTGCACGAGGTCGTAGTGGCCGGGCCGGTGGTCTGCCCAGGCCTGCATCACGCCGTGCGTGAAGGCGCACAGCTGCGCGGGCAGCTCCTCCTTCGCCAGGCCCTCGTACGGCCCGGCGTCGATGTGCCGTACGAGCACGCCCGGGGCCAGCTCCACGGAGGGCGGCAGGGCCCCCGTGGTCGCCCGGGTGAATATCTCGACCTCGATGCCGATCGCGGCGAGCCGCTTCGCGAGCTCCACGATGTAGACGTTCATGCCGCCCGCGTCGCCCGTGCCCGGCTGGTGCAGCGGCGACGTGTGCACGCTGAGCATCGCGATGCGGCGGGGCCGCCGCGCGGCGCCGATACGGCGGAGGGGCGTATGGGCGAGACTGCCGAGCGCGCGGCCGCGGCGGGCGCCGAGCCTGGATGCGTACTGGCTCACCGTACGGGTCCTCCGTCCGCTTTCGGGGCATCAGCGCGTTACACGGGTGCAACACTCCGGAGGCACTCTCCCATTTCCCCTTTACCAAAGTGTGACCCGGGGCGGGCATAAGGTTGATGAGTGGCCAGCCGTACCGTTTCCCGCCCCAGCAGCCGTCCCATAGGGACGGCCACCCGCGGGACGACCAATCCGAACCGGCTGCGCCGCATGGACCGCTGGATAGCTCATACCCACGGTGCCGCCCTGCGGCGCGGCGACGCCCCCATAGCCGTCGACCTCGGCTACGGCGCGGCGCCCTGGACGGCGGTCGAGCTGCTCGGCCGCCTGCGCACCGTCTGCCCGGCGGCGGAGGTCGTCGGGGTGGAGATAGACCCCGCCCGCGTCGCGGCCGCGAAGCCCTACGAGCGGGACGGGCTGTCCTTCGCGCACGGCGGCTTCGAGGTGCCGCTGGCCCCCGGGCGGCGTCCCGCGCTGATACGGGCCGCGAACGTGCTGCGGCAGTACGACGAGGACGAGGTCGTCGCCGTGTGGGAGCGGCTGTGCGCGCGGCTCGCGCCGGGTGGGCTGCTCGTCGAGGGCACGTGCGACGAGATAGGGCGGCGGCACGTGTGGGTCGCCCTCGGCCCGGAGGGGCCGCGCACGATCACCTTCGCGGCCCGGCTCGGCTCGCTGGACACGCCGTCGGACCTGGCCGAGCGCCTGCCGAAGGCACTCATCCACCGGAACGTCCCCGGCGAGCCCGTGCACGCCTTCCTGCGCGACTTCGACCGGGCGTGGGCGGCGGCGGCCCCGTACTCGGCGCTCAGCGCGCGCCAGCGCTGGATACGCACCGCGACGGCGCTGCGTGCGGACTGGCCGGTCACGGACGGGGTGACGCGGTGGCGGCAGGGGGAGCTCACGGTGCGGTGGGAGGTGTTGGCGCCGCGCGGCTGAGCGGGGCGCCTACGGCCGCGCGGCTGACCGGGGCGCCTACGGGGGTGCCTCTGCGCTTGGCGCGCGGCTGCGGGTCGCGTCGTGGCTTGTCGCGCAGTTCCCCGCGCCCCTTATGGGGGGCACCGCCTTCCTAGAGTGTCCCCCGTGGAAATACGCCAAGTTCGGTACTTCGTCGTGGTCGCCGAGGAGTTGCACTTCGGGCGGGCCGCGGAGCGGTTGCACATCGTGCAGTCCGCCGTCAGTCAGCAGGTGCGGCGGCTGGAGCGGGAGCTCGGCGTCGAACTCTTCGACCGGTCGCCCCGGCACGTGCGGCTGACCGGGGCAGGGGCGCGGTTCCTGCCCGCGGCACGCGAGCTGCTCGTGGCGGAGGAACGGGCCCGTGCCGCCGTCGCCGGGTTCGCCGGGCGGGCGGCCCGCGCGCTGCGGCTCGGGACCAGCGCCGGGCTCGGCGCCCATCTGGACCGGCTGCTGGACGTGTTCGCGGCCACCGCGCCCGACGTCCCCGTGGAGCTGGTCTCCGCCCCCGCGCGGCAGCGGACCGAGATGGTGGCGTCCGGGGACCTGGACGCGGCCTTCGTACGGGGCGGCATGACGGCGCCCGGCCTGCGGGTCGTTCCCGTGTGGCGTGATCCCCTGGTGGCCGTGCTGCCGTCCGCCCACCCGCTCGCGGACGCGCCGGACGTCGCCCTGGCCGATCTGGCCGCCCTGCCGCTGCGGCTCCCGCCCCGGCGCGACATCCCGGCCCTGGTCGACCTCGTCGTCACCGCCTGCCACGACGCCGGTTTCGAGCCCGTGCCCGGGCCGCTCTCGCACACCCTCCAGGACACCCTCGCCGGGATCGGCAGTGGGGAGCCGACGTGGACCGTCGCCTACGCCGCGCACGCGGACCAGCTCCGCACCACGCGCGTGGCGTTCCTGCCCTTCCGTGGCTCCGGGCTGCGCCTGCCCACGGGGCTTGCCGTACGCCCGGAGGTCATGTCCCCCGAGCTCTCCCTCCTCGTCGAGGCGTGCCGGCCGGCGGGCGACGATCTGCGTCCGTGATCGCTGCGAGTGCGGACTGCTTCTTGGTGCGCGCCCGCCGGAGCGATGGACTGGGGACATGCCGGTGAGCGCCCCGGAAAGGCCGGGGACGCCGCCTCGCACAAGGGAGTACGGCCATGCCCGTCGTCACCGTCCACCAGGGTCCGCGCAGCACCGAGCTCAAGCGGGAGCTCGTCCAGCGGATCACCGACTCGTTCGTGGACGCGTATCAGATACCTGCGGAGAGTGTGCAGGTGTGGATCCACGAGGTGCCGACGGACAGCTGGGGTGTTGGGGGCAAGCTGACTGCGGATAAGTGACCGGGGCGGTGGTCGCCTTGGGTGCGCCTACGGAGGGCTTCCTGCGCTCGGCGTGCGGCTGCGGGCCGGTGGCCGGGTGCGCCTACTGGGGCGCGGCTTGCGCTCGGCGCGCGTCCGCGGGTCGCGTCGTGGCCGGTCGCGCGGTTCCCCGCGCCCCTGACGGGCCCTGGTCCTCCGCGGGGAGGCTCCGCATCAGGAGCCAGTAGCCCAGGGCCGCCACCGTGCCCACTGCCGCGCACCCCGCCCACAGCGTTCGCGGGCCGAAGGTGTCGATGACCCAGCCGCTCGTCAGGGGGGCCAGCAGTGCCGCGGCCGACCAGGACAGTGTGAACATGCCCTGGTAGCGGCCGCGGCCCTCGACGGGGGAGAGGCGGACGACGAGGCCCATCTGGGTGGGGGAGTTGACGATCTCCGCGAGCGTCCAGACGGCCACGGTCAGCATAAAGAGCGCGACCGAGCCGGCGAAGGCGGTGAGCGCCATTCCGTAGCCCGCCAGCAGCGCGGAGGCGATGAGCAGGCGGCGCGGGTCGCGGTGCTCGATGAAGCGGGTCACGGGGATCTGCAGGGCCACGATCAGGACACCGTTGACGGCCATGGTCAGCCCGTAGTCGCTGGTCGAGAAGCCGCTCCTGGACATCGCCACGGGCAGTGCCACCGAGGACTGGAGGAAGATCACGGCGAGCAGGAAGGACAGCCCGACGACGCCCATGAAGCGCCCGTCGCGCAGGACCGTGCCCAGGCTGACCGACGGGGTGTCCTTCGCGGCGGCCGGGCCGGCCGGGCCGGCCGTGGGCCGGGACTCCGGCAGCTTGGCGAAGACGACGAGGGCGCACACCAGGGTCATCGCCGCCTCGATCAGGAACCCCGCCCGGTAGCTGTACTGGGCGATGAGACCCGCCGCCACCGAGGAGAGCGCGTAACCGAGGTTGATGGCCCAGTAGTTGAGGGAGAAGGCCCGCACCCGGTCCGCCGTGGGCACGATGTCCGCCATCATGGCCGAGACGGCGGGGCGCGAGGCGTTGCTCGCCATGCCCACCAGGAAGGCGACGGCCGCGATGGCCACCTGGCCCTGGACGAAGGCCAGCAGCGCCACCGACAGGGCGTTGGACGTCTGGGCGATCAGCAGGGTGGGTCTGCGTCCGAGGCGGTCGGTCATCACGCCCGCGCCGAGCGAGGAGACGACGCTGCCGAGCCCGTGCAGCGCGGCCACCAGCCCCGCGTACGAGGCGGAGTAGCCCTGGTCCACGGTCAGGTAGAGGGTCAGGAAGATCGAGACGAAGATCCCGAGCCGGTTGATCAGTGTCGTGGTCCACAGCCACCAGAACTCCCGGGGCAGCCCCGACACGCTCTCTCGCGCGGCGCGTCTGACGCTCGCTACGGACATTCCCCGACCCCCGCTGTGTAAGTGTCTCCTGCGATCAACGCAACTTACTCAGGAGGGCGTTCCGGGCGCCACTGGATTGACGGCCGCCGTCAATCCGCCATGTCAGCCGCCGCGTCAACCGCCATGTCAGCCGCCATGTCAGCCGCCATGTCAGCCGCCGTGTCGGCGGCGTCGGCCACCCCTACCACGGGCACGGCGGGCGGCGCTACCCCCACCGTCGATTACGCTCATGTGCATGGCCGACGCACCGTACAAGCTGATCCTCCTCCGCCACGGCGAGAGCGAGTGGAACGCCAAGAACCTGTTCACCGGCTGGGTGGACGTCAACCTGAACGAGAAGGGCGAGAAGGAGGCGGTCCGGGGCGGTGAGCTGCTCAAGGACGCCGGCCTGCTCCCCGACGTGGTCCACACCTCCCTGCAGAAGCGCGCCATCCGCACCGCGCAGCTCGCGCTGGAGGCCGCCGACCGCCACTGGATCCCGGTCCACCGCTCCTGGCGGCTGAACGAGCGCCACTACGGCGCCCTCCAGGGCAAGGACAAGGCCCAGACCCTGGCCGAGTTCGGCGAGGAGCAGTTCATGCTCTGGCGCCGTTCGTACGACACCCCGCCGCCCGCCCTCGAGGACGGCACCGAATTCTCGCAGAGCGACGACCCGCGCTACGCCTCCATCCCGAGCGAGCTGCGCCCGCGCACCGAGTGCCTCAAGGACGTCGTCGCGCGCATGCTGCCGTACTGGTACGACGGCATCGTCCCGGACCTGCTGGCGGGCCGCACGGTCCTCGTCGCCGCGCACGGCAACAGCCTCCGCGCCCTGGTCAAGCACCTCGACGGCATCTCCGACGCCGACATCGCGGGCCTGAACATCCCGACCGGCATCCCGCTCGCCTACGAGCTCGACGCCGACTTCCGTCCCGTCAAGCCGGGCGGCACCTACCTCGACCCGGAGGCCGCCAAGGCCGCCATCGAGGCCGTGAAGAACCAGGGCAAGAAGAAGTAACGCCCCCCGCGTAAGGCCCCTCACCCGCGGTTTCCCGTGGGTGAGGGGCCTTTCGCATGGGAGCGCCATGGTGACGCAGAGCAAGTTGGTCACCGATTGGAGCAAGATGGACACGGTGCGGATGCGATAGCTGAGTAGCCGGGTGAGCCTCTTGTCAAGGAGGTAACACCATGAGTTCAATCCGTACCGCTCTGTGCGGCGCCGCGGTGGTCGCGGCCTGCGCGGTGCCCGCCGCACCTGCCTACGCTTCGGGCAGCCTCGGCGATCTGGCCGTCCCCGCCGCGAAGGCGGCACCGGCCACCGGCCACGACCGTGACTGCGACGAGTGCGACGACCATGACGGCTGGGGTCATGACCGTCATGACCACGACGGCCGCCACGACGGGCGTCACGACCGCGACGACGACTGCGACGACGACGGCTGGGGCCACGACGGCCACGACGGCTGGGGTCACGACGGCCGTCACGACGGCCGCGAGGACCACGGGCGCCATGACCACGACGGCCGTCACGACCACGACGGACGGGAGGACCACGGCCGCCACGACCACGACGGGCGTCACGACCACGAGGGCCGCGAGGACCACGGGCGCCATGACCACGACGGGCGTCACGACGGCCGTCACGACCACGAGGGGCGTCACGACCACGACGGCCGCGAGCACCGGCCGCACGGGCACGCCCACGCGGGTGGCGGCGCGACCGCGCTGATGGCCTCCTCGACGGAGTCCGGCACCGACACCCCCGTTCTCATCCTGGCCGCGGGAGCGACGGCCGGCATAGCCGGTGGCATGTTCTGGTACCGCCGCCGGGCCGCCGCCAACAAGTGACGGGATAGCGAACAGGTGAACAGGTGACATGTCAGAACCGCGCACAGGTGGCTTCACTACGCGCCTGCTGACAGGGGTGGCCTGGGCGGCCGTGCTGCTCGCCCTGTGCCTGTGCGGCAGTGGTGACACCGACGAGCCCACGGTCAAGGCCCGTAGGACCGGCGGCACCACGGCCAAGAGCCACCCTCCCGCGCACGGCCTGCCCCCGGCACACGAACCGCTGCCGGGGGCGGGCCCTCAGGGTCTGGCCATCAAGGCCATGGGGCTCAAGGCCCCCATCGAGGGCCACGGCCTCGACGCCCAGGGCGGGGTGGAGGCACCCCCGTACGAGCGGGCCAACGCCGTGTCCTGGTACCAGGACGGACCCGAGCCCGGCAGCCCGGGCGTCGCCGTCCTCGTCGGGCATGTGGACACCACGCAGGCCCCGGCCGTCTTCTTCGAGCTGAGCAACATCAAGCCCGGCCAGAAGGTCAACGTCTCCCGGGCCGACGGCTCCACGGCGGAGTTCACGGTCGAGGAGGTCGCGCTCGTCCCGAACGACCACTGGGACGACGACAAGGTCTACGGGCCGCACGACCAGAACGACCCCGACCGCGCCGAGCTCCGGCTCATCACGTGCGGCGGCGACTACGACAAGGCCGCGCACACCTACAAGGCGAACGTCGTCGTCTACGCCTACCTCACGGGCAGCGAGGAGCGGATGCGCGCCCCGCTGGCGTGAGCGACGCGCAGGAAGGGCCTCCGGCCGGATACGGAGAACCGGCCGGAGGCCCCTTCATGAGTGATGCGCCCTCGGTCGGTCAGCTGCAGCCGCCGCCGCAGTTGCAGGAGCCGCCGTTCTGGCAGCCGCAGGAGCAGCCGGGACCACAGGTGCAGCCCGCCGCAGGGGCGTGGGTGTGGGTCATATGCGGTACCTCCTCGAAGGTGGTCTGCTGGACCTCAGTCAAGGGCTGTCCGCTTAGGCCGTCAATGCCCCTCGGGTACGTATGTACGGGCGTGTGGGGGGCGTGCAGAAGCACGCGCCCGCGTCACGCGCCGTCCACTGCGCCCGTACGCCCCTCGCCCTGCGTCAGCTCGTCCGCGTGCTCGCCGGTGACCAGGTAGACGACCCGCTTGGCGACGGAGACCGCGTGGTCGGCGAAGCGCTCGTAGTAGCGCCCCAGCAGCGTCACGTCGACGGCCGTCTCGATGCCGTGCTGCCAGCGGTCGTCCATCAGGTGCTGGAAGAGCGCGCGGTGCAGCAGGTCCATCGCGTCGTCGTCCTGCTCCAGCTGGAGCGCCAGGTCGACGTCCTTGGTGATGATCACCTCGCCCGCCTTGGCCATCAGGCGCTGCGCGAGCTGGCCCATCTCCAGGATCGTGGCGTGCAGGTCGCGCGGCACCGCGGACTCCGGGAACCGCAGCCTGCCCAGCTTGGCCACGTGCTGCGCGAGGTCGCCGGAGCGCTCCAGGTCCGCGCTCATCCGCAGGGAGGTCACCACGATCCGCAGATCGGTGGCGACCGGCTGCTGGCGCGCCAGCAGCGCGATGGCACGGGCCTCCAGGTCCCGCTGGAGGTCGTCGACCTTGGCATCGGCGGCGATCACCGACTCCGCCAGTTTGAGATCCGCGTCGAGGATCGCCGTGGTGGCGCGCCCGATCGCGGAGCCCACCAGCCGGGCCATCTCGACCAGGCCCTCGCCGATCGAATCCAGCTCCTCGTGGTACGCGTCCCGCATCCTGACCTTCTCTCCGAGTGAACGGTGGCTCTTGCCCACCGGCGTCACCCACGTTCCGGCCGGAACGCTACGGCTCGCAGCCCCCGGGGTTAACCGGCACCGTCGTCAAGGTGAACTCTCGGCAACGTATGTTCGAGAGGGCCCTCTTTTGGCTGTGGAGCTGTCATCGGCCCCGCATAACCTTGACTCATGAACGTGAACGCGGCCGTCGCCGCAGCGGCAGCGATCGCCGGGTTGTGCACCGGCGTGATCGCCATGCTGGCGTTCCGCTGGAGCGAGCGCGACCAGGCGCGGCCGACCCGCAGCTCACTCCACACGGACGCGGTGCTGCCCCCCGGCGTGGACACCGTGCTCTCCGTGCTGCGCTCCTCCGCCGTCGTCCTCGACGAGGCCGACTCCGTGGTCAAGGCCAGCTCCGCGGCGTACGCCCTCGGGCTGGTCCGCGGCGGCAAGCTGGCCGTCGAGCCGATGCTCCAGATGGCCCGGGACACCCGCCGCGACGGCGAGATACGCCAGGTCGAGCTGGACCTCCCGCGGCGCGGCAGCGGGCGCGGCGACGCCCTCGCCGTCTCCGCCCGGGTCGCCCCGCTCGGCTCCCGGCTGGTGCTGCTGCTGGTGGAGGACCTCACCGAGGCCCGGCGCATCGAGGCCGTCCGGCGTGACTTCGTCGCCAATGTCAGCCACGAGCTCAAGACCCCCGTCGGCGCGCTCTCCCTGCTCTCCGAGGCCGTCATGGACGCCGCGGAGGACCCCGAGGCCGTCAACCGCTTCGCGGGCCGCATGCAGATAGAGGCGACCCGGCTCACCAACCTGGTCCAGGAGCTCATCGACCTCTCACGGGTGCAGAACGACGACCCCCTGGAGGACTCCGAGCCCGTCCGGGTGGACGAGCTCGTCGCCGAGGCCATCGACCGCTGCCGCCACCAGGCGGGCACCAAGCAGATCACCATCGCCGCGGGCGGCACCGCCGACCTGCACGTCTGGGGCAACCGCGGCCAGCTCGCCGCCGCCCTGGGCAACCTCGTCGAGAACGCCGTCAACTACAGTCCGGCCCGCACCCGCGTCGGCATCGCGGCCCGGCACATCACCGCCCCCGGTGGCGACCTCATCGAGATCGCCGTCACCGACCAGGGCATCGGCATCTCGGAGAAGGACCGCGAGCGCATCTTCGAGCGCTTCTACCGCGTCGACCCCGCCCGCTCGCGCGCCACCGGCGGCACCGGCCTCGGCCTCGCCATCGTCAAGCACGTGGCCGCCTCGCACGGCGGGGAGGTCACGGTGTGGAGCGCCGAGGGCCAGGGCTCCACCTTCACGCTGCGGCTCCCCGAGGCGGGCTCGGTCCGGGACCGCGACCGCCGCGGGCCGCGCGGCGCCGACACCTCCCTCATCGGCGGCCCCCTCCCCACCTC
>NZ_JAINFC010000252.1 GCF_020740835.1 Streptomyces sp. UNOC14_S4
CCCCACCTGCGCCAGTACCGCCGCCCCCTCCCGGAGGAGCCCGCTGGAGCGTGCGCGGCGCGCGCCCGCGTCGAGGTAGTGCCAGAGCAGGGGGTTCGCCACGAGAACCGCCGGGTCGAGTTCCACCCGGTTCCCCCCGACGTCGCGCAGGATCAGCCGCGGGGTGATGCCGTCCGAGCGCCGTGCCAGCGTGAGCAGGTCGGTGCTGACGCGGTGCTCGCGCCAGAGGCCGCGCGTGGCGAGCCAGCCGTCGCCCGCGGTGACCCGCTGCGGCAGCAGCACGCCGACGAGGAGTGCGCCGAGGAGCGCCCAGCAGCCGCCGCGGAAGCCGTCGAGGCCGCCGCGGGCGAGGTCGACGAGGGTGAGCAGGCCCGCGAGGCCGAGGCCCGCGAGCCAGGCGGAGCGGGCCTCGCGCCGCCAGGTGCGGTCGTGGGCGAGCACCTCGCCGCCCGGCGGAGCGGTCCCGGCGAAGACGAAACCACCCGATCCACCCGGTCCACCGCCCCGTGCCCGCATTCGTACCCGCATGGTCGTGACGGTAGGGCCGCGCGGCGCGCGAGTCGCGGACCGTTGACGGCGCGCTGACGCGTGTGGCGGCAACCCTGACGCGCCGCTGACACCCCATCAGACCCGCCCGTCAAGAACACGTGAAGATCCCGCCGGGCGGCGACAAGAGACCGACAAGATCACGCGCGGACGCCGGAAGCCGGGCGCACTCTGGCCGTCCCACGTCACGGAGGTACGACAAAAGATGTCCATGGTGGCCAATACGGACGAGCGCGCCGGACGCGAGGAGCCGCCCGATACCGAGGCCGCGCGGCCGACCACGGAGGAGGCCGCGGAGGAACGGCACCGGCTGACCGCCGCCCAGGGCCTGGCCGCCCTGTCGCTGGACGCGATGGCGTCCGTGGCGTACGGGCCGGAGGCGATCGTCCTGGTGCTGGCGGCGGCGGGGGCGCACGGCCTCGGTTTCACACTGCCGGTGACGCTGGCGATCGCCGCGCTGCTGGCCGTGCTCGTCGCCTCCTACCGGCAGGTCATCGCGGCCTTCCCCGACGGCGGCGGCTCGTACGCCGTCGCCAAGCGGCACCTGGGCCGCCGCACGAGCCTGGTCACGGCGGCCTCGCTGGTGCTGGACTACGTACTGAACGTCGCCGTCTCCGTGACGGCCGGCGTCGCCGCCCTCACCTCCGCCTTCCCCTCCCTCTACGGCCAGCGGCTGTGGCTGTGCCTGGCCGTCCTGGTCGTCGTCACGGCCGTGAACCTGCGCGGCATCGTGGAGTCGGCCAAGTGGTTCATGGTGCCGACCGCCGTGTTCGTCGGCTCGATCCTGGCCCTGGTCGCCGTGGGCCTCTTCCGCTCGGCGCCCGTGAGCACCGAGGCCGCCGCCGGGCACGCGTCCGTGCTCGCGGACAACGCCACCACGGTCGGCGCGCTGCTCCTGCTGAAGGCCTTCGCGGCCGGCTGTTCCGCCCTGACGGGCGTCGAGGCCGTCGCCAACGCGGTGCCGTCCTTCCGCGCCCCGCGCGCCAAGCGGGCGCAGCGCACGGAGGTCGCGCTCGGCGCGCTGCTGGGCGTCATGCTGATCGGCCTGTCGGTGCTGATCGGCCGCTTCCACCTCCAGCCGGTCGAGGGCGTCACCGTCCTCGCGCAGCTCGCGGACGCCTCGCTCGGCCACAACTGGGCCTTCTACGTCGTGCAGTTCGCGACGATGGTGCTGCTGGCCCTGGCCGCGAACACCTCGTTCGGCGGGCTGCCCGTGCTGATGGGCCTGCTGGCCCGCGACAACTACCTCCCGCACGTCTTCGGCCTCAAGGCCGACCGCCAGGTGCACCGCCACGGCGTGCTGGCGCTGGCCGCCGTCTCCGCCCTGCTGCTGATCTTCTCCGGCGGTGACGTCAACACGCTGGTGCCGCTGTTCGCGATCGGTGTCTTCGTCGGCTTCACCATCTGCCAGGTCGGCATGGTCAGGCACTGGCGGCTGGAGCGCTCCCCCAAGTGGCGGGGCAAGGCGCTGCTGAACGGCTTCGGCGCGGTGCTCACCGGGGTCTCCGCGGTCGTCGTCACGGCGACGAAGTTCACCGAGGGCGCCTGGCTGATCGTCCTCGCGCTGCCGCTGCTGGTGCTGGCCTTCGAGGCCGTGCACCGCGCGTACGGGCGGATCGGCGAGCGCCTGGAACTCGGCCGGGTGCCCGAGGCGCCGCGCCGCTGCCACTCCCTGGTCGTCGTGCCGGTCTCCTCGCTCTCCCGGCTGACCAGCAAGGCCCTGACGGCCGCCGTGTCGCTGGGCGACGAGGTGGTGGCCGTGACCGTGACCCAGCCCGACGCGGAGGGCCGCCGCGCGGCCGAGTCGCTGCGCCGCGACTGGGAGCTGTGGAACCCGGGCGTCGACCTGGTCGAGCTGCCCGCGCCTCACCGTGCCCTGGGCGCGCCCATCGTGTCCTACGTCCGCGACCTGGCCGACCGGCACCCCGACAACCGCGTCACGGTGCTGATCCCGGAGGTCGAGCCCGCCCACGTATGGCAGCGGCTCCTGCAGAACCAGCGGGGCGCGGTCGTCGCCCACGCCGTCCGCCGCGACACCGACGCGGTCATCTGCCGCCTCCGCTTCCGCCTCGGCCCGGACCGCGCACCGGCCCGGGGGACGGGAAAGGCCGGAAAGAGCGCCACGCGCGGGTAACACCTCTGTCGTAATCCGCCGCCATCGTTGATCGTTGAGCCGTACGGGCACGGCCACACGACGAGGGGACGGGTCACGGCATGGCGGGTACGACGATCAGTCGCAGACGACTCCTGACGACCGGCGGCGCGCTCGCGCTGTCGGGCGGCCTCGCCGCCGCGTGCGGGTCCAACACCGGGCGCGGCGGCGGCGGTTCGAAGGTGCGGTTGTCGCAGTGGTACCACCAGTACGGCGAGGCGGGCACCGAGCGGGCCGTCGAGCGCTACGCGCGGGCGTACAAGGACGCCGACGTCACGGTGCAGTGGCGCCCCGGGGACTACGACCAGCAGACGGCCGCCGCGCTGCTGACCTCCTCGGGGCCCGATGTGTTCGAGGCCAACGGGCCGACGCTGGACCAGATCAGGGGCGGCCAGGTCGTCGACCTCACGGATCTGGTCCAGGGGGTGCGGGACGACTTCCACCCGGCGGCGATCAAGCCCAAGGTCTGGGACGGCCGGGTGTGGGCCGTCCCCCAGGTCGTCGACACCCAGCTGCTCTACTACCGCAAGAGCCTGCTGGAGAAGGCGGGCGTACGGCCGCCGCGCACGCTGGACGAGCTGGTCGACGCGGCGAAACGGCTCACGGACAGCAAGGTGAAGGGGCTCTTCCTCGGCAACGACGGCGGCGCGGGCGTGCTCGGCGGCACTCCGCTGTACGCCGCGGGGCTTTCCCCGGTCACCGACGACGGCAAGGCCGGGTTCGACGACCCGGCGGCGGCCCGCGCCCTGGCCAAGGTCCACCGGCTGTACGCCGACAAGTCGCTGCTGCTGGGCGCGCCCGCCGACTGGTCCGACCCCGCCGCGCTGATCCAGGGGCTCACCGCGATGCAGTGGTCGGGCCTGTGGGCGCTGCCGCAGGTGCAGAAGGCCCTGGGGGACGACTTCGGGGTGCTGCCGTTCCCGGCGGACGGCCCGTCGGGCAGGCCCGCCGTGCCGGTCGGCGCGTACGGCTCCGCGGTGAGCGCCCGCAGCGGGCAGCGGGACGCGGCGAAGGCGTTCGTGAAGTGGCTGTGGGTCGACCGCACCGACTATCAGGAGGACTTCGCGCTCTCCTACGGATTTCACATACCGTCCAGGCTGTCCCTCGCCGCGAAGGCCGGGAAACTCAAGGAAGGCGCGGCGGCGGAAGTGGTCCGCTTCACCGCCGACCACGGCTACGCCCAGCCCCTGCTGTGGACGGTGACGAGCAGAACCGCCTATCAGGACGCTCTCAGCCGGATTATCAAGGGCGGCGCCGACCCCGAGAGCGAGCTGAGGTCGGCCCTGCGCACCACGGAGGCCGAACTCCGGCGCGTACAGAAGAAGTCCTGAATGGCCACGCCCGCCAGTACACGACGCGGCACACGACGGCGTGCCGGCTCCCGCGAGCGGAATCAGACCCTCTGGTTCTGGGTCTTTGTCGGTCCGTTCGCGGCCGGACTCGTCCTTTTCACCTATGTGCCGCTCGCCTGGAGCGTCTGGCTCAGCTTCTTCGACGCGCGCAACACCGTCTCGCCGACCCGCTTCGTGGGCTTCGGCAACTACGCGACGGTGCTGGGTGACGCGGCTTTCCGTGACGCGCTGGGGACCTTCACGGTCTTCACCGCGTTCATCGTCCCGGCCACGTACGTGCTCTCGCTCGCCCTGGCACTCGCCGTGGGCAGGCTGCGGCGCGCGCGGGCATTCTTCCGGTCGGTTTTCTTTCTGCCGACGGCGTGCAGTTACGTCGTGGCGGCGCTGATCTGGAAGCTCTCCCTCTTCAACGGGGTGCGGTTCGGGCTGGCCAACACCGTGCTCGGCTGGTTCGGCGCCGACCAGGTGGCGTGGCTGTCCACCACGGACCCGCCCTGGTACTGGCTGGTGCTGGTGACCGTCCGGCTCTGGCTCCAGACCGGCTTCTACATGGTGCTCTTCCTCGCCGGGCTGCAGCGCGTCCCGCCCCTGCTCTACGAGGCGGCGGCGGTCGACGGCGCCCGGCCGGGCTGGCAGACCTTCCGCCACATCACCTTCCCGGCGCTGCGCGCCACGTCGGTGGCGGTGGTGCTGCTGCTCGTCATCAACGCCTTCCAGGCGTTCGACGAGTTCTACAACCTGCTGTCGGACGCCCGCGGCTACCCGCCGTACGCCCGGCCGCCCCTGGTCTACCTCTACTACACGGCACTCGGGCAGGGGCAGGACTTCGGCGTCGGCAGCGCGGGCGCGGTCGTCCTCGCCCTGATCATCGCGGTGGCGACGGTGGCCCAGGCCCGCTGGTTCGGACTCGGCAGGAAGGAAGGGTGAGGGAAGTGGACGACGCCCTGGTACGGGTGGGCCGTGCGCTCCGGCTGGTGCTGCTGGTCGCGCTGGCCGTGCTGTTCCTGGTCCCGTTCTATCTGCTCGTACGGAACGGACTGGCCTCGGAGGCGGACATCACCGCGCCCGACTGGACGTTCTTCCCGCGCGAGCTGCACTGGTCGAACCTGCGGGAGCTGTTCGACGACCCGAGCGTGCCGATGGCGCACGCGCTGCTCAACTCGGCGCTGATCGCGGTGGCGACCACGCTCGGCACCCTACTGCTCGCCTCCCTGGCCGGCTACGGCCTGGCCCGCGTCCCCTACCAGCACGCGAACGCCGTCTTCTACGCGATCCTGGGCACCCTGATGGTCCCGGCGGCGGTGACGTTCGTGCCCTCGTTCGTCCTGGTCTCCTCGCTCGGCTGGGTGTCCTCGCTGCGCGGGCTGATCGTGCCGACGCTGTTCAGCGCGTTCGCCTGCTTCGTCTTCCGGCAGTACTTCCTGGGCTTCCCCCGGGAGCTGGAGGACGCCGCCCAGGTGGACGGGCTCGGCCCGTGGCGTACGTACTGGCGGGTGGTGGTGCCCAACACCCGGCCGGTCTTCGCGTCGGTCGGCGTGATCGTCTTCATCGGCGCCTGGAACGCGTTCCTGTGGCCACTGGTCATCGGGCAGGACCGCGACGCGTGGACGGTGCAGGTCGCCCTGTCCACGTTCACCACGGCGCAGAGCGTCAACCTGCACGAGCTGTTCGTCGCGGCGGCGGTGTCGATCCTGCCGCTGCTGCTGGTGTTCCTGGTGCTCCAGCGGTACATCGTGGCGGGGGTGGAAAGGTCGGGGATCGACGGCTGAGAGCCCGGCTCCCGGCCCGGCTGGGGGTCCGGGGGTCACCCCCCGGGAGACTGCAGCATAGTCGCCGGGGTCGAACGTTCGGGGATCGACGGCTGACGCGGGCGGGAGGCGCGGACGGGGTGACCGCCGCGCAGCAGGGCGGCGCCCAGCGGGGTCAGGGTGTGCATGACCGCGCTGCCGTTGCGCAAGGTCAGTACGAGGCCCGCGTCCCGCAGGACGCCCGCGTGCTGGCTGGCGGAGGCCGGCGACACCCCGACGCGGCGGGCGAGTTCGCTCGTCGTGCACCCGCCGCCGATGGAGCCGAGCACGGCGGAGCGGGTGTGCCCGACGAGCTTGCCGAGCGAGCGCGGCGGCGCCTGGACCACGGGCGCGGACTCCGACATGTGCCGGGCCGGGTAGACCAGCACGGGCGTCAGGTCCGGGTCCCGGTAGGTCACCGGCGTACGGCGGCAGAAGAACGAGGGGACCAGCAGCAGGCCCCGCCCGCCCAGGAAGACGTCACGGTCGACCGGGTACTCGCACTCCAGGACCGGGGCCCGCCAGCGCATCATCGGCGGCAGCGAGGAGAGCAGCGCGTCGGCGCCGCCGTCCAGCAGCGCCCGGCCGCGCACCGCGCGGTCCGCCTCTATCTGCGCCTGTATGTGCGACCAGTAGGGCGCGATGGCCGCCTCGTGGTAGGCGTGCAGAGCACCCGTCAGCTTGGCGAAGGCGCGGTCGTCGCCCTCGGCCATGGATCGTATCCAAGCCGGGAGGGTGCGCACCGTGGACAGCTTCCCCAGCTCGCGGTGGACCCGGTCGGGCGGGGTCTCGCGCAGCGCCTGCATGCCCGCGTCGAGCCCGAGTACGCCTTCGGCGGGCGTCAGGAAGTCCGGAAAATACCCGCGGGAGGGAACCAGCGGAGCGAGAAGCCGAGTTTCACCATTCAACCTGACCCGGGTTTCCGACCGCCAATCACCGAAGATCGACTCGCCTTGTTTGTCCCGGAGCCGGTGCAGACTCAATACGGTTTCCCAGAGTGCGTCCGGGTCTCCGGCCAGGCGCAACCGGGCCAGATCGAGTCCAGTGAAATGGACGCGTAGCACCAAACCCCCACATGAGACATCCGCAACCACCCCCCGCTCACTGAGTATGCACACCGATACGAGCTGTTACCACGCCCTTTTAGCCACAGTTGAAAGGACTCGCGGGGAACGTCTCGGAAGCGAAATGCTATTCACGCACTCGGGGCTGCCCCCGCTCGTTCCCGTGGGGGGTGGCGAGCGAAAAAGCGGCCGCTGAGTATGCGAGTTGCCGCCCGAGCCGATGCGGGCGGCAACAACTCCCGGTGGGGGAGTAAAGAGGGGCGGCGCTCCCGCACGGGCGCCGCCCCTTCGCCGTGCGGCGGGCTTGCGGGGTGGGGTGCCGCCGCGGTTACGTGCGGGTTACCGGCCGCCTACGAGCTCGGTCGGCAACGTGGTCCGGCGACCACAGGCCGGTGGGGGCTGGTCGCGCAGTTCCCCGCGCCCCTGACGGGGCGCGCCTTTGCGTCCTGCCTTCCCGCACCGAAACGCGGGGTCCGGGGCGAAGCCCCGGACCCCTGGGCACGGCGGGCCGTCAGCGGCTGTCGCTGCCCGCAGAGGTGGCCGCCGCGCGGCCCGCCTCGAGGCGGGCCACCGGGATGCGGAACGGGGAGCAGGAGACGTAGTCCAGGCCCACCTCGTGGAAGAAGTGGACGGACTCCGGGTCGCCGCCGTGCTCGCCGCAGACGCCGAGCTTGAGGTCGGGCCGCGTGGCCCGGCCCGCCTCGGCCGCGGCGCGGACGAGGGAGCCGACGCCGTCCCTGTCGATGGTCTCGAACGGGCTGACGCCGAAGATGCCCTTCTCCAGGTACGCGGTGAAGAAGCTCGCCTCCACGTCGTCCCGGGAGAAGCCCCACACCGTCTGGGTCAGGTCGTTCGTGCCGAAGGAGAAGAACTGGGCGGCCTCGGCGATCTGGGCGGCCGTCAGCGCGGCCCGCGGCAGCTCGATCATCGTGCCGATGGTGAGCCGCAGTTCGGTGCCGGTGGCGGCCTCGACCTCGGCGATGACCTGGTCGGCCTCGTCGCGGACGATCTCCAGCTCCTGGACCGTGCCGACCAGCGGGATCATGATCTCGGCGCGCGGGTCGCCGCCCCCGTTCTTCCGCTCGGCCGCGGCCTCGGCGATGGCCCGTACCTGCATGGCGAACAGACCGGGGATCACCAGGCCGAGCCGGACGCCGCGCAGGCCGAGCATCGGGTTCTGCTCGTGCAGCTTGTGCACGGCCTGGAGCAGGCGCAGGTCGTTCTCGTGCGGCTCGTGGCGGGCCTCGGCGAGGGCGACGCGCACCGACAGGTCGGTGATGTCGGGGAGGAACTCGTGCAGCGGCGGGTCGAGCAGCCGGACCGTGACGGGCAGCCCGTCCATGGCCTCGAAAAGCTCGACGAAGTCGGCCTTCTGCAGCGGCAGCAGGGCGCCGAGGGCCTCCTCGCGCTCGTCCTCGTGGTCGGCCAGGATCAGCCGCTCGACCATCTCGCGCCGCTCGCCGAGGAACATGTGCTCGGTGCGGCACAGGCCGATGCCCTGGGCGCCGAAGCGGCGGGCGCGGGCGGCGTCCTCGGCGTTGTCGGCGTTGGCGCGCACGCGCAGGCGGCGGGTGCGGTCGGCGTAGGCCATCATGCGGTGCACGGCCTGGACGAGCTCGTCGGCGTCGTCGGCGCCCGCGTGCATGCGGCCCTCGAAGTACTCGACGACCGGGGACGGCACGACGGGCACCTCACCGAGGTAGACCTTGCCGGTGGAGCCGTCGATGGAGACGAGGTCGCCCTCCTCGACCACGACGCCGCCGGGGGCGGTCAGCCGCCGCCGCTTGGTGTCGACCTCCAGCTCCTCGGCGCCGCAGACGCAGGTCTTGCCCATGCCGCGGGCGACGACGGCCGCGTGCGAGGTCTTGCCGCCGCGCGAGGTGAGGATGCCCTCGGCGGCGATCATGCCGTTGAGGTCGTCGGGGTTGGTCTCGCGGCGGATCAGGATGACCTTCTCGCCGGAGCGGGACCACTTGACCGCGGTGTAGGAGTCGAAGACGGCCTTGCCGACGGCGGCGCCGGGCGAGGCGGCGATGCCGCGGCCGAGCAGCTCGGTCTTGGCCTTCTCGTCGAAGCGCGGGAACATCAGCTGGGCGAGCTGGCCGCCGGTGACCCGCTGGAGCGCCTCGGCCTCGTCGATGAGGCCCTGGTCCACGAGCTGGGTGGCGATGCGGAAGGCGGCGCCCGCGGTGCGCTTGCCGACGCGGGTCTGGAGCATCCAGAGCTTGCCGCGCTCGATGGTGAACTCGATGTCGCACAGGTCCTTGTAGTGCGTTTCGAGGGTCTCCATGATCTGCATCAGCTGGTCGTAGGAGGCCTTGTCGATCCGCTCCAGGTCGGCGAGCGGCACGGTGTTGCGGATGCCCGCGACGACGTCCTCGCCCTGGGCGTTCTGCAGGTAGTCGCCGTAGACGCCCTGGTGGCCGCTGGCGGGGTCACGGGTGAAGGCGACGCCGGTGCCGGAGTTGGGACCGAGGTTGCCGAAGACCATGGAGCAGATGTTGACGGCGGTGCCGAGGTCGCCCGGGATGCGCTCCTGGCGGCGGTAGAGCTTGGCGCGCTCGCCGTTCCACGAGTCGAAGACCGCCCGGATGGCGAGGTCCATCTGCTCGCGCGGCTCCTGCGGGAAGTCGCGGCCGGTCTCCTTGGCCACGATGTCCTTGAACCGCTCGACGAGCCCCTTGAGATCCGCGGCGCCGAGCTCGACGTCGGTGGTGACGCCCTTGGCCCGCTTGGTCTCCTCCAGGGCCTCCTCGAAGAGGTCGCCGTCGACGCCGAGCACGGTCTTGCCGAACATCTGGATGAGGCGGCGGTACGAGTCCCACGCGAACCGCTCGTCGCCGGCCTGGGCGGCGAGCCCGGCCACGGAGGCGTCGGAGAGACCGATGTTGAGGACGGTGTCCATCATGCCGGGCATGGAGAACTTGGCGCCGGAGCGGACCGAGACCAGCAGCGGGTCGTCGTTCTGGCCAAGCTTCTTGCCCATGCGCTCCTCGAGAGCGGCGAGGTGGGCGGAGACCTCGTCACGCAGTGCCGCGGGCGCGCTGCCGCTGGCCAGGTACTCCTTGCAGGCCTCGGTGGTGATGGTGAAGCCGGGAGGTACGGGCAGACCGAGGTTGGTCATCTCGGCGAGGTTGGCGCCCTTGCCGCCGAGCAGGTCCTTGAGGTCCTTGTTGCCCTCGGTGAAGTCGTAGACGAACTTCTGGCGGTCTGTGGTTTCCGGCACGGGACTCGACTCCTTCAGGGTCCCCCCGTACTCAGTTGGGGGAGGGCGTGCTCAAACGGGCTGACGGCGGGGAGCGTACCCAGATCGAAGGCTTCTGAGGAGGTCCACTCCATGGTCATAGGGCCGTAACCACCCGTCTGCCAGCAGATCGAAAGTCAAGGGTGGGGAAAGTGGCGGGAAGGCGCTTCTTCAGTATGTGAACTCATCTTCACACTGCGCGCGGGCTCGATCGCGCGCTGTCGACCATTTGGCGGATATGCCATCGACTCTTGAACAAACCTGGCATGGCACTGCGTGCCACCCGTCCGAAAGGTGCAGCCGCACGGTGGGCGCTCATGTGAGCGCCCATCTGATCAGAGGTGGCGAGAATCACGCGGGCCCGGTGGGGCTTCTCGCGCCGTTCCCCGCGCCCCTAAAGGGCAAGGCCGTGAAGTTATGGGCTGATGGGCCCTGTCAACAGGATGTCGATGCTGATGGTGGCTTTGTAGGTGCGTCGGTCCACGCGCAGGCTCTTGTATGCGTAGCGGGACAGTGGTCGCTTGACGGC
>NZ_JAINFC010000253.1 GCF_020740835.1 Streptomyces sp. UNOC14_S4
CGGCTCAGCCGCGCTGTCGGGGCGGCCCTGGGGCGCGCCCGTGGCCGCCGCGGCCTCGGGAGACGGCTTGTCCTGCTGGGCGGCGGTGAGCGGCTGGGCCTCGTCTGGCAAGGGCACTCCTCATGCGGGCTCCGGATCCCCCGTTCAGGTCCGGACTGCCATGGTATCGAGCCGGGCGGCCACACCGCCGTTCGGCCGGTGGCGGATTCCCGGCGGGACGCCGGGGAACACCCGGAGAAATCGGGGGGAACCACAAGAACGCGGGGCGGGAACCGGATCTTCCCGGTTCCCGCCCCGCGTTCGGTGTCACTGCTTCCCGCACGGGTGTCCGTACGGATCAGAGCGTGATCAGCGCCTCCAGGGGAGCCCTGTCGAGGCCCTCCGCCAGCCGCTCCCGGCCCGCGAGGAAGCCGAGCTCCATCAGCACGGCCACGCCCGCGACCTCGGCCCCGGCCCGGCGGATCAGCTGCAGCGCCGCCTCCGCCGTACCACCGGTGGCCAGCACGTCGTCGATGACCAGGACACGGTCACCGGGGCCCACGGCGTCGGCGTGCATCTCGATCTCGGCGGTGCCGTACTCCAGCTCGTACGCCTGGGCGAGGGTGGCTCCGGGGAGCTTGCCCGCCTTGCGCACGGGGACGAAGCCCAGCCCGGCCCGGACGGCGGCCGGGGCGCCCAGGATGAACCCGCGGGCCTCCAGACCGACGACCTTGGTCGCGCCGAGGCGCTCGCACATCCCGGCGAAGGTGTCGGTGAGCACGCCGAACGCCGTGGCGTCGGCGAGCAGCGGGGTGATGTCCTTGAACACCACGCCCGGCTTCGGATAGTCCGGCACGTCGTGGATGTGCGAGAGCAGCAGGTCACGCAGCTCCCGGTCGGCCGTGCCGACCCCCGTGGCGCTCATCGGCGCTTCCCCGAGGGACGGCCGCGGCCACCGCGGTTGCGGGGCGACGCCTGGTGGACGATGCCCGCCGTGGCCGTGTCACCCGACTCGTCCCGCGCGTCGGGGCGCTCGTCCTCCGGCTCGGCGCCGCCCTCGGCCTTGGCGGTGGCGGCGCGCTTGGCCGCCACCCGCTTGGCCAGGGCCCGCATCTGCGGGTCGCGCTCCTTGAAGTCCGCGACCAGCGGGGTCGCGATGAAGATCGAGGAGTAGGCACCGGCCGCGAGGCCGACGAAGAGGGCCAGGGAGATGTCGTTGAGCATGCCCGCGCCGAGGAAGCCGCCGCCGATGAACAGCAGGCCCGCGACCGGCAGCAGGGCCACCACGGTGGTGTTGATGGAGCGCACCAGGGTGCCGTTGAGGCTGCGGTTGGCGATCTCGCTGTAGGTCCAGCGGGTCTGCTTGGTGATGTCCTTCGAGGCCTCCTTGAGGCCGTCGAAGACGACGACGGTGTCGTAGAGGGAGTAGCCGAGGATGGTCAGCAGACCGATCACGGTGCCCGGGGTGACCTCGAAGCCCACCAGGGCGTAGACGCCCACGGTGATGGTGAGGTCGTGGATCAGGGCGACGAGGGCGGCGAGCGCCATGCGCCACTCGAAGGCGATGGCCAGGTAGATCACCACGAGGAGCATGAAGACCGCGAGACCGGTCCAGGCCTTGTTGGCGATCTGGTCGCCCCAGCTGGGACCGACCAGATCCGTGTTGATCTTGTCCTGCGGGACGTCCAGCTTCTTGGCCAGCGCCTTCTGGGTCGGGATCGACTTCTCCGTGGAGAGGTCGCTGACCTGGATGCGCAGGGTGCCGTTGCCGAGCTTCTGGACGATGGCCGGGTGGCCCGCCGTCTCCTCGGCGGTCCGCTTGGCCTGCTCGACCGAGACCGGGGTCTTGGGCGTGGTGAAGACCGCGCCGCCGGAGAACTCGATGCCGAAGTTCAGGCCGCGCACGGCCAGACCCACGATCGCCGTGATGGTGATGAGGATCGAGATGCCGTACCAGATCTTCCGCTTGCCGACGAAGTCGTAGCCGACCTCGCCGCGGTAGAGCCGGGCGCCGAGAGTGCCGAGCTTCGACATCTCACGCCTCCTTCGGGTCGACGGGGGCGGTGGGGCGACGGCGGGACGCCCGCAGCGGCGGCTTGGCGCCGAGCCGCTTGGGGTCGAGCCCGGACCACGGGTGGCCGTTGGCGAAGAACTTGCGGCGGGCGAGCAGTGTCATGAGCGGCTTGGTGAAGAAGAAGACCACGACGACGTCGAGGAGCGTGGTCAGACCGAGGGTGAACGCGAAGCCCTGGACCTTGCCGACGGTGACGATGAAGAGCACCGCGGCGGCGAGGAAGGACACGAAGTCGGAGACCAGGATGGTGCGGCGGGCACGCGGCCAGCCCCGCTCGACGGCCGGGCGCAGCGTCCGGCCCTCCCGGATCTCGTCGCGGATGCGCTCGAAGTAGACGATGAACGAGTCGGCGGTGATGCCGATCGCGACGATGGCACCGCAGACGGCGGGCAGGTTCAGCGCGAAGCCGATGGCCTGGCCCAGCAGCACCATGATCGTGTACGTGAGGATCGCGGAGCACAGGAGGCTCGCGAGGGCGACGAGCGCGAGGCCGCGGTAGTACGCCACCAGGTAGACGATGACCAGGGCGAGGCCGATGGCACCGGCGATGAGGCCCGCGCGCAGCTGCTCGCCGCCGAGCGCGGCGGTGACGGTGGTCTGGGTGTCGATGCCGAAGGACAGCGGCAGGGAACCGTAGGACAGCACGTTGGCGAGGTCCCGGGCGCTGGTCTGGGTGAAGCCGCCGGAGATCTCCGCCTGGCCGCCGTTGATCGAGCTGGAGACGGACGGGTCGGAGACGACCTCGCCGTCCAGGACGATCGCGAACTGGTTCTGCGGGGACTGCTTGGTGGCCAGCTGGCCGGTGACGTTGGCGAACTTCTTGGAGCCGCTGCCGGTGAACTTCAGCTGGACGATCCAACCGCGGCCCTGCTGGCTGTCGAAGACGGCGGAGGCGCTGCTGACGTCGGTGCCCTGGACGGCGACGGGGCCGAGGATCTCCTTGGCGGAACCGTCCTTCTTGCAGGCGACGACCGGCTCATCGTCCTTCGCACGCGTCACGGCCCCGTTGGCGGCGGCGCGGCCCTCCTTGGTGGTGCAGTCCAGCGCGTCGAGCTTCTTCTGGAGCGCGGCGGCGTCGGCGGAGGGGGACGGTGTGGGGGTGTCCTTCTTGGCGCCCTTGTCGTCCTGCTTGGCCTTGTCGTCCTTGCCGTCGGACTTGCCGTCGGCGGAGGCGACGGGGGTCGGGGTGCTCGCCCCGTCGGCCCTCAGCGCGTCGGTGACGGCGCGGCCCTGGGTGCTGGAGCTCGCCGACGGGGACGGGGAGCCGGAGCCCGAGGCGGACGGGGAGCCGGAGGGCTTGCCCTTCTCGTCCTTGCCCGCGTCGTTCTTGTCCTTGCCCCCGGCGGAGGCGCTGGGGCTGGGCTGCTGCTCAGGCGTCTTGCCGCCGGCCGCGACGCTCAGCACGGGGCGGAAGGACAGCTTGGCCGTGGTGCCGACCTGCCCGCGGGCCTGCTCGGCGTTCGTCCCCTTGGGGATGTTCACGACGATGTGGTCGCGGCCCTGCGTCTGAACCTCGGCCTCGGAGACACCGAGGCCGTTGACACGCCGCTCGATGATGCCGACGGCCGTGTTCATATTGGTTTCGTTGATCGCGTTGGGCTTGCCGGGCTCGTTCTTGGCCTTCAGCGTGAAGCTGGTGCCGCCCGCGAGGTCGATACCCAGTCGTGGCGTCGTGCGCCCGGAGGCGAACATCCCCCCGACGAGCGCCACCATGGCGATCAGGATCAGAGCCAGGACCCGGCCCGGCCTGCCCTGGCCGCCCGGGGACCTGCGGCCCTTCTTCGGTGCTGCCACCTTGTCGTTTCTCCCTGTCCAACCGTCCGGCGTCGGGTTGTTCGCCGGGCGGCCACGAATGTTGTGGGGACCTGCCCCCGCCGGAGCCTAGACCGAAAGGGAACCGCGGCGCACTGATCGGTGAGTGCTCCGCGGTTCCCGTGATGGTGTTACTTCGCTTCGGTGTCGCCCTGCTTGCCGTCCCGCTTGGCGTCCCCGGCCTCCGCCGGGCCCGCCTCGTCGGCCTTGGCGTCCTTCTCCTCGGACTTCTCGGCGGACTTCCCGGCCTTGTCCTCGGCGGCCTCTGCGGCCTCGGCGGTCTTCTCCTTGCCGAGGTCGATCTTCTTCTCGGCGGGGGCCTCGGCCTCGGTCAGCGAGGAGGCGTCGTCGGGGACGGCGGGGAGCTCGGAGTCGTCCGGCTCGATGCCGTGGACGATGCGGTTGTACTCCTCGTCCTCCAGGACGGCGCCGATGGCGTTCTTCGCGAAGATGCAGTGCACGCCCGGGGCGACCTCGAGCAGGACGCAGTCGTCGTTGATCTCCTTGACGGTGGCGTACATGCCGCCGATCGTGCGCACACCGGTGCCCGGCTGCATCTGGTCACGCATCTGCGCCGCCTGGCGCTGCTTGTTCTTGGCCGACCGGGTCATCAGGAACATGGCCCCGATAAGCACGATGAACGGCAGGAGAGTCATTGGATTCACGGGACGAAGTTTCCTTCACACGACCACGGGGGCGCGGCCTCGTTCTACGGGGGTGGTATGCCGCACCGGAACAGGACGGCATCGGCGGAGTCTAAGCGAGTCCGCACCAAGGGAACAACGCTCAGCATGGCATCGGGGTTCCTGACCCGCGAAGCCCACGCGCCGACGGGAGGCGACAGAGCTCCCCCACGCCGTCAGGCGTCGAAAAGCGCCTCTCCCCCACCGCCGGCCGCCTGCCGCGGCGGCACCATGCCGAGGTGCTCCCAGGCCGCGGGGGTGGCGATGCGCCCCCGGGGCGTACGGGCGAGCAGGCCCTCGCGCACGAGGAAGGGCTCGGCGACCTCCTCGACCGTCTCGCGCTCCTCCCCGACCGCGACGGCGAGGGTGGAGAGACCGACGGGGCCGCCGCCGAACAGCTTGAGCAGGGCGGTGAGCACGGCGCGGTCCAGCCGGTCGAGGCCGCGGGCGTCCACCTCGTAGACGTCCAGCGCCCGCGCGGCGATCTCGCGTGTGATCACACCGTCGGCCTTGACCTGCGCGTAGTCCCGGACGCGGCGGAGCAGGCGGTTGGCGATGCGGGGGGTGCCGCGCGAGCGGCCCGCGATCTCCGCGGCGCCCTCCGCGTCCGTCTCGACGTCGAGCAGGCGGGCGGAGCGGTGGATGACGCGCTGGAGCTCGGCGGGGGCGTAGAACTCCATGTGGCCGGTGAAGCCGAAGCGGTCCCGCAGCGGGGGCGGCAGCAGACCGGCCCGGGTGGTGGCGCCGACGAGGGTGAAGGGCGGCAGCTCCAGGGGGATGGCGGTGGCGCCGGGGCCCTTGCCGACGATCACGTCGACCCGGAAGTCCTCCATCGCCATGTAGAGCATCTCCTCGGCGGGCCGGGACATGCGGTGGATCTCGTCGAGGAAGAGGACCTCGCCCTCGGTGAGCGAGGAGAGGATCGCCGCCAGGTCACCGGCGTGCTGGATGGCGGGGCCGGAGGTGATGCGGATGGGGGCGCCCATCTCGGCGGCGATGATCATCGACAGGGTGGTCTTGCCTAGGCCGGGGGCGCCGGAGAGCAGGACGTGGTCGGCCGTGGCGTTGCGGGCGCGCGCGGCCTTCAGGACGAGGTCGAGCTGCTCGCGGACCCGCTCCTGCCCGACGAACTCGCCGAGGTCCTTGGGCCGCAGGGCGGCCTCGACGGCCTGCTCCTCGCGGTCGGCGGCGCCCCCGACGAGGCGGTCGCCTCCGGCGGCGGTCGGGGGTACGGAGTCGTCGTCCCAGTTCACGGGTGGGTGCCTCACGGTTGTCGGCGGTCAGGGATGCGGCCGCGGCCTCCCCGGGAGGGGACAGGCCGGTGGCCGTGCGTCAGCGGGCGCGGTTCAGGCTCTGGAGCGCCGTCCGCAGCAGCTGCCCCACCTGCGGGGTGCCACCCCCGGCGAGCACGGCCTCCGCGTCCGGCGCGACCGCGGCCACGGCCGTCTCCGCCTCGCGCGGCGCGTACCCCAGGCCGACGAGCGCGGCGTGCAGCTGCTCGCTCCACGCGGGCGGGGCGGCCGCGGCCGGTGCGGCCCTGCCGCCACCGGTGCCGACCGGATCGCCCAGGCGGTCCTTGAGCTCCAGGAGCAGCTTCTGCGCGCCCTTCTTCCCGATGCCCGGGACGGCGGTGAGCGCCTTCTCGTCACCGGTCGCGACAGCGCGCCGCAGGGCGTCCGGGCTGTGCACGGCCAGCATCGCCTGGGCGAGGCGCGGCCCGACGCCGCTGGCGGTCTGGAGCAGCTCGAAGACCTGCCGCTCGTCGTCGTCGGCGAAGCCGTAGAGGGTGAGGGAGTCCTCGCGCACCACCAGGGAGGTGGCGAGTCTGGCCTGCTCGCCCAGGCGCAGCCCGGACAGGGTGGTGGGTGTGCACAGGACGGCCATGCCGACCCCGCCCACCTCGACGACGGCGGTGTCGGGGGCGAGGGCCGCGACGGTGCCGGAGACGAAGGCGATCATGCGCTGCCTTTCAGGGTTCGTACGGCCGCCTCCCGCGGGGGTGCGGTGCGGCGGTGGGCCGCGACGGCCTGCTGGAGGCGGTTGGTCGCGGGGGCCCGCCAGATGTGGCAGATGGCGAGCGCGAGGGCGTCGGCGGCGTCCGCCGGTTTCGGCGGGGCGTCCAGCCGGAGCAGCCGGGTGACCATGGCGCCGACCTGGGCCTTGTCGGCGCGGCCCGAGCCGGTGACGGCGGCCTTGACCTCGCTGGGGGTGTGCAGGGCCACGGGCAGCCCGCGGCGGGCGGCGCAGAGCATGGCGACGGCGCTGGCCTGGGCGGTGCCCATGACCGTACGCACATTGTGCTGGCTGAAGACGCGCTCCACCGCCACGCACTCCGGGCGGTATTCGTCGAGCCACTGCTCCAGGCCGCGCTCGATCAGGACGAGGCGGTCGGCGACATCGGCCTCGGCCGGGGTGCGCACGACGCCCACGCCCAGCATGCGCAGCGGGCGGCCCGCGACGCCGTCCACGACGCCGACGCCGCACCGGGTCAGGCCCGGGTCCACCCCCAGCACCCGCATCGCGTGCCCTCCCCTCCGCCGTACGGACCTGTGTTCTGCTGCTGTCGCAGGCTATCGGCTGCCACTGACAACGGCCGCTCATGCCGACGGGCCGACGGGTGGTGTCCCGTCGGCCCGTCGGTCAGGCCCGCGCGTACGCCCGGATCAGGCGCCCGGATCAGGCGTCGACCTTGGCCATGACCTCGTCGGAGACGTCGAAGTTGGCGAAGACGTTCTGCACGTCGTCGCTGTCCTCGAGCGCGTCGATCAGCTTGAAGATCTTGCGTGCGGCGTCCTCGTCGAGCTCCACCTGCATGGTGGGGACGAAGTTGGCCTCGGCGGAGTCGTAGTCGATGCCCTGCTCCTGGAGCGCGGTGCGGACCGCGACCAGGTCGGTGGCCTCGCTGAGGACCTCGAAGGACTCGCCGAGGTCGTTGACCTCCTCGGCGCCGGCGTCCAGGACCGCGCCCAGCACGTCGTCCTCGGTGAGCTCGCCCTTGGGGACGATCACGACGCCCTTGCGGTTGAACAGGTAGGACACCGAGCCCGGGTCGGCCATGGAGCCGCCGTTGCGGGTCATGGCGACGCGCACGTCGGAGGCGGCGCGGTTGCGGTTGTCGGTGAGGCACTCGATGAGCACCGCGACACCGTTCGGGCCGTAGCCCTCGTACATGATCGTCTCGTAGTCGGCACCGCCGGCCTCGAGGCCGCCGCCGCGCTTGACCGCGGAGTCGATGTTCTTGTTCGGCACCGACTGCTTCTTCGCCTTCTGGATGGCGTCGTAGAGCGTCGGGTTGCCCTCGATGTCGACGCCGCCCATGCGGGCCGCGACCTCGATGTTCTTGATCAGCTTCGCGAAGAGCTTGCCGCGCTTGGCGTCAATCACGGCCTTCTTGTGCTTCGTCGTAGCCCATTTAGAGTGGCCGGACATCTCGCCTGTCTCCTTCGCGTAACCAAATTCAGAACGAACGACTGTGATCCTACCGGGATCGCGGGACCACTCCGCCAACACCCACCCCGGCCGACGGCCTCAGGCGGCGGCGAGGGCCCGCCGCCGGACCATGTCGACGAACAGGGCGTGCACGCGGTGGTCGCCGGTGAGCTCCGGGTGGAAGGACGTCGCGAGCACGTTGCCCTGGCGCACGGCCACGGTGTGCCCGTCGTGGGTGGCCAGCACCTCGGCGGCCGCGCCCACGGACTCGACCCAGGGGGCGCGGATGAAGACGCCCTCGACGGGGCCGCCCTCGACACCCGCCATCGCGACGGCGGCCTCGAAGGACTCGTTCTGGCGGCCGAAGGCGTTGCGGCGCACGATCATGTCGATGCCGCCGAGCGTCTCCTGGTCCTCCCGGCCGTCGAGGAGCTTGTCCGCGAGCATGATCATGCCCGCGCAGGTGCCGTAGACCGGCAGCCCGGCCCGTACGCGCTCCCGCAGGGGCTCCAGCATGCCGAAGATCACGGCGAGCTTGGACATGACGGTGGACTCGCCGCCGGGGATCACCAGGCCGTCGAGGCCGTCGAGCTCCTCGGGACGGCGGACGGGACGGGCGAGGGCATCGGCCGCGGCGAGCGCGACCAGGTGCTCGCGGACGTCGCCCTGGAGGGCGAGGACGCCAATCACGGGGGTGCCGGAAGTGTCGGCGGTGGACACGGTGTACCTCTCAGAAACAGGACGGCCGGTGGGCGGCCCGCAGCACGGGCCGCCCACCGGTTGCGACGTGTGGCTCGCGTCGTGCGGCGGGATTACCAGCCGCGGTTGGCGTAGCGCTCCGCCTCGGGCAGGGTGTCGCAGTTGATGCCGACCATGGCCTCGCCCAGGTTGCGGGAGGCGTCCGCGATGACCTTGGGGTCGTCGTAGAAGGTGGTGGCCTTCACGATGGCGGCGGCGCGCTTGGCCGGGTCGCCGGACTTGAAGATGCCGGAGCCGACGAAGACGCCCTCGGCACCGAGCTGGCGCATCAGCGCGGCGTCGGCCGGGGTGGCCACACCACCGGCGGAGAACAGCACGACCGGCAGCTTGCCGAGCTCGGCGACCTCCTTGACCAGCTCGTACGGCGCGCGCAGCTCCTTGGCGGCGGCGAAGAGCTCGTTGTTGTCGAGGGCGCGCAGCTTGCCGATCTCGTTCTTGATCTGACGCAGGTGGCGGACGGCCTCGACGACGTTGCCGGTGCCGGCCTCACCCTTGGAACGGATCATCGCCGCGCCCTCGGCGATGCGGCGCAGGGCCTCGCCCAGGTTGGTGGCACCGCAGACGAAGGGGGTGGTGAACGCCCACTTGTCGGAGTGGTTGACCTCGTCGGCCGGGGTCAGCACCTCGGACTCGTCGATGTAGTCGACACCGAGGGACTGGAGGACCTGGGCCTCGACGAAGTGGCCGATGCGGGACTTGGCCATGACCGGGATGGAGACGGCGCCGATGATCTCTTCGATCATGTTCGGGTCGGACATCCGGGCCACGCCGCCGTCCTTGCGGATGTCGGCGGGCACCCGCTCCAGGGCCATGACCGCGACGGCGCCGGCGTCCTCGGCGATCTTCGCCTGCTCGGCGTTGACGACGTCCATGATCACGCCGCCCTTGAGCTGCTCGGCCATGCCGCGCTTGACGCGCGCGGTGCCGGTCTCGGGAGCGGTGGCGGACGTGCTGGGAGCCGTGCTGGACACGTTGTGACCTCACTATCAAGGGCGAGTGATGCTGCCCCCTCATACAAACGGCCGCCCGGCACCGGAAAAAGGGCCAATTCGAGGCCGGTGGCTTGTCGGAGCCGGTACCCGACGGTGCCCGGCAGTACCCGACGGTGCCCTGCGGTCAGGCGGACCGGCCGGGCGCATCGCCGCCCAGGGCCACCGGCGGCTCGTCGTCCATCTCGAAGGCCATCGGGAACGGCGCGTGGCCCGCCAGCCGGAACCAGCGCACCTTGCGATGCGTACGGACCGCCCGCGCCGCGCGCACCGCGTCGTTGTGGAAACGCCGGGCCATCGGCACCCGGCGCACGGCCGCCGTGAGCTCGCCCAGCGACTCCTCCCCGCCGGGCGCCACCCGCACCGCCTCGACCTGCGGCTCCTCGGCGAAGACGGCGCGCAGCGCCTGGCTCAGCTCGCTCTCGGCGACCTCGCGCTGCTCCTCCTCCGCCTGGCGGGCGGCGTGCGCGGCCTGGTAGAGCACGATCGAGGCGGCCGGGTCGAGCACCCCGGCGGTGGCGAGCTCCTGGGCGACCGAGGCGCGCCGCAGCAGCTGGGCGTCGAGCGCGGCCCGCGCGGCGTCGATCCGGGTGTGCAGCCTGTCCAGGCGGCCGGCCGTCCAGCTCAGATAGATGCCGATGACGACCAGTGCGGCGACGATCCAGATCAAAGTGGTCACGCGCCCCCACGTTACCGCTCGCCGCTCGGGCTTCTCCGCGCTCGGGGCCCTGGGCTCTCTGTGCTGCGCCTACCGGGGTGCCTCTTGCGCTGAGCGCGCGGCCGCGGGTCCGGTGGGGGCTGGTCGCGCAGTTCCCCGCGCCCCTTACGGGGCGCACCCTTGCGTCCCACCTTCCCGGTTGTGGGCATGCGTTCTGCAAAGGGCTGGGGCCCCCGGACGGAGTCTGGGGG
>NZ_JAINFC010000254.1 GCF_020740835.1 Streptomyces sp. UNOC14_S4
TCCCGCATCAGGCCCCCGACCCTGTCCTGTATCGGGCCCCGGCCCCGTCCCGTATCGGGGCCCGGCCCGGAGAACCCCGGGTGCTGTCAGGGTCGCCCCTGATGTGCCCGCGGGGCGCGGCATGTGACGATCGGATCATGACGACCGCGACCACGCCCGACGACCGCCCCCTGCGCAAGCTCTACCGCAGCGCCGAAGGGCGGATGCTCGGCGGCGTGGCGCGCGGCCTCGCCGGGCACTTGGGCGTCCCGGTCTCCTGGGTGCGCATCGTCTTCCTGGCACTGCTGCTCGCCCAGGGCATGGGCGCGGTGCTCTACGCCGTCTTCTGGTTCGTGGTGCCCCTCGGCGTCGGCGGGGTCGACACGCCGCGCCCGGTCCCCGTCGAGCACGACGCCGACGGGCGCCGCGGCCTCTTCGCCCGCAAGCCCGACCGCGGCCAGGTCTTCGCGCTGATGGCGCTCGTCATAGGGGCCTCCGTCTTCGCCGACAACCTCCACCTGGGCCGCGCCAACGCCTACATCTGGCCCATGCTGCTGGTCGGCGCGGGCGTCGCCCTCGTATGGCGGCAGGCGGACAACGCCCGGCGCGCCCACTGGATGGAGGTCGGCCGCAGCAAGCGCGTCCTGCCCCTCGCGCGCGGCGCGGCGGGTGTCGCCCTCACCGGCGTCGGCGTGACCGGCATCGTGGTCCTCCAGGGCTCCGCCGAACACCTGGGCACGGTCCTCCAGGCGGCCCTGGCCGTCCTCGTCGGCATCGCGCTGCTCGCGGGCCCCTCGGTGGTGCGGATGACGCAGGACCTCTCCGCCGAGCGCACCATGCGCATCCGGGCGCAGGAGCGGGCCGAGGTGGCCGCGCACGTCCACGACTCCGTCCTGCACACCCTCACGCTGATCCAGCGGAACGCCGAGGACGCCCGCGAGGTCGCCCGCCTCGCGCGGGCCCAGGAGCGCGAGCTGCGCGCCTGGCTGTACCGGCCGGAGGGGCGCGGGAAGGACGAGGCGGAGGAGCCCGCCACCCTCGCCGAGGCCGTCAAGGCCGCGGCCGCCGAGGTCGAGGACCACCACGGCGTGCCGATCGAGGTCGTGGTCGTCGGCGACTGCCCCCTCGACGAGCGGCTGGCCGCGCAGATGCAGGCCGCCCGTGAAGCCATGGTCAACGCGGCCAAGTACGGTGGCGAGGGCGGCGCCGTCCAGGTCTACGCCGAGGTCGAAGGACGTACGGTCTTCGTCTCGGTGCGCGACCGCGGGCCGGGCTTCGACCTGGACGCGGTGCCGGGCGACCGGATGGGCGTCCGTGAGTCCATCATCGGCAGGATGCAGCGCAACGGCGGCACGGCGCGGCTGCGCTCCGTGCCCGGTGGGGGAACCGAAGTGGAGCTGGAAATGGAGAGGGCGGAGAAGACGGCATGACGACCGAAGAGACGGCGGAGCGCCATGTACGGGTCGTGCTGGTGGACGACCACCGGATGTTCCGGACCGGGGTGCAGGCGGAGATCGGGGCCACGGAGCGCACCGGTGTCGAGGTCGTCGGCGAGGCCGCCGACGTCGACCAGGCGATCACGGTCATCACCGCGACCCGCCCCGAGGTCGTCCTCCTCGACGTCCATCTCCCCGGCGGCGGCGGGGTGGAGGTGCTGCGCCGCAGCGCGCCCCTGATGGCCGACCCCGAGCGCCCGGTGCGCTTCCTCGCCCTCTCCGTCTCGGACGCCGCCGAGGACGTCATCGGCGTCATCCGCGGCGGCGCCCGCGGCTACGTCACCAAGACCATCACCGGCACCGACCTCGTCGACGCGGTCTTCCGGGTCAAGGACGGCGACGCCGTCTTCTCGCCCCGGCTGGCGGGCTTCGTGCTGGACGCCTTCGCCTCCACGGACGCCCCGCCGGTCGACGAGGACCTGGACCGTCTCACCCAGCGCGAGCGCGAGGTGCTGCGCCTGATCGCCCGCGGCTATGCGTACAAGGAGATCGCCAAGCAGCTCTTCATCTCGGTGAAGACGGTGGAGTCGCATGTGTCGGCCGTGCTGCGGAAGCTTCAGCTGTCGAACCGGCATGAGCTGACCCGTTGGGCGACGGCGCGGCGTCTGGTCTGATTTTGTCCTGCGCCTGAGCGTCTGCCGGGGGCCGTCGTCCGGCGTCCGCGGCCCGGTGGGGGCTGGTCGCGCCCACGCGGCGGAGCCGCACAATGTGACAGCCCCGCGCCCCTCACGGGGCGCGGTACCGCACGTCCACGCGAGGCTTCACCGGAACCGTCGTGGCTCGTCGGTCATCTACAACGGACGAGCGGCTCTCGTTTCCGAAGGGGCCGGGGCCCGGGACGGGTCCACGAGATCCGGAGCGGAAGCCGATGAGCCTGACGGGGACGCCCTTCTTCCTCACCACGATCGCGTTGGTCGTGGTGGCCCTCGCCCTGCCGATGATCCTCTGGGCCAGGGTCCGCGGGCCGAAGATCGTGCGGCACGCCACCCGCTTCGTCATGCTGCTGTTCGCACAGGTCACCGCGATCACGCTGGTCTTCGTGATCGTCAACAACGCCAACGGCCTCTTCGACACCTGGGCCGACCTCCTGGGCACCGGCGACCACGTCAGGGTCGCCGCCGACCTCGGGCCGGACGGCACGGGCGGCAAGTCGGTGGAGAACGAGCCCAAGGTGCACCAGAAGTTCGAGCCGGTGTCGGACAGGCGCATGGGCGCCGGGGTGCGGCAGACGCAGCTCAAGGGCCGGATATCCGGCGTGGAGGGCGAGGTCTACGTCTGGCTGCCGCCGCAGTACGACGACCCCGAGTACCGGGACCGGACCTTCCCCGTCGTGGAGGTGCTGCCCGGCTTCCCCGGCTCCGCCAAGGCGTGGTTCGGCTCCCTGAACGTCAATACGCAACTCAAGCCGCTGATGGAGAAGGGCGAGGTCGCGCCGTTCATCATCGTGGCACCCCGTACGACCCTCCTCGGCGACGTGGACAGCGGCTGCGCCAACATCCCCGGCAAGGTCAACGCCGACACCTGGCTGAGCGTCGACGTCCGCAAGATGGTCCTCGACAACTTCCGGGCGGAGGACAAGCCCGAGGGCTGGGCGGTCGCCGGCTACTCGGCGGGAGCGCACTGCGCCGCCAGGCTGGCCGTCGCCCACCCGGACCGCTACCACGCGGGCGTCAGCCTCTCCGGCTACAACGACCCCGCCGGGGAGCCCGCCTCCCTGACCGCCAGGACGCCCGAGCTGCGCGACGAGAACAACCCCTGGAAGATGCTCCAGCGCGCCAAGACCCCGCCGGACGTCGCCCTGTTCATCTCCGGCGCGGACGGTGACGGCTACGAGGGCGGCATGTCGATCAAGGAGTCGGCGAAGGCGCCCACCACCGTGGACGTCGTCAGGATCCCGGCCGGTGCGGGCGGTCACGGCACGGCGGTGTGGGAGCGGCAGGTCCCGGAGGTCTTCCGCTGGCTGACGAAGCGGTTGAGGTACTGAGCGTGCCTGAGCCTTGCGCTCCCGTAAGGGGCGCAAGGCTCACGCCGGGCGGATCGCGCCCGCGAACGGCATTTCGCCCACCGGGGCGACGCGGACCGGGGCGCCCGGGTGAGGGGCGTGGATCATCTGGCCGTTGCCGACGTAGATGCCGACGTGGCTGACGCCCGGGTAGAAGAACACCAGGTCCCCCGGGGCCAGGCTGCCGCGTGCCACTCGGCGGCCCGCGTTGATCTGGGTGTAGGTCGTGCGCGGCAGGGAGACGCCCGCCGCCTGCCAGGCCGCCTGCGCCAGTCCGGAGCAGTCGAACGCCGACGGTCCTGTGGCTCCCCAGACGTACGGCTTGCCCAGCGCGGAGTACGCGTAGGCCACGGCCCGCGCGGCGCGCTCCGTGGGCGCCTGCAGGGCGGATCCGGCGACGGCGTGGGCCGTGTTCGTCACGGTGTGTCCGACGGCGTGTCCCACGGTGTGCACCGCGCTGTGGGCCACGGCCTTGACGGCGTGGTCGGGGACGGCGGTCACGTTCCCCTGCTCCACGGCCGTGCGGACGGGCGCGGGCATCCGGTTCAGCAGCTGCCGGGCATCGTTGAGCTGGACCTCGATGGTGTGCTTGTGCCGCGCGAGCGAGGTCTCCTGGCGCTTGAGCTCCGCGAGCCGGGTGTCGGCGGTGCTGCGCACCTGCTGGACGTCCCGCAGCTGGTGGCGGAGCCGGTTGACGGCGACGGCCTGGCGGCTGCCCGCCCGGTCGGCCAGGGAGGCCCGCTCCAGGTACTGCTCCGGGGCGGAGGACAGCAGGAGCCGCATGGTCGCCGGGAGGCCGCCGTCGCGGTACTGCGCGGTGGCCACGTTCCCCAGGGAGGCACGCGTGGCGTTGAGCCGCTGCGTCTTGCGGGCCGCCTCGTCCTGGAGCCCGCCGATGGCCGTCTCGGCGGCCCTGGCCTTCTCCTTCGCGCCGTTGTACCGCTCGGTGGCGACCTCCGCCCGCTGGAAGTACCGGTCGACCCGGTCACGGAGCTCGGCCGTGGTCAGCCGGGCCGTCGGGCGCGGGGCGGCCTGGCTCGTGCCGACGGACGCGGTGGCGGTGGCGGCGCCCGCCAGGGCGAGGGTGGCGGCGGTCCGCGCGGTACTGCTGGCGAGTGGATGCTGCTTGGGCTTGCGGTGCGTTGCCACGTCGGCCGTCACTCTTCCTTCCACACCTGCTGGGGGCGCAGGGTCGCGCTGTCCTGCCGCACGGCTGTGTCCCGCGGTGCGGCCCAGAGGACGACGGCCCGCGATGAGGGGGGAGAGAGCGGGCCGTCGCCATCTGGGGCAGGACGCTAAACCGAGGGGTCACGCCGGAGAACGCACATGACCGGTACTGGTCGGAACCGGCCAAGGTGCGACCGTCCTTGAATGAGCTGCACGCGTCGGTATGGAGGGATATATCTCGCGTGTGATCGAAGTGGTGAATGAGGCATACCTTGCCGAAGGGGACTGCTACAGCCCCGGTTAGGGTCGGCTCCATGGACGTACTCATTCACGCCGTCGTCGGCCTCCACATCATCGGCATCGCCGCCCTGCTCGGCGGTTTCATGACGCAGATGAAGGCCATGGGCAAGGGCGAGGCCCGCATGGTCCCGGCCATGCTGCACGGAGCCCTGACGATGCTGGTCACGGGCGCCGCGCTGTACGGCCTGGACAAGGCCGACGGCCACGCCCCCGACACTTTCAAGATCGGCGTGAAGCTGGCCCTGCTGGTCGTGATCCTCGGGCTGGTCTACGTGAAGCGGGACGACGAGAAGGTCGAGGCGGCCGCCTTCGGCACGGTCGGCGCGCTCACCATGGCGAACATCTTCATCGCGGTGCTCTGGACGTGAGCCCGGCGCCCTGGCTCCGGCCCTGGTACCCCGGCACGCGGTCCCCGGGGTGTGATCTTGGCTGATTCCCGGGGCGTTCGGGGAACCGGTACGGGCTGTCAGTGGGGCGGCCTAGACTCGGGAGGCGATGAGCAGCCTCTTTGACGACAGCTTCCTGGCGGACTTCGGCCCCTCCGAGGAGGAGCCCCCGCCGCCCCCGGAGGACGAAGCCCCGGAGCAGGTGCCGCACGACCTCTTCGGCGGCGCCTTCGACGCGCCCGCCCCCCGCGAGGCGTACTACCGCGACGGCGCGGCCCGGCCGCACGTCGACCCGGCCGCGCTGCTGGAAGGGATGAACGACCAGCAGCGCGCCGCGGTGGTGCACACCGGCTCGCCCCTGCTCATCGTCGCGGGCGCCGGTTCCGGCAAGACCCGGGTGCTCACCCACCGCATCGCGCACCTGCTGGGCGCCCGCCACGTCCACCCCGGCCAGATCCTCGCGATCACCTTCACCAACAAGGCCGCGGGCGAGATGAAGGAGCGCGTCGAGGAGCTCGTCGGCCCCCGCGCCAACGCGATGTGGGTCATGACCTTCCACAGCGCGTGCGTGCGCATCCTGCGCCGCGAGAGCAAGAAGCTGGGCTTCACGTCCTCCTTCTCGATCTACGACGCCGCCGACTCCAAGCGGCTCATGGCGCTCGTCTGCCGGGACCTCGACCTCGACCCGAAGAAGTTCCCGCCCAAGTCCTTCAGCGCGAAGATCTCCAACCTCAAGAACGAGCTCGTCGACGAGGAGAGCTTCGCAGGGCAGGCGGCTGGGGGCACCTCCCGGACGGAGTCTGGGGGAGGGTTCGAGAAGACGCTGGCGCAGGCGTACACGATGTACCAGCAGCGGCTGCGCGAGGCCAACGCGCTGGACTTCGACGACATCATCATGACCACGGTCCACCTGCTCCAGGCGTTCCCGGACGTGGCCGACCACTACCGCCGCCGCTTCCGGCACGTCCTCGTCGACGAGTACCAGGACACCAACCACGCGCAGTACACGCTCGTGCGCGAGCTCGTCGGCACCCCCGAGAACGCCCCCGAGGACGGGGTCGCGGAGCTGTGCGTCGTCGGTGACGCCGACCAGTCGATCTACGCCTTCCGCGGCGCCACGATCCGCAACATCCTCCAGTTCGAGGAGGACTACCCGGACGCCACGACGATCCTGCTGGAGCAGAACTACCGCTCCACCCAGACGATCCTCAACGCCGCCAACGCCGTCATCGAGCGCAACCAGAACCGCCGCCCGAAGAACCTGTGGACCCAGGCCGGGGCCGGCGCGTCCATCACGGGCTACGTCGCCGACACCGAGCACGACGAGGCGCAGTTCGTCGCCGACGAGATCGACCGGCTGACGGACGCGGGCGACGCCAAGGCCGGTGACGTCGCCGTCTTCTACCGGACGAACGCGCAGTCCCGTGTCTTCGAAGAGATCTTCATCCGTGTCGGCCTGCCCTACAAGGTCGTCGGCGGCGTGCGCTTCTACGAGCGCAAGGAGGTCCGTGACGTCCTGGCGTACCTGCGGGTGCTCGCCAACCCCGAGGACACCGTGCCGCTGCGGCGCATCCTCAACGTCCCCAAGCGCGGCATCGGCGAGCGCGCCGAGGCGATGATCGACGCGCTGGCCCTCCGCGAGAAGGTCAGCTTCGCGCAGGCGCTCCGCCGGGTCGACGAGGCGTACGGCATGGCCTCCCGCTCGCTGAACGCGGTCAACCGCTTCAACACCCTGCTGGAGGAGCTGCGCACCGTCGTCGAGTCCGGCGCCGGGCCCGCGACGGTCCTGGAGGCGGTCCTGGAGCGCACGGGCTATCTGGCCGAGCTCCAGGCCTCCACCGACCCGCAGGACGAGACCCGCATCGAGAACCTTCAAGAGCTCGCGGCCGTGGCCCTGGAGTTCGAGCAGGAGCGCGAGGGCGAGGAGGACCAGGGCACGCTGGCGGACTTCCTGGAGAAGGTGGCCCTCGTCGCCGACTCCGACCAGATCCCCGACGAGGACACCGAAGGCACCGGCGTCGTCACCCTGATGACGCTGCACACGGCGAAGGGCCTGGAGTTCCCGGTCGTCTTCCTCACCGGCATGGAGGACGGCGTGTTCCCGCACATGCGGGCGCTGGGGCAGACGAAGGAGCTGGAGGAGGAGCGGCGGCTCGCCTACGTGGGCATCACCCGGTCCCGCGAGCGGCTCTACCTGACGCGGGCGAGCATGCGCAGCGCCTGGGGCCAGCCGCAGTACAACCCGCCGTCGCGGTTCCTGGAGGAGATCCCCGACCAGTACCTCCAGTGGCGCCGCACGGGTCCGTCGACGCCGTCGGCGACGATGGGAGCGGTCTCGGGCGGTACGGGCGGGTCCGGCTTCTCGTCCTCGCGCGGCGGCGGGGCGAAGGCGGGGCCGAGCGGCTTCGCGACGCGGCGTGCCAAGGAGCGGCCGGTGGTCGCCCTGGCGATCGGCGACCGTGTCACGCACGACTCGTTCGGGCTGGGCAGGGTCGTGGCGGTCAAGGGCAGCGGTGACGCGGCGGAGGCGACGATCGACTTCGGCGGGGAGAAGCCGAAGCGGTTGCTTTTGCGCTACGCGCCTGTGGAGAAGCTTTAGCCCTCTGGGCCGGGTGCGCCTACTGGGGTGCCTCTTGCGTTCGGCTCGCGGCTGCGGGTCCGTTGTGGCTGGTCGCGCAGTTCCCCGCGCCCCTTACGGGGCGCCCCGTAAGGGGCGCGGTCTCCTTACGTCGGGTCCAGGTCGTGGGCTCGGAGCCAGGGGAGGGGGTCCACGGCGGAGCCGCCGGGGCGTACCTCGAAGTGGAGGTGGGGGCCCGTGGAGTTGCCGGAGTCGCCGGAGTAGGCGATGACGTCGCCCGCCTTGACCTTCCCCGAGCGGAACTTGGTGCTGCTGAGGTGGCAGTACCAGGTCTCGGTGCCATCGGGCGCCGTCACTATGGCCATGTTCCCGTAGGCGACGTTGTACTGCGTGCGCACCGTGCCGTCGGTCGCGGCCATGACGGGGGTGCCGTAGGAGACGGGGAAGTCGATGCCGGTGTGCACCGACATCCAGTTGGCGCCCGCCTGTCCGAAGAGCGCGCTCAGCCCGTGCTGGTCGACGGGCAGCGCGAACTTGGGGCGCTCCGCTTCCTTGCGCGCCTCTTCCTCCGCCTTGCGCTTCTTCTCCTCCTCCTGCCGGAGCTTGAGGTCGATGCGCTCCTGGTTGCGGCTCGCGCGGGTGGCGAAGTCGTCGGCGCCGCGGCTGAGGCCGGCGAGCTGGGTGTCCAGCTTGCTGTTGGCGAGCGCGGAGACGGCGGGGTTGTCCGGGGCGGAGGCGGCCTGCGTGTGTTTGCCGTCGTCCTTCCCACCGGAGACGGACGCGGCGGCGATGCCCGCGACGCCCATCACCGCGACCGACGGCACGGCGACGGTCAACAGCGCCTTGCGGCGCGGGCGGTAGCCGGAACGGGACGGTGCGCCCTTGCGGCGGCTGCGGGCCTGTGCCGGGACGTCCGGGTGCGCCGTCGGCTCCGCGGGCCCCGCCGCGCCCTGCCCGGCTTCCGGCTCGGGCGGCTCGACCACCAGCATGGTGCGGGTCTCCGCGTCGGCGACGGAGCGGGCACCGGCCGTGGGCGCGGGTGTGGGCGCCGCCTCGGCCTCGACGGCGGAGAGGTCGACCATCAGGGTCGGGGTGCGCTGGGGGTCTTCCAGGTCCGCGTACGCGCCGGCGTCCCAGATCTGCGTCTGCGGGGCGGAGCCGGTGTCACCCCAGGAGGCGTCCACGGGGTGGCCCCAGCCGGACGTGTCCCCGGCCGGGTGCTGCCCGGTGTCCCAGCTCTGGGCGTGCACGGAGGGCCCGCTGCTCCAGCCGCTGTCGGCGGGGTGCTGCCAGCCGGTCGCGGCCGACGTGTCGTAGGAGCCCGAGGTGTTCCAGGAGTGGGTGTCCGTCGCCTGTCCGGTGCCCTGGCCCCAGCCCGAGGTGTCCCACTGGCCGGTGTGCCCGGTGTCGTAGCCGCTGAACTCCCAGGTCTGGGTCTGGCCCGCGGTGCCCATGGCCCAGTTGTCGGTGTTGTCGGCGGGGAGTTGCTGCCCCCAGCCCGCGGTGTTCGCTCCCCAGGAGGCGTCGGGGTGGCCCCAGCCGGAGGTGTCCCACTGCCCGGAGGCGTGCCCCTCGTAGCCGGGGTAGCCGTGGGGGATGCCCTGCTGCTCGTACGACGTGTAGTGCCCGTAGGAGAGATCCTGAGCGGGACCGGTCGGGCTCGAGCCCGCCGACGGGTGACGGTCGTTCACCACCACTTCTCTTTCGCCTCGGGAGCAGGAGAATTAGCGGCGACTGTACCCGGCGGTTCGGGATCGCGACAATCTTCGTCACGTTTCGGAACGCCGCGGGGTGGGCATTTGGCCGTCTTTCGGTGGACTGAACCCCGAGAAATCGGTTTGACGTTCGAGGTTTGTTCGGTTTTTCGAGGTAGTAATCGCTAGCGCGCCGTGCGGCGGGGGCGGTGGGAACGGACGCGGCGCGCCGCGGAGGGCGTTCCGGCCGGGTCGGGCGCGGGTCAGGCGACCGATGCCGCCCCGGACGTGCCGGCCGCGGTCTCCTCCACGGCCAGGGCCTGCCGGATGCCCGCCGCCACCGCCCCGTGCACGGGGAGGGCGAGATGGCCCACGCCGGTCACGCGCACATTGCGGGCGGTCAGATCCGGGTGGTCGATGCGCGCCGTCTCGACCGGCACCATTATTTGATCCAGGTCGCTCCAGAAACTGATGAAGCGCGTCCGGCAATCGGGCGCGGGGGCGGCGAGTCCGGCTATGAGATCCGACCCCGGGCGCATCTGCCGGACCAGGGGGTGCGCGGACATCAACGGCGCGACACGGGTGCCGCCGTGCGGCGTGCCGAGCGTGACCAGCGTGCGCACCCGGGCGTCACCGCCGAGGCGTTGCACGTAGTAACGGGCGATCAGGCCGCCGAGGCTGTGCCCCACCACGTCGATCCGGGTGCGGCCGGTGCGCGCGCAGAACTCCTCGACGTGCCGGGCCAGCAGATCGGCCGCGGCCAAGGCGTCACGGGTCAGCGGGGAGTAGTTGAGGCATTCGACCTGCGTCCAGCCATGGCTGCGGAGGGAGCGGCGCAGCAGGACGAAGACCGAGCGGTTGTCGATGAACCCGTGGAGCAGGAGGACGGGTGGGGGGTCGCCCTGTGCCGTCGTCGGGTCCGCCACGCCTCTTCCCGCCGGATCGGATTCGGTCCCGGGCGTGTCGTTGGGCCCTGTGGGTGGC
>NZ_JAINFC010000255.1 GCF_020740835.1 Streptomyces sp. UNOC14_S4
GGCCAGCAGCCCCCGCCCCCGTACGGGCAGCAGCCGGGGATGCCGGGGCCGTACCCGCCGCCGATGCCGCCCCAGAGCGGCGGGGGCGGCAAGGGCAAGGCCATCGGCATCACGATCGGTGCGCTGGTGGTCGTGGGCGCGATCGTAGGCGGGGTGCTCTTCTTCAAGAACGGCGGCGGGGGCAGTGATGGGAAGGTCGCGCCTTACACGATCGTGCTGCCGGATTCGCTGCTGGACGGGAAGTACAACAAGCAGCAGAACGTACGTGACCTCAGCGACCAGAAGCTCAGCGACAACGCCCAGGCGATGAGCATCACCAATCCCACCGAGGTCAGCGGGGCCTACAAGAACGCCGAACAGCAGACCCTGAGCGTGCGCGGCGTTTACGGCGAGGTGGCCGACCCGCGCAAGGCAGTCGACGCGTTGTTCGCCAAGATGGAAGAGAACTCGAAGAAGCCCACGGCAGGCGTGAACGTCGAGACCGTCACACCCCCCACCGAGTTCCATCCGAGCGGTTTCGACGGCGCGGAGATGAAGTGCAAGCTGGTGAAGGTCACCGCGACCATGGGATCCATCAGCTCCGTCGTCGAAGGCTCGACATGCGTCTGGGGTGACTCCAGCGCGGTGGGCGTCGTCACGCACACGGTCGGCAAATCCTCCGGAGGAATCACCGGCGGAGCCACCACCACCGCGACCGGCAACGCGATGTCGGCAAAGGAACTGTCCGAGGCGGCGGCTAAGGTGCGCAACGAAGTCCGCAAGAACAAGTAGGCGCCCTGTGGGCAGCGGGCCCGCCGGAGCCGTATGAAATCCTGAGCTGTTCGCCGGCGTGGCCCGCGAGGGCCCGCCCGGGTTCCCTTCGCCGGGGCTCTCCCGGCCTGAGCAGCGTTCTCGACAAGGGGGACCCCACGATGAGCCACGGCCAGCCCGGCCCGTACCCGCCGCAGCCGCCCATGCAGCCCACCCCGTACGGGCAGCCGGGCCCCTACGGCCAGCAGGCCCCGTACGGGCAGCCGCAGCCGAACGCCCCCTACGGGCAGCAGTCCTACCCCGGCATGCCCGCCCCGTACCCGCCGCCGATACCCCCGCAGCGCGGTGGCAAGGGCAAGGTCATCGGCCTCACCGTCGCGGCGCTGGTGGTGGTCGGCGCGATCATCGGCGGCGCTACCACCCTGCTGAAGAACAGCAGTTCTTCCGTGTCGGACGACGGCAAGCGCTACAAGCTGACGATGCCCGACACCGTCCTCGCCGACTACACGAAGGACCCCGACTTCCACGACCAGGACGTCTTCAACAACTCCGGCGCGAAGCGCGACCTTCGCATCATGGGCGTGAAGAACCCGGATTCCACTGCCGCGGCCTACGAGAACGACCGCGACCCCGCCGACCAGAAGATGCTGCGGACCATCGGCGTCTGGGGCGAGATCGACAAACCCGAGAACGTCGTGGACGGCATGTTCACCAGCCTGGCGAAGTCCGCGAAGCGCACCACGGTCGAGGGCTCCCCGCAGACGGTCACGCCGCCCGGTTTCGACAACGCCGTGATGAAGTGCCAGTACACGCACCCCGGCGGTGGCGACGACATCATTCTCCCCCTGTGCATCTGGGCAGATCACAGCACGGCCGGGGTGGTCTACGTGGGCGACAAGAAGCGCTCTTCCAATGGCCTCAAAATCCCCTTCGACGAGGCCGCCGAGAAGGTCGCCAAGCTGCGCACGGAAATCCGCGTGGAGATCAAAAAGTAATGCCCGCCCTTGCCAGGGAAACGGCATAAGGGGGCGCCCGGCCACTCAAGCCGGGCGCCCCCCTTTGCTCTCATGAACGCGCGTTACCCATGATCATGCAGGTGCGCCCACTGCCCCCATCTGCTCATCGCGTTGGCGAACCGCACCTTGGCGCTGAGGAGCTCGGCATCGGTGGCGTCCCGGACGACATCCGCGTCCGCTTCCCACTCCCCGCCGCCAGCAGGCGGACGAAGCACGACCCGCCGCTCGCCTTCGTAGGCGATGACCTCCCCGACCCTGCCCGTACGGGTATCGACGACAACCGCTCCGGCCTCGGGCAGCCCTTCGGACGCGCCCGTTACACAGTCGCAGCGGCGCAGCGGGCTGCTGGCCTTGATGTCGATCCCGTGCGCGGTAGCCCAGAGGTAGATACCGCAGGAGGCGCCATGAGGTGTGGCGGGCGTGCGGTACCACCCGCTCAACTCCCCCACCACCACAGTGGGCGGAGGCTCCTCAGGCGCTACGGGGGCGATCTCCGGCGGCTCCGGAAGGGCAGAACTGGGACGGCGCGAGAACAACAGCCGGGCTCTTCCCCACCACTTGGAGATAGAGTGCCGCATGTCGACGCTCCTTTCGCAGCGTTGGCCATGCCCCGGGACCGGTTGCAGCGGTCGCCGGGGTCCTTTGCGTGAGCAGGAGCCTAGCGGTATAGCAGGTGTACTAGGTATCTTATGTATCGACTGCAACCCGATAGGGTACGTAGCGTGCTCATGTGATCGAATTTGTTCCGGACATCCCACGCTGGCGCCAGGTAGCCGACGTCATGCGACAGCGCATCAAGAACGGCACCTACCCGCCCCGATCGCGCGTGCCGTCCGTCGTCAAGCTTCAAGAAGAGTTCGGTATCGCCACGGCGACGAGCCAAAAGGTGTTCAATGCCCTCCGCGCCGAAGGCCTGATCTACACCGAGCCGGGCCTGGGCTCCTTCGTCTCCAAGGAACTCCCGACGGCCGAGCCGGACACCAGATGATGCGGTTCTTCCCGGAGGTCAACGGTGGCAGCCCCGACGCTTGAGGACCTCCTCCGCCAGTGCCGACACTCCGCCGTTCACTTGGAGATGCGCGACGGGTACATGCGCGACGACCCGATGTTCATCGCCTGGCAGCGAGGACACCGAGACGACCCGACCGACCGTGCTTCGTGGTGGCGTCCCTGGCTGACCCTCATGCAGGAGACCACTGCGCGTGGCGTAGCGGTGCGGCGCCTGCGCATCGTCAGCGAGCCTCTGTCGGACTACGTCCAGTTCGAGTACGACGTGACGTTCACGAACGTCGCGGCGGGCGAGCAGGTCCGCTGGCTACCGCGCCGCCACACGACGGACCTGGCCTTGCCCGGCAATGACTTCTGGCTGCTCGACGGCACCACGGTCATGGTCCACCACTTCGGTGGGGACGGGCAGTTCATGGACGAGGAGATCGTCACCGACCCCACGGTGGCCAAGTTGTGCGGCTCGGCCTTCGAGGCGGCGTGGGAGCGTGCTATACCTCACGAAGAATACCGAACGGTCTGAGCCTCAGCGCGGGCGTCGGCCGCGCCGACGAGGTGGCACTGACAAGAAAAAGCGGCGCCCGGCACGCGTCCGGACGCCCCTTCGCACTTACTGCTCAGCCTTCAGCGCCGAAGATTCCCTCGGCCTCCGAGACCGTGAGCGCCAGGTCGAACCAGCGCCCCAAGGTGTCCAGGTCAGTGCACTCCATGACACGCTCCCGGATCTCGGGCGACGCGAGAACCCCTCGGCCGTCCAGCACACGCAGCACCATCTGCGCCCGCCCCTTGGCCTCGCCCTCCGCCCGGCCCTCCGCCAGGCCCTCCGCCCGGCTCTCCGCCTGGCCCTCCAGGAGTTTCTCCTCGAAGAGGGTGCCACGGCCGGGGAAGAAGTTGTGAATGGTCATCTGTTCCCTCCAGATCTTCCTCGCCCGGGTGTCCCCCAGGCCGATCTCCAGCAGTTGCGAGTAGTACTCGACGGAATCTTTGTCCGCTGTGTCCAGCGCCTGCGCCAGTGCCTCCAGTATGGCCTTGGCGTCCTGGTGCCGCCCGTGTGTCATGGCCGAGAAGGTCGCCAGAGCCAGGTCTTGAGCGGCCTCCTCCGGCTCGACGATCATCGGCACATTGCCTGGCCCCAGCACCAGCGGATGCACAGTCAGCGCGGTCCAGCCGTCGAGGCCGAGCCGGAAGGGGCCCGCCGCCCAGTCCGCGGTGGCCTTGTCCTGGCAGACCACGAGCAGCAGGGCCGGACAGGAGTACTTCGCCTTCAGAAACGACAGGTAGTACGCCCAGCTGACCGACTTGGCCCGGTCGCAGCGCCCTTGCGCCTCGATGGCGAGGAGGAAGCCGTCGTCACCGCCGCGCGGCTCGATGCGCAGGACGCTGTCCACGCGCCGCTCCAGCGGCCTGATCTCCGTGACGTCCGCGGAGAGCACCTCGACGGACGCCTCCGCCGGCAGAGGCACACCCAGGATCCGGAACACCGGCGCGAGTAATTCCGGGCGCTCCTGGAAGATCCGGTGCGACGCCTCGTGGTTCGAAGTAACCATGATCGGACACTAGGGGCGCGAACGGAGATGCATCCGACAAACGGCAGCAGATCACCCGTTCGAGCGCCCGTATCGTTCGCCAGTTCTACTGGCCTCCGGAACAGCAAAGAGGGCGCCCGGTCGGCGCGTGGAAAACGATCGCGATGTGCACTCAGACAGCTTTCGGCCCCTGATCGGCCAAGCGCCCCAGCAGAGCACGGGCATGACTCTCGGCCTCGGGGCTGACGGTGATGCCCGGATCCCGTTCGAGCTCCTGACGTGCCTGGGCCACCCGCTCTTCGAGTCCGTTGACGCTCGCGTCGTCCGCCATGTCTCGAATCTACCGTCGGCAGGAGCGCCGCTGCGAGCCGACCGGTAAATCCTGCCGCTGGTCTCCGGCTCACATAAAAAAAGAGGCACCCAGCCGCTAAGCCGGGCACCCCTTCACGTCAGAAAACGTCAGAGAGCCTCAGAAAGAGCTCACGCGCTCTTCTCGTGCCGCTCGTCCTTGCCGACGATGCGCGGCTCGCGCGGCACCAGCGTCGGGTTGACGTTCGAGTGGACGACGTCCTCGGTGATGACGACGCGGGCGACGTCCTTGCGGGACGGGACCTCGTACATCACGGACATCAGGACTTCTTCCATGATGGCGCGCAGGCCGCGCGCACCCGTGCCGCGGAGGATGGCCTGGTCGGCGATGGCCTCAAGGGCCGGGCGGTCGAATTCCAGCTCCACGCCGTCGAGTTCGAAGAGGCGCTGGTACTGCTTGACCAGAGCGTTGCGCGGCTCGACCAGGATCTGCAGCAGGGCCTCGCGGTCGAGGTTGTGGACGGAGGTGATGACGGGGAGGCGGCCGATGAATTCGGGGATCATCCCGAACTTCACCAGGTCCTCCGGCATGACCTCCTGGAACTGGTCGCTCGCCTCGATCTCGCGCTTGGAGCGGATGGTGGCGCCGAAGCCGATGCCCTTCGCGCCCGCGCGGGATTCGATGATCTTCTCCAAGCCGGAGAAGGCGCCGCCCACGATGAACAGGACGTTCGTCGTGTCGATCTGGATGAATTCCTGGTGCGGGTGCTTGCGGCCGCCCTGCGGGGGGACGGAGGCGGTGGTGCCTTCCAGGATCTTCAGCAGGGCCTGCTGGACGCCTTCGCCCGACACATCGCGTGTGATCGACGGATTTTCGCTCTTTCGGGCGACCTTGTCGATCTCGTCGATGTAGATGATGCCGGTCTCGGCCTTCTTGACGTCGTAGTCGGCGGCCTGGATCAGCTTCAGCAGGATGTTCTCGACGTCCTCGCCGACGTAGCCCGCCTCGGTCAGCGCCGTGGCGTCGGCGATCGCGAAGGGGACGTTCAGCATGCGGGCGAGCGTCTGCGCGAGGAGCGTCTTGCCCGAGCCCGTGGGGCCGAGGAGCAGGATGTTGGACTTGGCGAGCTCGATGCCGTCGTCGCGGTTGTGGCTGCCGGTCTCACCGGCCTGCACCCGCTTGTAGTGGTTGTAGACGGCGACGGAGAGGGCCTTCTTGGCCGCCTCCTGGCCCACCACATAGCCCTCGAGGAACTCGTAGATCTCACGGGGCTTGGGAAGCTCCTCCCAGCGCACCTCGGAGGTCTCCGCGAGCTCTTCCTCGATGATCTCGTTGCAGAGGTCGATGCACTCGTCGCAGATGTACACACCAGGCCCCGCGATGAGCTTCTTCACCTGCTTCTGGCTCTTCCCGCAGAACGAGCACTTGAGCAGATCGCCGCCGTCACCGATGCGTGCCACGAGGTGCTTCCCCTTCGCCTGGGATCCGCATTGCTCTGCGAACCCGAGTGCTTGCCTATCGACGGTACCTTGCCGGGCCCCCCGAGCGGGCCCCCCTTGGCCCTACTCGGTCAAGGGGGTTGCCCGCGGCGCGGTGGCCCGGCTGTGTCCGGCCGGACCGGCCCCGGCCCGGACCTCAGACCGAGACGGACGTCTTGCGCGTGGTGACGATCTGGTCGACCAGACCGTACGCGAGCAGCTCGTCGGCGGTGAGGATCTTGTCCCGCTCGATGTCCTCGCGGATCTTCTCGATCGGGGTGGTGGAGTGCTTGGCCAGCATCTCCTCCAGCTGGGCGCGCATGCGCAGGATCTCGTTGGCGGCGATCTCCAGGTCGGAGACCTGACCACGGCCCGTCTCGCTGTACGGCTGGTGGATCAGGACGCGGGCGTTCGGCAGCGCCATGCGCTTGCCGGGCGTACCGGCGGCCAGCAGCACGGCCGCGGCGGAGGCCGCCTGGCCCATGCAGACCGTCTGGATGTCCGGCTTCACGAACTGCATCGTGTCGTAGATCGCGGTCAGCGCGGTGAAGGAGCCGCCCGGCGAGTTGATGTAGATCGAGATGTCGCGGTCCGGGTCCATCGACTCCAGGCACAGCAGCTGTGCCATGACGTCGTTGGCGGAGGCGTCGTCGATCTGCACGCCGAGGAAGATCACCCGCTCCTCGAAGAGCTTCGCGTACGGGTCGTACTCGCGGACGCCCTGCGAGGTGCGCTCGACGAAGCGCGGGACGATGTAGCGGGACTCGGCCTGGGGGCCGGTGTAGAGGCCGCTGCCGGCGTTGTTGTTCATGTGGGTGTTCACCATCCTGGTGGCGTTCTGTGGGCCGGGGGTTCGCGCTGGGGCGGGTGTGCCGGGCTCTGGTCGAGACTCACGGCTGCCGGGAACGGTTCCCGGTCCGGGAAACGGGTCCCGGGCCGGGAGCGGGTCCCGGTGCCGGGGCTCAGGCCCCGGTGCCGCCCCCGCCCGGAACGCCTGCGGCGGTGTTCATCACGTCGTCGATGAGACCGTACTCCTTGGCCTCCTGGGCCGAGAACCAGCGGTCGCGGTCGGAGTCGTGGGTGATCTGCTCGACGGTCTGGCCGGTGTGGAACGCGGTGAGCTCCGCCATCCGCTTCTTGGTGTAGAGCAGCCGCTCGGCGTGGATCTTGATGTCCGTCGCGGAGCCCGCCAGGCCCGCGGAGGGCTGGTGGATCAGGATCTCGGCGTTGGGCAGCGCGAAGCGCTTGCCCGGGGTGCCCGCGCTCAGCAGGAACTGGCCCATGGAGGCGGCGAGGCCCATGGCGATGGTGACCACGTCGTTCTTGATGTACTGCATGGTGTCGTAGATCGCCATGCCGGCCGTGATCGAGCCGCCCGGGCTGTTGATGTAGAGGTAGATGTCCTTGTCCGGGTCCGCGGCAAGGAGGAGCAGCTGCGCCGTGATCTTGTTGGCGATGTCGTCGTCGACCGGCTGGCCGAGGAAGATGATTCGTTCCCCGAGCAGTCGGTTGTAGACCTGGTCGCCGAGGCCACCGAAGCTCGGCTCGCCGGCGGCGGCGGAAGGCATCAGATTCGTCACGTATCCACCTGCTCGTTGTTCGACGGCCCCACGAGCCGTCACAGCGTTCTCTTCACGGGATGGGGTCGGGCGCGCCGTCCGGGCTTCCCGCGACGCGCTTCCGGGACTCCCCTGCCCCCGTATCTACGGACCCTAACGCGCTGGTAGGCGGGTGCCATCCCGCATCAGGAACTGTTCGCTCTGAGCGCAGGTCCCCCGGGCCTCCGCGAGGCCGCGGACAAGGCCCCGGACAAGCTGCGGACAGGGCCGTGGGAGGGCATGGTGGGTGTCGCGACCGGGCCCGGCCGTCCCGCCCGGCGGATGACACCGCGGGCCCGGCCGCGACACCCACCGGGTGTGGCGACCGGGCCCGCTGCGCGCGTCCCGGAGGGGCGAGGATCAGGCCTCGGTGCCCTCGGCGGCCTCGACGACCTCGGTGGCGGCCTCGACGGTCTCGGCCGTCTCGTCCTCCTCGTCGAGGTCGATGACCTGGCCGTTGGTGTCCTTGACGGTGGCGGCCTCGACGACGGTCGCGAGGGCCTTGCCGCGGGCGACCTCACCGACGAGCATCGGCACCTGGCCACCCTCGACGACGGCCTGGGCGAACTGGTCGGGGCTCATGCCGGAGGACTGGGCACGGCGCATGAGGTGCTCGGTGAGCTCCTCCTGGCCGACGCCGACCTTCTCCTTGTTGACGATCTCGTCGAGGATGAACTGGGTCTTGATGCCCTTCTCGGCCTGCTCCTTGAGCTCGGCGTCGAACTCCTCGGCGGTCTTGCCCTGGATCTCCAGGTACTTCGCCAGGTCCAGGCCCATCTGGCCCAGCTGGTGGTGCTCGAGGTTGTGCTTGCGGGTGTTGACCTCGTCCTCGAGCAGCTTCTCCGGCATCGGGACCTCGATGAGCTTGATCAGCTCGTCGAGGACCTTCTCCTGGGCCTGGGTGGCCTGCTCGAACTTCTTCATCTGGGCGAGGCGCTTGCGGCTGTCGGCGCGCAGCTCGTCCAGCGTGTCGAACTCGCTCGCCAGCTGGGCGAACTCGTCGTCGAGCGCGGGCAGTTCACGGGCCTTGACGGCGGTGACGTCGACCTTGATCTCCGCCTCCTTGCCCTCGGCGGAGCCACCCTTGAGCTCGGAGGTGAAGGTGGCGGTGCCACCGACCTCCAGGCCGGTCACGGCCTCGTCGATGCCGTCCAGCAGCTGGCCGGAGCCGATGGTGTAGTCGACACCCTCGGCGACGCCGTCCTCCAGGACCTCGCCGTCGACCTTGGCCTCGAGGTTCACGGTGACGATGTCGCCCTCGGCGGCGGCGCGCTCGACCGGGGCGGTGGTGGCGAAGCGGTCGCGCAGCTGCTCGACCGACTTCTCGATGTCCTCGTCGGTGACCTCGACGGCGTCGACGGTGACCTCGATGCCCGAGTAGTCCGGGATCTCCAGCGCCGGACGGACGTCCACCTCGGCGGTGAAGGAGAGCAGCTCGCCGTCCTTCAGCTCCGTGATGTCGACCTCGGGCTGGCCCAGCGGGTTCAGGTCGGCCTCGTTGACGGCCTCCGTGTAGAACTTCGGCAGCGCGTCGTTGACGGCCTCCTCCAGCACGGCGCCACGGCCGAAGCGCTGGTCGATGACACGGGCCGGGATCTTGCCCTGACGGAAGCCCTTCACCGTGACCTGCTGGTTGATCTTCTTGTACGCCGCGTCGAGGCTGGCCTTGAGCTCCTCGAAGGGCACCTCGACAGTGAGCCGAACCCGAGTCGGGTTCAGGGTCTCCACGGCGCTCTTCACGGTTCGGTCTCCTTGGGGCTGACTTCTGGGATTCTGCTGATGTCCAGCGGATTCGCGCCCGGGAGAAAGACACACGGGCACGCAGCTTGCATAGTAACCGCAAGCGCTGCGTGCCCGACAATGTGATCTTGATTGGTCGGGGTGGCCGGATTCGAACCGACGACCTTCCGCTCCCAAAGCGGACGCGCTACCAAGCTGCGCCACACCCCGTCGATGCGAGACGTAGGGTACATGCCCGCGGGGGGCTCGGGCGGCCGATTAACGACTGTCGGACCACGGGATCGGCGAGCGAGGCCCCTCCGGGGGTCGGCCGGGAGCCGGCCAGGGGGCGGCCAGGGGGTCGATCGACGGCCGGTCGACGGCCGATGCCACCCCGGGGTGTGCATCACAAGGCCCTGACCCGCTACGATGCACAACGTGTCGCGCGGCCTTCGGGCCGATGGCGCGGCGCGCGCGGGCGTAGCTCAATGGTAGAGCCCCAGTCTTCCAAACTGGCTACGCGGGTTCGATTCCCGTCGCCCGCTCCACCAGACGCCTCCGGCCCCGGCCGGAGGCGTTTTTCATGCCCTTGCACGCCCGAAGCCCGAAGCGTGATCAGAACTTGATGTTGCTTATGGTCTGCGTGATCGAGTCCAGGAACTTCTGGATCGACGGGGCCATGCCCGTGGAGGCCAGGAAGAAGCCGAAGAGGATCGCGACGATCGCCGGGCCACCCTTGATGTTGCCGGCGCGCATCATCACCACCAGCACGATCGCCAGGAGTAGCACCACTGACAGCGAAACGGTGGCCATACCTGATCACACCCTAGGTCCTAGGTCGGAGTCGCCCGGTCTGCCCGGAAGTCCGGAAGTCATACTGCCCCGCAGACCCTTCTCGGCAACCATGGTGCCATCAACTCGCCTGACGCAGGGGGCTGGTGACGTCGTATCGGTGGTTCATCCAGAAGGTGTCCGGAAAGCGGCACGGCGAGGATATCGGCCGACATAGCGGATACCGTGCAGGTTCGTGGTGAATAGCTCAATGGATGGAACGGAGTTTCACCGCCCCGCGTCGCCCGGCTAGGGTGCCTCGGATGTCCCCCGCCGCCACGCCGCCGCCGTCCCGTACGGCGGCGGCGTGGCGGCGGGGGACATCCGAGG
>NZ_JAINFC010000256.1 GCF_020740835.1 Streptomyces sp. UNOC14_S4
GGTCCGGGGGCTGCCGCCCCCGGGCCTCGACTCAAGGAGGTGCCTTACCCATGCGCTTCGCGCTCAGCGATGAGCAGCGGCAATTCCAGCGCCCGCTGCACCGGATGCTCACCGCCGCCCACACCCCGGACGTCATCCGGGCGTGGGCCCGGGGAGACCACACCCCCGGGCTCAAACTATGGGCCCGGCTCGCCGCGGCCGACGTCTTCGCGCTGGAAGCGAACCGCACCGCCGTCGAGCTCGCCCTCGCCCTGACGGAGGCAGGTCATCACGCCGTTCCCGGCCCCCTCGTGGAGACCGTGGCCGCGGCCGGTCTGCTCGCGCGCCTCGCCGAGGCGGGGGAACCCGCCCCCGCCGAGGCGTGGCTCGGCCGCGTCCGGGCCGGTGAGGTCCGTGTGACGCTGGCCCTCCCGGCCGGAGGCCCGTACGCGCTGGACGCGGACGCGTGCGACGCGATCCTCGTCGTGGCACCGGGGAGCGCGGACACGCTGCGGCTCGCCCCCGGCCACGGGCCCGTGCAGCCCTCGCTGGACCCGGCGCGGCGGCTCGCGCGGCCCGCGCCGGGCGGGGAGGTGGTGGCCGAGGGACCGGCCGTGCGGGAGGCCGCGGCGTACGCGGCGGATCTCGCGGTGTTCGCGGTCGCCGCGCAGGCGCTCGGCGTGGGGTGCGCGCTGCTGGAGCGGACGGTGGCGTACGTACGGCAGCGCACGCAGTTCGGGCAGGAGATCGGCGCGTTCCAGGCGGTCAAGCACCGGCTGGCGGACACACTGGTGGGGCTGGAGTTCGCGAGACCGCTGGTGTCCGGCGCCGCGGTCGCCCTCGCGTCGGGCGCGCCCGGCGCACCGGCGGAGGCCGCGGCCGCGAAGGCGGCGGCCTGCGACGCGGCGTACGCGGCGGCCCGTACGGCGCTCCAGCTGCACGGGGCGATCGGCTACACCGCGGAGTACGACCTGTCCCTGTGGTTCGGCAAGGCCCGGGCCCTGCGGTCCGCGTGGGGCACGCCGGCGGACTGCCGGGCCCGCGCACTGGACTCGGCGGTGTTCACCGGGGGTTGACGGCGACCGGACGGCTGCCGGTGACGGCAGAATCTGTCCGTGAGCAACCTTCGGAAAGGAACCGCACCGTGACCGAGGACGTCATCGCGCGCGTGCTGCGCCAGTGGCAGCAGGTCCACCCCGGACTCGACACCGCGCCGATGGCCGTGATCGGCAGGATCGGCCGCTGTGCCGCGCTCCTCCAGCAGGCGACCGACGCGCCGCTGGTACGGGAAGGGCTGACGCGGGCGGAGTTCGACATCCTCGGCGCCCTGCGCCGCACCGGCCGCGAGCTGACGCCGGGGCAGCTCGCCAAGGAGACGTTCGCCTCCGGGGCCGCGGTCACCAAGCGGCTGCGCGTCCTGGAGGCACGTGCCCTGGTCAGCCGCCGCCCCGACGAGCGCGACCGGCGCGTCGCCCATCTGTCCCTCACCGAGGAGGGGACGGCCCTCATCGACCGGCTGGTGCCCCACCAGCTCGACTACGAGGACGCGCTGCTGGCCGGGGTCGGCGAGGAGCACCGGCGGCTGCTCGCGGACGCGCTGGCCGAGCTGCTCGTCCTGCTGGAGGGGAGGCTCGGCGGCCTCCAGCCGTGAGCCGGCCGCGAGCCGACCGCGAGCACTCCGCGTGACGAGGAGCGCGCCGGGGCCGTCGGCGCGGGTAACCCGCTCCGGGCATCCGCCTCGACGCCCTTTCACCCTTGCGGGCGATTACGGGCACGGAAGGCCGGACGCGGGCGGCAGATGACCCCCGTGTCCCCGGTCCGTGAGAAATCCGTAACAGGAGAACCCTCCGCGCGGCCCCGGCCCTCTTCGCCGGTGACAGAGACGGCCGACAAGGAGGGCAGGGCCATGGCGCTGACGAAGAAGCACAGCATCCGGATCGTGACCGCGGTGGCGGTCCTCTCCGCCGCCGCGGGCACCATCGCCGTGGCCGCCGAGCACGGCGGTGGCGGCAGGGCGGGCGCGGTGACGGACCGGCCGGTGCCCGGCAAGCGCGTGAGCGACGAGATCGTACGGACCTCCGAGGACCCGGGGAAGACCGTCAACCTCACCTTCGACGACGGCCCGGACCCGACGTGGACGCCCAAGGTCCTGGCCCTGCTGGAGCAGTACGGCGCCAAGGCCACGTTCTGCATGATCGGGCCGAACGCCGAGAAGCACCCGGACCTGGTGAAGAAGGTCGTCGCCGCGGGGCACCGGCTGTGCGACCACTCGGTCTCGCACGACACGACGATGGACAAGAAGCCGGTGGCGTACCAGGAGAAGGAGATCCTGGACGCGAAGAAGATGATCGAGGACGCGTCGGGCGGCGCGCCCGTGCGCTACTACCGGGCGCCGGGCGGCGCGTTCACCCCCGACAGCCGCAGGATCGCCGCCGAGAACGGCATGCGGCCGCTCGGCTGGAACGTGGACACCAAGGACTACGAGCACCCGGGCGTCGACAGGATCCTCGACACGGCGAAGAAGGAGCTCACCAAGGGGCCGACGGTCCTGATGCACGACGGCGGCGGCTCGCGCGCCCAGACCGTGGAGGCGCTCGCCCGTCTGCTGCCGTGGCTCAAGGAGCAGGGCTACACCTTCAGCTTCCCCCAGACCTGATCCGCCGTCAGGGGCTGGGGGTTCCCGGCTGCGCCGAGGGCACAGCGGCCGCCGGGAAGGCGTTGTTGCCCTCGCAGACCAGGTCCGAGACGACGTAACTGCCGCCGCTCAGATCGACCTTGATGCTCTGGATCTGGTCCTTCGGCGACGCCTCGGCGTTGGCCGCCGTGCACACGAGCTGGCTCCTGGCCACAGGGGACAGCTTCAGCACGTTGTACGGCATCTGGATGGTCACACGTCGCGTGCCGGTGGTGACGTGGATTTCGCCGTTCATCCTCGGCAGGTCGGAGTAGAAGCCGCGGGCCTGTTCCGCCGGGTTCGTCCCCAGGCGGAGCAGGGCGATCGCGTCCTCCGGGCCCACCTTGTCCCCGGCCTCCCGGGACGACGAGGTCATGCCGTAGGGCGACATGAAGTAGAGGCGCACCTCGAACTTCCTGTCACCGCCGGGCCGCCGGGCGCCCGTGGCGGGCAGCCCCGCGTCGATGACGTCGGTGGTCGTGACGCCGCAGCCCGCGAGCGTGGCACCCACCAGGACGGCGGCACCGCCCACCCGTACGGCCCTGGTCAGCCTCATATCTCGTCACCTCCGCCGCGACGCAGGGGCAGATCCACGGTGAACACCGCTCCTCCTCCGGGCGAGTTGGCCGCCCGTACCGTTCCGTCGTGCAGGCGGACGTTCTCCATCGTGATGGCGAGCCCGAGGCCGCTGCCCTCGGAGCGGGCGCGGGAGGAGTCCGCCTTGAAGAACCGGTCGAAGACGTGCGGCAGCACGTCGGGGTCGATGCCCTCGCCCTGGTCGGCGACCTCGATGAGCAGCCGGTCACCGTCCTCGCGGGTCGCGGTGCGCACGGTGACGCGGACCGGCTCCCCGCCGTGCTTGAGGGCGTTGCCGACGAGGTTGGCGACGACGACGTCGATGCGGCGCGTGTCCAGCCGGGCACGCAGGCCGTCGGGCAGGTCGGTGACCGTCCTGTCCTGCCAGCCGCGGGCCTGGAGGGTCTTGCGAACGGTCTCGGGGACGTCGACCTCGTCCAGGTGGAGGGCGGCGGCACCGGCGTCGAAGCGGGAGATCTCCATCAGGTCCTCGACCATGCGGGCGAGCTTCCCGGTCTCCTCGCTGATGAGCCGGACGGCGTACGCGGTGTCGGGGTCGAGCGAACCGGCGTCGTCGTCCAGGACGTCGACGACGGCGGTCATGGCGGCCAGCGGGGTGCGCAGCTCGTGCGAGACGTCGGCGGCGAAGCGGCGCGAGTTGGCCTCCATGCGGCGCAGCTCGGCGACGTTCTTCTCCAGGGCCGCGGCCATGTCGTTGAAGGTGCGGGAGAGATCGGCGAGCTCGTCGCGGCCGGTGACCTTCAGGCGGGTGTCGAGCTCACCGACGGCGATCTTTCCGGAGGCGCGGCGGAGCTCGCGCACGGGCCGCAGCACGCCGCGCGCGGCGATCAGGGCGGGCACGGCGGCGAGGGCGACCGCGGGCAGGGCACCGTTCTGCGCGGCCTTGACGAGGGCCTTCACATTGGCCTCGTCCTCGCGGAGCGGCATCTCGGCGTAGACCTCCAGCCCGGTGCGCTCGCTGCTGTCGCGGTAGGTGACAGGCAGGCCGATGGCGAGCCAGGGCATGCCGTGGGTGTTCATCCGCTGGAAGGCGGAGACGCCGCTGCGGACTTTCTCCCGCAGCTCCTTGGGGAGGGGGCGGTCGGTGTCACCGGCGGGCAGGACGGGCCCGTCCTGGTAGCGGACGTGGACGTTCCAGCGCTGGGCGCCGCCCGCGGCGGTCAGGCGGCGGGCGAGGTCGAGCTGGGCCGGCTGGCTGAGGGGGAAGGTGAAGTCGGGCACCTGCGAGTTCACCTGCGAGCGCAGGGAGTCGATGGCGGTGTCCTGGGTGTGCTTGAGGATCGCGGTGCGCGCGGAGCGGAACGTCAGCGCGGCCGTGGTGAGCGCGCTGAGCGCCGCGACCAGCAGGAACGCGACGATCAGGCGGACCCGGAGGCCGCCCGCGACGGCGCGCAGGTCGGGGCGCCGGAAAGCGGGGCGCCGGGGGAGGGACAGGCGTTTCACAGAACTCACAGGGGTCCGAACCGGTAGCCGAAACCGCGCACGGTCTGGATGTACTTCGGGGAGCGCGTGGACTCCTCGACCTTGGTCCGCAGCCGCATCACGCACGCGTCCACCAGCCGGGCGTCGCCGTGGTAGCTGTGCTCCCAGACGTGCTCCAGGAGCTGCTGGCGGCTGAAGACCCGGCCGGGCGCGGCGGACAGGTAGAGCAGGAGTTTCATCTCGGAGGGGGCCAGCGGCAGGTCCTGGCCGTGCTTGGCGACGAGCAGGCCCTTGCGGTCGATGGTGAGGTCGCCGTGCGTCTCGACGGGCTGGACGGGGACGGCCGGGTCGGCGAGGCCGTCCAGGGGCGCGGCCCTGCGCAGCACGGCACGGATGCGGGCCTCCAGGACCTCGCCCCGGGCGGGCTTGACGATGTAGTCGTCGGCGCCCGCCTCCAGGCCGAGGACGACGTCGATGTCGTCACCGCGCGCGGTGAGCATGATGATCGGGATCTGCCGGGTGGCACGGATCTTCCGGCACACCTCGAAGCCGCTCTGGTCGGGCAGCATCAGGTCGAGCAGCACCAGGTCGGGACGGAAGGCGTCCATGGCGGCGAGACCGGCCTCGCCGGTCGCCGCGCCCTCGACCTCGTGGCCGCGGCGGCGCAGGGTGAGGGTGACGCCGTCCCGTACGGCCCGGTCGTCCTCGATCAGCAGCACGCGTGACATAGGGCCAGTATCCGTGCTCCTTGCACATCAGTGCGATGATCGCCCCTCTGGACGTGAGAACTGTCACCGAGTGCTCATATTTCCCGGCCGCCACAGCAGCCCCACTGGCGCCTCATGGCGCCCGGCCGGGCGCCGCCCCGCCCAGGACGGGCCACAGCTCCGCGTCCTCGAAACCGAGCGCCCACAGCGCGGTGCCCTCGACCCCGTATCTGCGCAGTACGGGCAGGTGGGCGGCGATGCCGCGGGCGTCCTGGTACCAGACCTCGCGCCGTGCGCCGCCGTCCTCGGCGTAGGTGAAGTGCGGGGTCGCCGAGGCCGGGTCCAGGGCGTACGGCGCGCCGACCCGCCGCCGCAGCTCCTCGGCCTCGCGGGTGGTGCGGTGGGTGGCACGGCCGGGGTCGCCGGTCCTGTGGTCCCAGCCGTAGGCGGGGATGCCCATCTCGATCCTCGCGGCCGGGACGCGCGCGGTGGCGTAGCGGAGGATCTCGTCGTACCAGGCGGGGCTGGAGAGGGGGCCGGGGGCGTCGAGGGCGTTGTGCAGGTTGTAGCCCATGATCCGCAACCGGTCGAGGACGCGACCGAGGCGGGCGTAGTCGAAGACGGGGCCCTGGTCGTGCCCGGGGGTGTCGGAGCGGGGGAAGACGGCGGCGGTGCACTGCTTGCGCAGGCCGTGCAGCCTCGCGCAGACCTCGCCGACCAGGGTGGTGAAGCCGTCGCGGACGCGCCGTACGAGCGCGGGGTCGGCGCCGGGCTCGTTCATCTGCTCGTAGTCGAGGTCCAGCCCGTCGTACGGGAGCCCGGTGGCGAGCCGTACCAGGGTCTCGACGTGGGTGGCGCGGGCCCGCGCGTCACCGGTCAGACCGGCCATCGCGGCGGCGCCCAGGGTCTCGGTGACGGTCGGCACGACCTCGATCCCGGCCCGGTGCAGCCCGTCGATCACGGCCCGGTCCCCGGCGCCCTCGTGCGCGGTGACGCGGTCGGCGGCCGTGGTCTCGTACCAGAAGGGGTTCACCGTGCGCAGCTGCCCGGCGTGGGCCAGGGCGTCGGCGTAGGCGGTGGGCTCCCAGTAGGGCAGCCAGGCGGTTACGGCTCGCGCGTGCGCCTTCGGGACGGCGGTCGGTACCGGCGTACCGAGCAGGGCGACGATCACCGTGAGGGTGGTCGCGTATCGGCGGATCATGGCTTCAGCGTCGTATGGGGGCGCGGTGCTCGCGAGCCTGAGCGCCCCGTCAGGGGCGCGGGGAACTGCGCGCCCAGCCGAAGACGGCCCGCAGCCGCGAACTGAGCTCGCGAGGCACCCCGGTAGGCGCGACCCCACCGACCAGCGGTGACCGGACTCGTTCAGATCCCCAAGTAGCTCCGCAGCGTCTCCCTGAAATCCGCGTCGAACTCCTCGTAGGCGCTCCTCAGCCCCTCCCCCGGCCAATCCGCGGGCAGCAGCTCCGGCGGGAGGACCGGGTCCGCGAGGAGGTGGCGCAGGACGGCCGCCGACGCCAGGAAGCGTTCCGCCAGCTCGCCCGGGTGCAGCGCGGCGCGCAGGGCGTTCGCTCGCGCGGCCCATCCGTGCAGGTCCCACAGCGTCGCGGCGAGCTCCGCCGGGGCGCCCTCCGGCTCGCCGGTGAACAGCGCGCACTGCTCGGCGACCACCGGCGGCCGGGCGCGGACGAGGTTGGCCGGGCGGAGCCAGCAGCCCTCGCGGAGTTCGGCCAGGCGGAGGACGGCCATCGCCTGGCGGAGGCCCGCGCGGTCGGCGGGGGCGCGGCGCTCGGCGGTGACGACGGCGATCTCCCAGCGGCCGTCCCACGGACGGGTGCGGGGCGCGCGGCTGTCGTCCTGCCGGGCCTGGCGGGCGAGGAGCCGTGCGGTGAGCCGGTACGTGCCGTCGCGCTGTTCCAGGTCACCGGCGGCGACCATCCGGGTGAGCGCGGTGCGCACCGTGCCCTCGGCCGTGCCGAAGAGCGCCCCCGCCCGGACGAGGGCGCGGGCGGGCAGCGCGGGCGGGTGGTGGCCCAGCAGGGTCGAGAGCACGACCGAGCGCGCGGTCAGCGGCCGGAGCGGCAAGGAGGTACCGGTGTCGTCCATGGTGGTCGGACCCCTGTTCATTACAGTCCTGGATCACGCATCATAAAACTGTAATGCCGGTCCGGTCCGTTCATCCCCGTACCCGTCCGTCCGCACGGAGGTCCCCATGAGCGCCACCCACGAAGTGTTCAACCAGGCCCCGCCCCTGACCGGCTTCACCACGGCCGACGACCCTGCCCTGCTGGAGGCGCTGCGCCGCGACGGCGGCGGCTGGGGCGAGGCCGAGGTGCGCGCGCTCGGTGCGCGGGCCGGGTCGGAGGAGGTCCAGGAGCGGGCCCGGCTGGCGGAGGCGCACCCGCCGGTGCTGCGTACCCACGACCGGTTCGGGCACCGGGTGGACGAGGTGGAGTTCCACCCGGCCTGGCACCAGCTGATGGCGGAGGCCGTGGCCTCGGGGCAGCACGCCGCGCCCTGGGCCGAGCCGCGCCCCGGCGCCCACCTGGTGCGTGCCGCGAAGTTCTATGTGTGGGCGCAGGCGGAGGCGGGCCACGGCTGTCCGGTCTCGATGACGTACGCCGCGGTGCCCGCGCTGCGTGCCCAGCCGGACCTCGCCGCCGTGTACGAGCCGCTGCTCGCGTCGCGCGCGTACGACTACGGGCTCCGGCCGCCGCTCGGCAAGCGGGGGCTGATCGCGGGCATGTCGATGACGGAGAAGCAGGGCGGGTCGGACGTCCGGGCGAACACGACGGCGGCCGTCCCGGCGGACGACGGCTCGTACGTGCTGACCGGCCACAAGTGGTTCACGTCGGCGCCGATGAGCGATGTGTTCCTGGTGCTCGCACAGGCGCCGGAGGGCCTGACCTGCTTCCTCATGCCCCGGGTGCTGCCGGACGGCACGCGCAACGCGATGCGGCTCCAGCGGCTGAAGGACAAGCTGGGCAACCGCTCCAACGCGTCCGCGGAGATCGAGTACGAGGGCGCCGTGGCCTGGCCGGTGGGCGAGCCCGGGCACGGGGTGCGCACGATCGTCGAGATGGTCAACATGACCCGGCTGGACTGCGTCATCGGCGCGGCGGCCGGGATGCGCGCCGGGCTGCGGCAGGCGCTGCATCACACGGCGCACCGGCGGGCGTTCGGCGCCGAACTGATCGACCAGCCGCTGATGCGCAACGTCCTGGCCGACCTCGCCGTGGAGTCGGAGGCGGCCACGGTGCTGGCGATGCGGCTCGCCGCGGCGCTCGACCGGTCGGAGGCGGGGGACGCCGCCGAGGCGGCACTGCGCAGGCTGGCCCTGGCCGCCGGCAAGTACTGGGTGTGCAAGCGCGGCAGCGCGCACGCCGCCGAGGCGCTGGAGTGCCTGGGCGGCAACGGCTACGTCGAGGAGTCGGGGATGCCCCGGCTCTACCGGGAGGCGCCGCTGCTGTCCATCTGGGAGGGCTCGGGCAATGTGGGCGCGCTGGACGTGCTGCGCGCGCTGGGGCGGGAACCGGGCGTCCTCGACGCCTATTTCACGGAGGTCGAGGCGGCGGCGGGCGCGGACGCCCGGCTGGACGCGGCCGTGGCCCGGCTGCGGAAGCTGCTCGGCGAGCTCGCCGACCCGGACCGCGCCCAGGTGCTGGCGCGGCGCGTCGCGGAACAGCTCACCCTCGTGCTCCAGGGCAGTCTGCTGGTGCGTCACAGCACGCCCGCCATCGCCGACGCGTTCTGCGCGTCCCGGCTGGGCGGTGACTGGGGGCACGCGTTCGGCACCCTGCCCGCCGGGACGGACCTGGGGCCGGTCCTCGACCGCGCCCGCGCGAAGGAGGAGGAGCGATGACGGAGGACGCGGCAGTGGCAGAGGATGCCGCGGTGACGGTCCGTACGGAACACTCCGGCCCGGTGACCACGGTGATCCTCTCCCGCCCGGCCGCGCGCAACGCCGTGGACGGGCCGACTGCCGCCCTGCTGGCCGACGCGTTCCGGGCGTTCGAGGCCGACGAGCAGGCGCGGGTAGCGGTCCTGTGGGGCGAGGGCGGCACGTTCTGCGCGGGCGCCGACCTGAAGGCGTTCGGCACGCGGCAGGGCAACCGGGTCGCGGCCGACGGCGACGGCCCGATGGGGCCCACCCGGCTGCGGCTGTCGAAGCCGGTCGTCGCCGCCGTGAGCGGCCACGCGGTGGCGGGCGGGCTGGAGCTGGCGCTCTGGTGCGACCTGCGGGTCGCGGAGGAGGACGCGGTCTTCGGGGTCTTCTGCCGCCGCTGGGGCGTGCCCCTGATCGACGGCGGCACGGTCCGGCTGCCCCGGCTGATCGGCGCGAGCCGCGCGCTGGACCTGGTGCTGACGGGCCGTCCGGTGCCCGCGCCCGAGGCGTACGCGATGGGCCTCGCCAACCGTCTCGTGCCGCCCGGCCAGGCCCGCGCGGCGGCGGAGGAGCTGGCCGCCGGGATCGCCCGCTTTCCCCAGGCGTGCCTGCGGAGCGACCGCGCCTCGCTCCTCGACCAGGAGGGTGTGCCGGAGGAACGGGCGATGGCCTCGGAACTCGCCTACGGTCAGAACGTCTTGGGCGATGCCGTCAAGGGCGCGGCCCGCTTCGCCGCGGGAGCGGGACGGCACGGGGACTTCACCGACATCTGACCCGGCCACGGGTCCGGCCACGGCCCGGCAGCGGACCGTCACGTACGCAGGAATCCCGCCCTCCACCAGGGGCGTTGACCGAACAACCCGTTCACCGTGCGCCCGACACTTCACCCCATAGAGGGGATTGAGGCGCGCGGTTTGCCGAATGGCGGGCACGGCCACCAAGCTCTCCGTCGTGAACGGCGCGAAGGGCGTGAAAGGCGTGAACGGATGGGTACGGGCAGGCCGCGCGGGCCTCGTGGTCTGCGCGGCGGCACTGGCGACGGCTGCCGCCGCACCGGCGGACGCCGAGCCGGAGCCCGGCCGCCCGCCCTCGGTCCGGGCGGTGGAGAGCGGACCGGGCGACAGCGGGCCTTCGGTCGTCATCGACGACGGCCACCACCGGCAGGTGCGGGTCTCGGGCACGGGCGACCGCACCTCGGTGGTCGTCAGGGGCCGTCCGGGCTGCGTGACCGTCGTCTCGCGCGGCGACCTCGGCTCGGCGGTGCTGGGGCCCCGGTGCCCGGTCCCGCCG
>NZ_JAINFC010000257.1 GCF_020740835.1 Streptomyces sp. UNOC14_S4
CACCTGCACGCCACCGAAGTCCACCCCCTCACTCCGAGGTTCGGACCACCGGACGACAACCGCAGACGGCCACGCCGCGCCCGAAAAGCCTGGAAACCACAGGCACACACAGAGTTCTAGAGACGCTCAGCGTTCCTTCTGCGCCAGTCTCAGCAGATGGTCCGCCAGCTCCTGCCCGCCCTTCGGGTCGCGACTGATGAGCATCACCGTGTCGTCCCCCGCGATCGTGCCGATGATCTCGTGGACGCCCGCCTGGTCGATCGCCGAGGCGAAGAACTGCGCGGCGCCCGGCGGGGTGCGCAGGACCACGAGGTTGGCGGAGGCCTCCGCCGAGATCAGGAGTTCGCCGGCGAGGCGCGCCATGCGGGCCTCCGTGGCGGACTCGCCCAGCGGGGCCCGGGGCGTGCGGTCGCCGCCCTCCGACGGGACCGCGTAGATGAGCTCGCCCCCGGTGTTGCGGATCTTGACGGCACCCAGCTCGTCGAGGTCCCGGGAGAGGGTCGCCTGGGTGACGGAGAGCCCGTCGTCGGAGAGCAGCTTGGCGAGCTGGCTCTGCGACCGCACCGCCTGCCGCCCGAGGATGTCCACGATCCTGCGGTGGCGGGCGGTCCGGGTCTGCGGTACGGCCTGTCCGCCGTGCAACGGCTCCCGCTCCTGCGCCTCGGTCATCGCTCGTCAGTCTCCGCTTCGTCGTTCCATGGCCCCGTCGGCCGGCCGCACACGCGCCTCCGCCATCAGGCGACCGCGCTCCCGGCCGCCGTGTCCAGGACCCCGGGCAGGGCCCGGAGGAACGTCTCCACCTCATCTTCCGTGATGATCAGCGGTGGGGCCAGCCGCACCACGTCGGGCGCGACCGCGTTCACCAGGACACCGGCGTCCTGTGCTGCTTGCTGCACCTTCGGTGCAAGGGGTTCGGAAAGGACAATACCCAGCAGCAGGCCGGCCCCACGGACGTGGTCGACCAGTGGGTGCCCGAGAGCCGCGATCCCGTCACGGAGCACGTGCCCGGTGCGCTTGACGCTGTCGAGGGCGCCGTCGCCGTCCAGGGTGTCCAGCACCGCCAGGGCCGCGGCGCACGCGACCGGGTTGCCGCCGAAGGTCGAGCCGTGCTGACCGGGTGTCAGCAGGTCGGCGGCGGGCCCGAAGGCGAGGGTCGCGCCGATGGGCAGGCCGCCGCCGAGGCCCTTGGCGAGGGTGACCACGTCGGGTTCGACGCCCTGCGCCTGGTGCTCGAACCAGTGTCCGGTGCGGCCGATTCCTGTCTGGATCTCGTCCAGGACGAGGAGGGTGCCGGTGGCCCGGGTGATCTCCCGGGCCGCGGCGAGATAGCCCGGCGGCGGGACGACGACGCCGTTCTCGCCCTGGACCGGCTCCAGCACCACGAGCGCCGTGTCGGTGGTGACGGCCGCCCGCAGGGCCTCGGTGTCCCCGTACGGAACATGCGTCACATCGCCGGGCAGCGGCAGGAAGGGCTCCTGCTTGGCGGGTTGGCCGGTCAGCGCGAGGGCTCCCATGGTGCGGCCGTGGAAACCGCCCGTGGCGGCGACCATGTGCGTACGCCCCGTACGCCGTCCGATCTTGAAGGCGGCCTCGACGGCCTCGGCGCCGGAGTTGCCGAAGTAGACGCGGCCGGGGCGCCCGGCGAGCTTCAGGAGGCGTTCGGCGAGGGCGACGGTGGGCTCGGCGGTGAAGAGGTTGGAGACGTGCCCGAGCGTGCCGATCTGCTCGGTCACGGCCCGGACGACCGCGGGGTGCGCGTGCCCGAGCGCGTTGACGGCGATGCCGCCCACGAGGTCGAGGTAGGGCTTGCCGTCGGCGTCCCAGACCGTGCTGCCCGCGCCGCGGACGAGCGGGACGCGGGGCGTGCCGTAGTTGTCCATCAGGGCGCCCTGCCAGCGCCGGGTGAGCTCCGCGTTGGTCATGCCGCCCCTCCGTGGGTGACCGGGTCCGGCACGACCATGGTGCCGATGCCCTCGTCCGTGAAGATCTCCAGCAGGATCGAGTGCTGGACCCGGCCGTCTATCACTCTGGCGGTGGTGACGCCGTTGCGTACGGCGTGCAGACAGCCCTGCATCTTGGGGACCATGCCGCTCGCCAGCTCGGGCAGCAGGGCCTCCAGCTCACTCGCCGTCAGCCTGCTGATGACCTCGTCGCTGTGCGGCCAGTCCTCGTAGAGGCCCTCGACGTCGGTGAGGACCATCAGCGTCTCGGCGCCCAGCGCGGCGGCCAGGGCCGCGGCGGCGGTGTCCGCGTTGACGTTGTAGACGTGGCCGTCGTCGGCGCTGCGGGCGATGGAGGAGACGACCGGGATGCGGCCGTCGTCGAGCAGGGCCTGTACGGCGCCGGTGTCGACGTCGGTGATCTCGCCGACCCTGCCGAGGTCCACGCGTTCGCCGTCGATCCGCGCGTAGTGCTTGGTGGCGGTCATGGTGCGGGCGTCCTCGCCGGTCATGCCGACGGCGAGGGGGCCGTGCCGGTTGAGCAGCCCGACCAGCTCGCGCTGTACCTGGCCGGCGAGCACCATCCGTACGACGTCCATGGCCTCGGGCGTGGTGACCCGCAGCCCCGCGCGGAACTCCGACTCCAGACCCATGCGGTCGAGCTGGGCGCTGATCTGGGGGCCGCCGCCGTGCACGACGACGGGCTTGAGGCCCGCGTGCCGGAGGAAGACGACGTCCTGGGCGAAGGCGGACTTGAGCTCGTCGTCGACCATGGCGTTGCCGCCGAACTTGATGACGACGGTCTTGCCGTGGTGCCTGGTCAGCCACGGCAGCGCCTCGACGAGGGTGCGGGCCTTGGGCAGGGCGGTGTGCCGACGGGTGGTTCCGGCGGTCTCGGTCGTCGTCATGAGGAGTACGCGCTGTTCTCGTGGACGTAGTCGGCGGTGAGGTCGTTGGTCCAGATGACCGCGGTCTCGTCGCCCGCGGACAGGTCGGCGGTGATGCGGATCTCGCGGTACCGCATGTCGACGAGGTCGCGGTCCTCGCCGACCGAGCCGTTGCGGCAGACCCAGACGTCGTTGATGGCGACGTTCAGCTTGTCGGGGTCGAAGGCGGCGTCGGTGGTGCCGATGGCGGAGAGCACCCGGCCCCAGTTGGGGTCCTCACCGTGGAGGGCGCACTTGAGGAGGTTGTTGCGGGCGATGGTGCGGCCGACCTCGACGGCGTCGCTCTCGGTGGCGGCGCCGATCACCTCGATCCGGATGTCCTTGGAGGCGCCCTCGGCGTCGCCGACGAGCTGGCGGGCGAGGTCGGCGCAGACGGCGCGCACGGCCTCGGCGAAGTCCTCGGGGGCGGGGGTGACACCGGAGGCACCGGAGGCGAGCAGCAGCACGGTGTCGTTGGTGGACATGCAGCCGTCGGAGTCGACGCGGTCGAAGGTGGTGCGGGTGGCGCCGCGCAGGGCCGCGTCGAGGGCGGCCGCGTCGACGTCGGCGTCGGTGGTGAGGACGGCGAGCATGGTGGCGAGGCCGGGGGCGAGCATGCCCGCGCCCTTGGCCATGCCGCCGACGGTCCATCCCGCGCCCTGGGCGACGGCGGTCTTGTGGACGGTGTCGGTGGTCTTGATGGCGATGGCGGCCTTCTCGCCGCCGTGCGCGGAGAGCTCGGCGGCGGCCTTGTCGATGCCGGGCAGGAGCCTGTCCATGGGCAGCCGGACGCCGATGAGGCCGGTGGAGGCGATCGCGACCTCGGCGGCGTCGACACCCAGGGTCGCGGCGGCCTTCTCGGCGGTGGCGTGGGTGTCCTGGAAGCCCTCGGGGCCGGTGCAGGCGTTGGCGCCGCCGGAGTTGAGGACGACGGCCGCGACCTGCCCGCCCCCCAGGACCTGCTCGGACCACAGGACGGGGGCGGCCTTGACGCGGTTGGCGGTGAAGACTCCCGCGGCGGCGAGCCGGGGGCCGGTGTTGACGACGAGGGCGAGGTCGGCGCCGCCGCTCTCCTTGATCCCGGCGGCGACACCCGCCGCCGTGAATCCCTTTGCTGCGGTCACGCTCACGCTGTCTTCTCCTTCTCCGCCCCGTTGCGCGGGCGACTGCTGCTGACGTTGTCGTGGTCGGCGGTTCCGGGCGCGCGGTCGCAGGGCGCCGCCCTGGTGAGGAGGGCGGCCAGGGCACGGCGGACGTACGCGGCCGTTCCCCAGCCGCTCATGGCGCGACCCCGGTGGTGGTCAGTCCCCGGGTCTCGGGGAGCCCGAGGGCGATGTTCATGCTCTGTACGGCGCCGCCCGCGGTGCCCTTGGTGAGGTTGTCGATGGCGGCGATCGCGATGACGCGGCGCGCGGCGGGGTCGTACGCGACCTGGATCAGCGCGGCGTTCGAGCCCTGGACGGCGGCGGTGGAGGGCCACTGCCCCTCGGGCAGGAGGTGGACGAAGGGCTCGTCGCGGAACGCCTTCTCGTAGGCGGCGCGCAGGCCGCCGTCCGTGACGCCGGGCCGGGCCTTGGCACTGCACGTGGCGAGGATGCCGCGGGGCATGGGGGCCAGGGTCGGGGTGAAGGAGACGGTGACGGGTTCGCCCGCGGCGGCGGAGAGGTTCTGCGCCATCTCGGGGGTGTGCCGGTGGCCGCCGCCGACGCCGTACGGGCTCATGGCGCCCATGACCTCGCTGCCCAGCAGGTGCGGCTTGGGCGCCTTGCCCGCGCCGGAGGTGCCGGACGCGGCGACGACGACGGCCTCGGGCTCGGCGAGCCCGGCGGCGTAGGCGGGGAAGAGGGCGAGCGAGACGGCCGTCGGATAGCAGCCGGGGACGGCTATCCGCTTGCTGCCGCGCAGCGCCTCCCGGGCGCCGGGCAGCTCGGGCAGGCCGTACGGCCAGGTCCCGGCGTGCGGGGAGCCGTAGAACCGCTCCCACTCCCCCGCGTCCTTCAGCCGGAAGTCGGCGCCGCAGTCGACGATCAGCGTCCCGTCCCCGAGCTGCTCGGCGACGGCGGCGGACTGCCCGTGGGGCAGCGCGAGGAAAACGGCGTCGTGCCCGGCGAGCGTCTCGGCGCGGGTCTCCTCCAGCACACGGTCGGCGAGCGGTATGAGATGCGGCTGCGCCGCGCCGAGCCGCTGCCCGGCGTTGGAGTGCGCGGTGACCGCCCCGATCTCCACGTCGGGGTGGGCCAGCAGCAGGCGCAGCACTTCGCCGCCTGCGTAACCACTCGCGCCTGCCACTGCCACACGGATCGCCATCGGGGCCCCTCCTGGTCTCGATGGCATGACTATACGAAGTGATGAACTTTTATGCAATGGCGCTGCGCTTGCTTTGCCGTGATCTTTGGGGCGCCTTGGCGTCTGCCAGCGTCCGATGTCCGGCGAGTGCAAGTTGTGTGTGGCTGGTCGCGCAGTTCCCCGCGCCCCTATGGGGCGGACCGCTGTCGATTGGGTGCGCAGCACGAGATATCTTGATGTCGAGCAATGTTGCAGAAGTGGAGCGGAGCACCCGGTGACTGACTCGACCATCATCTACACCCACACTGACGAGGCCCCCGCCCTCGCGACGCACTCGTTCCTGCCCGTGGTCCAGGCGTACGCCTCGACGGCCGGGGTCCGTGTGGAGACCCGTGACATCTCCCTGGCGGGGCGCATCATCGCCCACTTCCCGGAGCGCCTGGAGGAGGGGCAGCGCATCGCCGACGCGCTCGCCGAGCTGGGCGAGCTGGCCAGGACGCCGGGCGCCAACATCATCAAGCTGCCCAACGTCTCCGCCTCGATCCCGCAGCTGAAGGCGGCCATCGCCGAGCTCCAGCAGCAGGGCTACGCGCTGCCGGACTACCCGGACGACCCGAAGACCGACGAGGAGCGCGACGTCCGCGCCCGTTACGACAAGATCAAGGGCAGCGCCGTCAACCCGGTCCTGCGCGAGGGCAACTCCGACCGCCGCGCCCCCGCGTCGGTCAAGAACTACGCCAAGACGCACCCGCACCGCATGGGCGCCTGGTCGGCCGACTCCAGGACGAACGTCGCCACCATGAGCGAGGACGACTTCCGCTCCACCGAGAAGTCGACGGTCATCGCCGAGGACGGCACCCTGCGCATCGAGCACGTCGCCCAGGACGGCACCACCACCGTCCTGCGCGAGTCCGTGCCGGTCCTCGCGGGCGAGGTCGTGGACGCGTCCGTCATGCGCGTCGCCGCGCTGCGCGAGTTCCTCGCGGCGCAGGTCGCCCGCGCCAAGGCGGAGGGCGTGCTGCTCTCCGTGCACCTGAAGGCCACGATGATGAAGGTCTCCGACCCGATCATCTTCGGCCACGCGGTGCGCGCCTTCTTCCCGAAGACCTTCGCGCAGTACGGCGAGAAGCTCGCCGCCGCCGGTCTCTCCCCGAACGACGGCCTCGGCACCATCCTGAACGGCCTGGCCGCCCTGCCCGAGGGCGACGAGATCAAGGCGTCCTTCGAGGCCGAGCTCGCCGAGGGCCCGGACCTGGCCATGGTCGACTCCGACCGCGGCATCACCAACCTGCACGTGCCGTCCGACGTCATCGTCGACGCCTCGATGCCCGCCATGATCCGTACCTCGGGTCACATGTGGGACAAGGACGGCCAGGAGGCCGACACCCTCGCCGTCCTGCCGGACAGCTCCTACGCGGGCGTCTACCAGGCCGTCATCGAGGACTGCCGCGCCAACGGCGCCTTCGACCCGCGGACCATGGGCTCCGTCCCGAACGTCGGCCTGATGGCACAGAAGGCCGAGGAGTACGGCTCCCACGACAAGACCTTCGAGATCGCCGCGGCCGGTACCGTCCGCCTCGTCGACGCCCAGGGCACCGTCGTCCTGGAGCAGGAGGTCGCCGAGGGCGACATCTTCCGCGCCTGCCAGGCCAAGGACGCCCCGATCAAGGACTGGGTGAAGCTCGCCGTCACCCGCGCCCGCGCCACCGGCGACCCGGCCGTCTTCTGGCTCGACGAGACCCGCGCCCACGACGCGCAGCTCATCAAGAAGGTCGAGGCGTACCTGCCGGAGTTCGACACCGAGGGCCTGGACATCCGCATCCTCGCCCCGGAGGAGGCCACCAAGCTCTCCGTCGAGCGCATCCGCAAGGGCCTCGACACCATCTCCGTCACCGGCAACGTGCTGCGTGACTACCTGACCGACCTGTTCCCGATCCTGGAGCTCGGCACGAGCGCCAAGATGCTGTCGGTCGTCCCGCTGATGAACGGCGGCGGCCTCTTCGAGACGGGCGCCGGCGGCTCGGCCCCGAAGCACGTCCAGCAGCTGGTCAAGGAGAACTACCTGCGCTGGGACAGCCTCGGCGAGTTCTTCGCCCTGGCCGCCAGCTTCGAGCACCTCGCGCAGACCACGGGCAACGCCCGCGCCCAGGTCCTCGCGGACACCCTCGACCGCGCGACGGCGACCTTCCTCAACGAGGACAAGTCGCCGACCCGCCGCGTCGGCGGCATCGACAACCGCGGCAGCCACTTCTACCTGGCCATGTACTGGGCCCAGGAGCTGGCGAAGCAGACCGACGACGCCGAGCTGGCGAAGGCGTTCGGTCCGCTGGCGAAGGCGCTGACGGAGCAGGAGTCGACGATCGTCGACGAGCTGGTCGCGGTTCAGGGTCGGCCCGCGGACATCGGCGGCTACTACCAGCCGGATGTCGTCAAGGCCGCGGCCGTCATGCGGCCCAGCGCCACGTTCAACGCGGCGCTGGAGCTTCTCGCCTGAGTGGCGTGAGGTGACACCGGGGCTCCGCCCCGGGCCCCGGCCACGGCCCCGGTCGACCTTTGCGTCGGCCGGGGCCGTTCCTTTGCGCTGCCCGCCCACGAGCTCGGTGCACCATGTCGTTCGGCGGCTGCGGGCAGTGGGGGCTTGTCGCGCAGTTCCCCGCGCCCCTGATACCGGGGCTTCGCCCCGGATCACGGTCGGCGGGGGGGGCGCGCCCCTTTAGGGGCGCGGGGAACTGCGCGATCAGCCACGACGCGACCTGCGGCCGCGCGTCATGCGCAAGAGGCACCCCGGTAGGCGCACCGGGGCACAGTCGAGGCGTCAGTACGCCGACGGGCGGACGATGCCCGACTCGTAGGCGAAGACCGTGGCCTGTGTGCGGTCGCGGAGGCCGAGTTTGACCAGGATTCGGCTCACGTGGGTCTTCACGGTCTGTTCCGCCACCACCAACCGGTGCGCGATCTCCGCGTTCGAGAGGCCCTGGGCCACCAGGGACAGCACCTCCGTCTCGCGTTCCGTCAGGCCCTGGACGCGTTCGCGCAAGGGGGGCCGGGGGCCGGACATCCGGGAGAACTCGGTGATCAGGCGCTTGGTGATGTTCGGGGCGAGGAGCGCGTCACCGGCCGCCACCACCCGTACGGCCTGGGCGAGTTCCGCCGCCGAGGCGTCCTTGAGCAGGAAGCCCGACGCGCCCGCGCGCAGCGCCTCGTAGACGTACTCGTCGAGGTCGAAGGTGGTCAGGACGAGCACCTTCACGGAGGATCCGGCCGATTCGGCGATGCGGCGGGTGGCCTCGATGCCGCCCAGGCCCGGCATGCGGATGTCCATCAGGACGACGTCGGGCGCGAGTCCGTCGACCTTGGCGACCGCGTCGAGGCCGTCCACGGCCTGGCCGACGACCTCGATGCCGGGTTCGGCGTCGAGCAGAACCGTAAATCCCTGACGGACCATCACCTGGTCGTCGGCTATCAGCACGCGGATGGGAGTCATCGGATGTCCTCGGCGGGGTCGGCGGCGGCTGGGTTCGTGGGAAGTATGGCGGTCACCTCGTAGCCCCCGTCGGGTGTGGCCCCCGCGGCCAGTTCGCCGCCGAGCATCGCGGCGCGTTCGCCCATGCCGAGCAGGCCGTGGCCGACGCCCGGCGAGGGCGGGGCGGCCCGTTCCGGCCGGGTGTTGACGACGCGGACGGTGAGGCTGTCGGGGCGGTACGCGAGCTCGACCCGTACCTCCGCCCCGGGCGCGTGCCGCATCGCGTTGCTGAGTGCCTCCTGCACGATGCGGAACGCCGACAGCTCGACACCCGGCGCCAGCGGGCGCCGCTCCCCCGCGGTGGCGGTGGTGACCCGGAGCCCGGCGCCGCGGACGTTGCCGACCAGTTCGCCGAGCCGGTCGAGGGTGGGCTGCGGGGCGTGCCGTACACCGTCGGCCGCCGCGTCCTCGGAGCGCAGCACGCCGAGGACACGGCGCAGTTCGGTGAGGGCCTCGACGGCGTTCTGCCGGATGCCCGCGAGGTTCTCCCTGAGCGCGTCGGAGGGGTTCTCGGCCAGGTGCGGGGCGACCTGCGCCTGGATGGAGATGACGGACATGTGGTGGGCGACGACGTCGTGCAGCTCGCGGGCGATGCGGTTGCGCTCCTCCAGGAGGGTGCGCCGGGCCCGTTCCTCGGCGGTGAGCTCCTCCTGTACGACGAGCTGGGTACGGGCGGCGTGCAGCCCGCGCAGCGCGACACCGACCACCGTGACCACCGCGAGGAGCGCGAGGGCGAAGAGGGTGCCGCTGCGCACCGGCCCGTGCGGCAGGCCGCACAGCAGCCCCAGCACCGCGCTGACCAGCAGCGCCGTGCCCGCCGTCCGCGGGCGGCAGCGCAGTGCCACGAGGAACAGCGCGGCGGCCTGGAGGGTGAGCCCGGGGCCGGTCCAGGGGAACATCCGGGCGCCGTGGAGGGGGGCGGGGATCCACGCGGTCGCCACCATGACGAGCGTCGTGGCCCACCAGGCGGGAACGGGGCGGTAGAACGCGAGGACGAGCGCCGCCGACTGGACGCCCGCGTAGGGAAGGGCCAGGCCGGCGACGACCTCGTAGGAGTTCACGAGGACGTTCGTGCTCCCGATGAACATGGCCGCCGCGAACAGCGTCACGGGCAGGAGGACCGCGGGCCGCCAGACCACCCAGCCCGACGGCGGCTGTCGGTCCGGCCCTTCCCGGTCCGAGGGCGGGGCACTCAGTGTCCACAGGTCCTCACGCAGGCCCCTCAGGACACCCACGAGCCGCTTTGTCATGCTCCCCCTCATTGCAAGATCCACTCTACTCAGCGGTGTCCCCGCGCCCCGCAAGGGGCGCGGGGAACTGCGCGACCAGCCCCCACCGGACCCGCAGCCGCGCGCGGAGCGCAAGAGGCACCCCGATAGGCGCGGGGCCCGGGGGCGAAGCCCCCGGACAGGGCGCCAGGACGGCGCCCCCGTTCGTACGCGCGGAACGCGCGCACGCACACGAGCAGCACCGCGGCGAACACCGGGAGCCAGGCCAGGCGGGCGAGCACCCAGCCGGGGCCGTCGGGTGCGGTGTGCAGGCCGGGGAGGTCGCCGCCCAGCAGCAGGCCGGCGGCGGTGACGGTCATCATCGCGGTCTGGTGCCAGAGGAAGACCGTCATCGCGGAGAGGTTGACCAGGGCCACCGCTGCCCAGGCGGCGGGCCGGGCGAGCACGCGCCGCAGGGGGCCCGTGAGCAGCAGGGCCGCGCCGCACTGGGCGAGGCCGAAGGTGACGGCGGCCAGGGTGGGCGGGTTGAGGTTGGATATCGCGGCGCCGGGCACGCCGACCATGGAAGCGGGGTAACCGGCCCA
>NZ_JAINFC010000258.1 GCF_020740835.1 Streptomyces sp. UNOC14_S4
GCGGCAGCACCCCCGCCCCCAGTGCCACCGGCGTGAGGTCGTCCGCCGAGGTCACGTCCTTGACCTGGACGTAGCCGAGGTGCGGCGCCAGCACAGGGAACGTGACCGACGGGTCCTCGCCGCCGAGCCACGTGTGGAGGACGTCCCACAGCGCGCCCACGTTCGGGTGGCCGACGGGGCCCAGGACGCGCGCCGCGTCCACGCCCCTGCGGTGCGAGTCGTGTGTTTCCAGCAGGACGTGCACGCCCAGGTCGGCCGCCAGCGGGGCCACCGCGCCCAGCCGCCGGGCGGCGACGGCGTCGGCCTCCTCGGTGGGGCGTTCGCCGCCGCCGGGGAAGACCCGCGCGTACCGCGCGCCGAGGTCGCCCGCGAGCCGGACGAGCGCGGCGAGGTCGTCGAGGACGGTGTCGTCCGGCGCGGGGGAGGCCACCTCGACGTACCCGGCGACAGCCAGCGGCGTGACGCCCGCGTCCGCGAACTCCCCGGCCGCCGCGGCTCTCCCGCGGGCGTCCGTCCCGGGGTGCAGGGGCTCCTCCGGATGGGCCCGTAGTTCGACGCCGTCGTAGCCGTGCGCACGGGCGAGCCGCACCACTTCGGGGACGGGCAGACCGGGCACGCCGAGCGTGGAGAAGGCGAGTTTCATGGGGAGCGCGTTCCCCGCTGCCGTACGGGAAATGCTTCCGGTACGGCAGAAGGGGGTGAGCGGTACGGAAACCGGAAGCGGGACCAGAACCCTGCGGATCGCCATGAACGGCGTCACCGGCCGCATGGGGCACCACCAGCACCTCGTCCGTTCCGTGCTCGCCCTGCGCGAGCAGGGCGGCATCGACGTCGGTGACGGCACCGGCACCAGGCTGTGGCCCGAGCCGGTCCTCGTGGGCCGCAGCGCGGACAGACTCCGGGCGCTCGCCCAGCGGTACGGGCTGGACGCCTGGAGCACCGATCTCGACACCGTCTTGTCCGACCCGGCGGTCGACGTCTACTTCGACGCACAGCACACCGCGGCGCGGGAAAGCGCCCTGCACAAGGCCATCGCGGCGGGCAAGCACGTCTATTGCGAGAAGCCGACGGCACTCGACCACGGCGGCGCCCTCGTCCTCCACCAGCAGGCCGTCGCGGCGGGCGTGAAACACGGGGTCGTCCAGGACAAGCTGTTCCTCCCGGGCATCCGCAAGCTCAAGCGGCTGCTGGACAGCGGCTTCTTCGGCCGGGTGCTGTCCGTGCGCGGGGAGTTCGGCTACTGGGTGTTCGAGGGCGACGGGCAGCCCGCGCAGCGCCCCTCCTGGAACTACAGGGACGACGACTGCGGCATCACCGCCGACATGTTCCCGCACTGGGAGTACGTCCTGCGCGAGCTGTTCGGCCCTGTCACGTCCGTACAGGCACATCTGGCCACCCACATTCCGCGCCGCTGGGACGAGCAGGGCAAGCCGTACGAGGCACGGGCCGACGACGCCGTCTACGCGATCCTCGAACTGGAGGGCGGCGTCGTCGCGCAGCTCAACTCCTCCTGGGCGGTGCGGGTGCACAGGGACGAGCTGCTGGAGTTCCAGGTGGACGGAACGGAGGGCTCCGCCGTCGCCGGGCTGCGGCACTGCCGCGTACAGCACCGTGCGACCACCCCGCGTCCCGTGTGGAACCCCGATGTTCCCTCTGCCGACGATTTTCGCGCCCAGTGGCAGGAGGTGCCGGACAACGAGGAGTTCGGGAACGCCTTCAAGGCCCAGTGGGAGCTCTTCCTGCGGCACGTGGCCCTGGACGAGCCCTGGCGCTTCGGGCTGGACGCGGGCGCGCGGGGCGTGCGGCTCGGGCTCCTCGCCCGGACGTCCGCGCGGACCGGCCGCAGGCAGTACGCCGATCCGCTCGCCGACCCGTCGGCATGGGAACGGCCGTGATCCGCCTGCCCGACGCCTCCGGGGCGCTGCGCGCGTACACGCCCTGTACGCGTCCCCTGGAGCTCGGCAGGGGCGGGCCACCGGTCTCGCGCACGGTGTTCGCCGCCGCGCACGTCGTGGCCGACCCGTTCGGCAACACCACGCCGTACGGGCCCGCCGACCTCGACTGGGGCGCGACCCTGGCCTTCCGCCGTCATCTGTGGGCGCACGGTCTGGCGGTCGCCGAGGCGATGGACACGGCGCAGCGCGGCGCGGGCCTGGACTGGCCGCAGGCCGCCGAGCTGATCCGGCGCTCCGCCGCGGAGGCGCGGGCCGTCGGCGGCCGTATCGCCTGCGGCGCGGGCACGGACCACCTCGCGCCGCCGTACGGCACCCTGGCGGACGTCACGGCCGCGTACGAGGAGCAGCTCGCCCTGGTGGAGGCGCAGGGCGCGCAGCCGGTCCTGCTGGCCTCCCGCGCGCTCGCCGCCGTGGCCGCCGGGCCTGACGCGTACCGCGAGGTCTACGGGCGGCTGCTGCGGCAGTCGGCCCGGCCCGTGATCCTGCACTGGCTCGGGCCGATGTTCGACCCGGCCCTGGAGGGGTACTGGGGGAGCGCGGATCCCGACGTGGCGGCCGGGACGCTGCTGGACATCGTCGCCGACCGCCCGGACAAGGTCGACGGGGTGAAGGTGTCGCTGCTGGACGCGGCACGTGAGCGGGGACTGCGCGCGCGGCTGCCCGCGGGAGTCCGCTGCTACACGGGTGACGACCTGAACTACCCCGGGCTGATCGAAGGGGACACCGACGGCCACAGCGACGCTCTGCTGGGTGTTTTCGACCCACTGGGGCCGCTGGCCGCGCATGCCGTGCGCAGGCTGGACGCGGGCGACCGGCGGGGCTTCCGGGAGCTGCTGGAACCGGCCGTGCCGCTGTCCCGGCACCTTTTCGAGCCTCCTACGCGCGCGTACCGCGCGGGTGTCGTCCTGCTGGCCTGGCTGGCGGGCCACCAGGACCACTTCACGATGGCGGGCGGGCTGCACGCCGCGCGCTCCCTGCCGCACCTGGCGCGCGCCTACGAACTGGCCGACGGTCTGGGGCTGTTCCCCGACCCGGAGCTCGCCGAGGCCCGTATGGCACGGCTGCTGGCCCTGCACGGGGTGACGCCGTGACGGGCCCCGGTGCCGAGGCCGGCCTCGCGCGGTTCAGCCTCAATCAGCAGACTGTGCGGCAGTGGTCCCTGCCCGAGCTCGTGGCGGGCTGTGCGGCGGCCGGGGTGCGGTGGGTCGGGCTGTGGCGGGAGCCCGTCCGCGCGTACGGGACGGAGGCGGCGGCGCGGCTGGTGCGCGACGCCGGACTGGCCGTCAGCAGCCTGTGCCGCGGGGGATTCCTGACCGCCGCGGACGCCGCCGGGCGGGCCGCTGCGCTGGCCGACAACAAGGCGGCCGTCCGGGAGGCGGCCGCGCTCGGCACCGGCACGCTTGTCCTGGTCTCGGGCGGGCTGCCCCCGGGCAGCCGTGATCTGTGCGGGGCGCGCGAGCGGATCGCGGACGCCCTCGCCGAGCTCGGCCCGTACGCGGCGGGGCACGGGGTCCGGCTCGCCGTCGAGCCGCTGCATCCGATGTACGCGGCCGACCGCTGCGTCGTGTCGACCCTCCGTCAGGCCCTCGACCTGGCCGAACGGTTCCCCTTCGAACAGGTGGGCGTGGCGGTCGACAGCTATCACCTCTGGTGGGACGACGACGCGCTGGACGGCCAGCTCGCCCGTGCCGGGGCGGCCGGCCGGATCGCGGCCTGCCAGCTCGCCGACTGGGTCACCCCGCTGCCGGAAGGGGTGCTGCTCGGGCGGGGCCAGCTCGGGGACGGCTGTGTGGACCTGAGGGCGTTCCTGGCGCGGGTCGACGCCGTCGGGTACCGGGGGCCGGTCGAGGCGGAGATCTTCAATCCGGGGCTGTGGGCGCGGGACGGCACCGCGGTCCTGACGGAGGTCCTGGACCGCTACCAGCGGTATGTCTTGGGGGTACCCGCGGTAACGGGCTTCTGATCGTTCCCGGATTTGATAACGGAACGATAACTCCTTGAAGAGGGTGCAACCCTTTCGCTGTGCGGAGGGTCGTACCAGTCACGGGCTTCCTGGGGAGGGATCCGGGGGGATTTCGGAGGAAGCCGGTATTACAGGGGGGAGCCCGAGGGGCCCGGTCGTCGGACCGGGCCCCTCGGCATGTCCCCGGCATATCCCGGGCTCCCGTCCCCGGAGTCCTGCCGAGGCTTTTCACCTGCGGGTACGGGGAGTTATCCACAGGCCCCGAACGGCTGTCGCAGCCGGGCGGTACCTTCGGGGCATGGCGAACATGGCAGTGGTGGAAGGGGTCCTGGAGCGGATCACCTACGCCAACGAGGAGAGCGGCTACACCGTCGCCCGGGTCGACACCGGCCGCGGCAGCGGTGACCTCCTCACGGTCGTCGGCGCGCTGCTCGGCGCCCAGCCGGGGGAGTCGCTGCGGATGGAGGGCCGCTGGGGCTCCCACCCGCAGTACGGCCGCCAGTTCACCGTGGAGAACTACCGGACGCTCCTGCCCGCCACCGTCCAGGGCATCCGCCGCTACCTCGGCTCGGGCCTGATCAAGGGGATCGGCCCGCGCATCGCCGACCGGATCACCGAGCACTTCGGCACCGCCACCCTGGAGGTCATCGAGAAGGAGCCCGGGCGCCTGATCGAGGTGCCCGGCCTGGGGCCCAAGCGCACGAAGATGATCGGTGCCGCCTGGGAGGAGCAGAAGGCCATCAAGGAGGTCATGGTCTTCCTGCAGGGCGTCGGCGTCTCCACCTCCATCGCCGTGCGCATCTACAAGAAGTACGGCGACGCCTCCATCTCCGTGACCCGCAATCAGCCCTACCGGCTCGCCGCCGACGTCTGGGGCATCGGCTTCCTGACCGCCGACCGCATCGCCCAGGCCGTCGGCATCCCGCACGACAGCCCGGAGCGCGTCAAGGCCGGTCTGCAGTACGCCCTTTCCCAGTCCACCGACCAGGGGCACTGCTTCCTCCCCGAGGAGCGGCTCATCGCGGACGCGGTCAAGCTGCTCCAGGTGGACACCGGGCTCGTCATCGACTGCCTCGGCGAACTGGCCGCCGACGAGGAGGGCGTGGTCCGCGAGCGCGTCCCCGGCCCGGACGGCGAGCCCGTCACCGCCGTCTATCTGATCCCCTTCCACCGGGCCGAACTCTCCCTCGCCGCCCAGATCGGGCGGCTGCTGCGGACGGAGGAGGACCGGCTGGCCGCCTTCCAGGACGTCGACTGGGACAAGGCCCTGTCCTGGCTCGCCGGGCGCACCGGCGCCGAGCTCGCCCCCGAGCAGCAACAGGCCGTCAGGCTGGCGCTCTCCAGCCGGGTCGCGGTCCTCACCGGCGGCCCCGGCTGCGGCAAGTCCTTCACCGTGCGGTCGGTCGTGGAGCTGGCCCGTGCCAAGAAGGCCAAGGTCGTGCTCGCCGCCCCCACGGGCCGGGCCGCCAAGCGGCTCTCCGAGCTCACCGGCGCCGAGGCGTCCACCGTGCACCGCCTCCTGGAGCTCAAGCCCGGCGGCGACGCCGCGTACGACCGGGACCGGCCGCTGGACGCCGACCTGGTCGTCGTCGACGAGGCGTCGATGCTCGACCTGCTGCTGGCCAACAAGCTCGTCAAGGCCGTGCCGCCGGGAGCCCACTTGCTGCTCGTCGGCGACGTGGACCAGCTGCCGTCCGTCGGCGCGGGCGAGGTGCTGCGCGACCTCCTCGCCCCCGGCAGCCCCGTGCCCGCCGTGCGGCTCACCCGGATCTTCCGGCAGGCGCAGCAGTCCGGCGTGGTCACCAACGCACACCGCATCAATTCCGGCGCCCAGCCCATCACTCAGGGGCTGCCGGACTTCTTCCTCTTCGCCGAGGAGGACACCGAGGCGGCGGGCAGGCTCACCGTGGAGGTGGCCGCGCGGCGCATCCCCGCGAAGTTCGGCCTGGACCCCCGGCGGGACATCCAGGTGCTGGCCCCCATGCACCGCGGACCGGCGGGCGCGGGCACCCTCAACGGGCTGCTCCAGCAGGCGATCACGCCCGCCCGCCCCGACCTGCCGGAGCGCCGTTTCGGCGGCCGGGTCTTCCGTGTCGGCGACAAGGTCACCCAGATCCGCAACAACTACGAGAAGGGCGCGAACGGCGTCTTCAACGGCACCGTCGGCGTGGTCACCGCCCTGGACGCCGTCGAGCAGAAGCTCACCGTGCGCACCGACGAGGACGAGGAGGTCGACTACGACTTCGACGAACTGGACGAACTCGCCCACGCCTACGCGGTGACCATCCATCGCTCGCAGGGCAGCGAGTACCCCGCGGTGGTGATCCCGGTCACCACCGGGGCCTGGATGATGCTTCAGCGCAATCTCCTCTATACCGCCGTAACCCGGGCGAAACGCCTGGTGGTGCTGGTGGGCTCGCGCAAGGCCCTCGGACAGGCCGTACGCACGGTGTCGGCGGGGCGCCGGTGCACCGCGCTGGACCACCGGCTCGGCGGTGGCCCGCGGCCCGCCGGGGACGGTCCGGAGGGTGGCTAGAGGGCCGGGGGAAGGTGGCGTTCGTCTCCAGACGGTTTACCAACCGGGAGGAACGGGGCAGTATGGCGAGGCTGGGCGGCACTGAGTGCCGTCTTTAGGCCCTATGGCCGACCCCGAGTGCACGTGCATCGTCCAAATGGGGGAAGGTAGGGGTAGTCAGGGCACCTCGAAGAAGAGGCACAACGTCGGTGAGGGATGACGTGAGCGACAACTCTGTAGTACTGCGGTACGGGGACAGTGAGTACACCTACCCGGTGGTCGACAGCACCGTCGGCGACAAGGGCTTCGATATCGGCAAGCTCCGCGCCCAGACCGGTCTGGTGACCCTCGACTCCGGTTACGGCAACACCGCCGCGTACAAATCCGCGATCACCTACCTCGACGGCGAGCAGGGCATCCTGCGCTACCGCGGCTACCCGATCGAGCAGCTGGCCGAGCGCAGCTCCTTCCTGGAGACGGCCTTCCTGCTGATCAACGGTGAGCTGCCGAGCACCGAGGAGCTCGCCACCTTCCAGGGCGAGATCACCCAGCACACCCTGCTGCACGAGGACGTCAAGCGGTTCTTCGACGGCTTCCCGCGTGACGCCCACCCGATGGCCATGCTGTCGTCCGTGGTCAGCGCGCTGTCCACCTTCTACCAGGACAGCCACAACCCGTTCGACGAGAAGCAGCGCCACCTCTCGACGATCCGGCTGCTCGCCAAGCTGCCGACGATCGCCGCGTACGCGTACAAGAAGTCGATCGGCCACCCGATCGTCTACCCGCGCAACGACCTCGGCTACGTCGAGAACTTCCTGCGCATGACCTTCTCGGTGCCCGCCGCCGAGTTCGAGCTGGACCCCGTCGTCGTCAGCGCCCTGGACAAGCTGCTGATCCTGCACGCGGACCACGAGCAGAACTGTTCGACCTCGACCGTGCGTCTGGTCGGCTCCTCGCAGGCCAACCTCTTCGCGTCGATCTCCGCGGGCATCAACGCCCTGTGGGGCCCCCTGCACGGCGGTGCCAACCAGGCCGTCCTGGAGATGCTGGAGGGCATCCAGGCCGCCGGTGGCGACGTCGACGCCTTCATCCGCAAGGTGAAGAACAAGGAGGACGGCGTCCGGCTGATGGGCTTCGGCCACCGCGTCTACAAGAGCTTCGACCCCCGGGCGAAGATCATCAAGGCGGCGGCGCACGATGTCCTCTCCGCGCTCGGCAAGTCCGACGAGCTGCTGGACATCGCGCTGAAGCTGGAGGAGCACGCGCTCTCCGACGACTACTTCGTCTCGCGCAACCTCTACCCGAACGTGGACTTCTACACGGGTCTGATCTACCGGGCCATGGGCTTCCCGAGCGAGATGTTCACCGTGCTCTTCGCGCTCGGCCGGCTCCCCGGCTGGATCGCCCAGTGGCACGAGATGATCAAGGAGCCGGGTTCCCGCATCGGCCGCCCGCGCCAGATCTACACGGGCGTCGTCGAGCGCGACCTGCCCGAGCGGGCCTGATGCCGTAGCGGCACCGCCTGAGGCATGGGAAAGGGCGCACCCCGAGGGGTGCGCCCTTTCCCATGCCCATGTGCCGTCTGTCGTGAACGAGGCATGTCGTGAAGGCCTGTCGTGAACGCAGCGAAAAGCGCCCCGCTGCCGATCCCCCCACGGGTCGGAGCGGGGCGCTTTCCTGTATCCCGGTACGGATTCCCCCCACGGGATCCGGCCGGGAGCCGCGGTGCGCGGAGCCGACGCGATCTGCCGGGACGCGTACCGACGGGAGGGCCGCTCAAAGCTCCCCGGTGTACGTGCCCCGGCCACGCGTGGCCGGTACCGTCCCCCAAGACGATCCAGCACTGCCTGGTTAGACCCACGACCCCCCGCAATGGTTACCTTGTTTTCGCTGTGATCTAGGTCTCCGGCCATAACTGGACATAAAAGGGCAAGGGGCTAAATGTGTGGGTGTTGTGTCGCTTATGTGGACGACATGCGAATGAATGAAGCCCGGATGGAATGATTCCGGCCGAGTTCGACCGGACCTCCGGCTAGGCCTCCGGCCGGGCCTTCGGCCGGGTCTTCAGGTGAACCGGCGCAGCCGCAGGCTGTTGGTCACGACGAACACCGAGGAGAACGCCATCGCGGCCCCGGCGATCATCGGGTTGAGCAGCCCGGCCGCCGCGAGCGGGAGGGCGGCGACGTTGTAGCCGAACGCCCAGAAGAGGTTGCCCTTGATGGTGGCCAGGGTCCGGCGCGCGAGCCGGATCGCGTCCGCCGCCACCCTCAGGTCGCCCCGGACGAGGGTGAGGTCGCCCGCCTCCATGGCGGCGTCCGTGCCGGTGCCCATGGCCAGCCCCAGGTCGGCGGTGGCCAGGGCGGCCGCGTCGTTGACGCCGTCGCCCACCATCGCGACCGTGCGGCCCTCGCCCTGGAGCCGCCGGACCACGGCCACCTTGTCCTGCGGCAGCACCTCGGCGATCACCTCGTCGATGCCGACCGCGCGGGCGACGGACTCCGCGACGGCCCGGTGGTCGCCGGTCAGCAGCACGGGCCGCAGGCCCAGCGCCCGCAGTTCCGCCACCGCCTCCGCGCTGGTCTCCTTGACCGTGTCGGCGACCGAGACGACACCGCGTGCCGCCCCGTCCCAGGCGACCGCCACCGCCGTGCGGCCCCCGGCGCGCGCGGCGGTCAGGGCCTCCGCCAGCCGGGCGGGCAGCTCGATCCCCGCCTCGCTCAGCAGCGCCTCCCGGCCCACCAGCACCTCGTGCCCCTCGACCAGGCCGCGGACGCCGAGGCCGGGTACGTTCTCGAAGTGCTCGGCGGCGGGCAGCTCGCCCGTGCGTTCGGCGGCACCGGCGGCGACGGCCTGTGCCACGGGGTGCTCGGAGGAGTGCTCCAGGGCCCCCGCGTACCGCAGGAGTTCGCGCGCGTCCGTGCCCTCCGCCGGGACCGTGTCGTGCAGGCCCATCCGGCCCGTCGTGACCGTCCCCGTCTTGTCCAGCACGACCGTGTCCACCCGCCGGGTGGACTCCAGCACCTCCGGCCCCTTGATCAGGATGCCGAGCTGGGCGCCCCGGCCCGTACCGACCATGAGCGCGGTCGGCGTGGCCAGGCCCAGGGCGCACGGGCAAGCGATGATCAGTACGGCCACGGCGGCGGTGAACGCGGCCGTGACGTCACCGGTGGCCGCCAGCCAGACGGCCAGCGTGCCGAGGGCGATCAGCAGGACCACGGGCACGAAGACCCCGGAGATCCGGTCGGCGAGGCGCTGCACCTCCGCCTTGCCGTTCTGCGCGTCCTCCACGAGCCGCGCCATCCGCGCGAGCTGTGTGTCCGCGCCCACCCGGGCGGCCTCGACGACCAGCCGCCCCGAGACATTGACGGTCGCCCCGGCCACGGCGTCGCCCACGGCCACGTCCACCGGCACCGACTCGCCGGTGAGCATCGACGCGTCCACGGCGGAGGAACCCTCGGTCACCGTGCCGTCCGTGGCGATCTTCTCCCCGGGGCGGACGACGAAACGGTCGCCGACCGCCAGCCGGGCGACCGGTACGCGTACCTCGCGGCCGTCGCGCAGTACGGCCACGTCCTTGGCGCCCAGCTCCAGCAGCGCCCGCAGCGCGGCGCCCGCCTTCCGCTTGGACCGGGCCTCCAGCCAGCGCCCGGCCAGGAGGAACACCGTCACCCCGGCCGCCGCCTCCAGGTAGATCTGTGACGCGCCGTCGGCGCGGGAGACGGTGAGGGTGAACGCGTGCCGCATGTGGGGCATCCCGGCCGTGCCCAGGAACAGGGCCCACAGGGACCAGCCGAACGCGGCCAGCGTGCCGATCGAGACCAGGGTGTCCATGGTGGCTGCGCCGTGCCGGGCGTTGGTCCAGGCCGCCTTGTGGAAGGGGAACCCGCCCCAGACCACGACGGGCGCGGCCAGGACCAGCGAGAGCCACTGCCAGTTGTCGAACTGGAGCGCGGGGACCATGGACAGCAGGACGACCGGCACCGCCAGCGCGCCGCTGACCAGCAGCCGCCGGCGCAGTGCCGCGGCCTCCCCGCCGCCCTCGGGCTC
>NZ_JAINFC010000259.1 GCF_020740835.1 Streptomyces sp. UNOC14_S4
CGGCCGGGCAATCGGGCGGCTGACCCGGCCGTATCAGCGGCAGCGGCTCCGCCGGTTCGAGCGCGGGGTCGTCGACGGCGAAGGTGCGCACTCTGCCGGGCTCCGACCAGGGCTCCTCGAAGCGGACGGTGACCCGGCCGACGCCGCTGCCCTGGATCCAGCCCGCCCCGTACTCGGCGTGCCGGACGTCCAGCCCGGGCAGCCAGCGGTGGGGCCGCGCCTCGGCCGCCTCCGCGCTCCCCTCCCGCCGCTCCCGCTCGGGCGCCGGTGCGTCCGTCGCTTCCGTCGCGGCCACGGCCGCGGCCTCCTCGCTCGCGGCCTGGGCGAAGGCGAAGAGGTCCTCCTGGGTGTAGTCGGCGAGGCCGGTGACGCCTACGCCCAGGAGCCGCACGCCCGCCGTGGTGTCGACGCCCTCCAGCAGCCGGGCGGCGGCCTCGCGCACCACGGTCCGGTCGTCGGTGGGCCCGCGGAGCGTCTCCGAGCGGGTCAGGGTCGAGAAGTCGTAGCGCCGCACCTTGATCACGACGGTGCGGCCGGAACGTCCGGCGGCGCGCAGCCGTGCGACGCACCGGTCGGCGAGGCGGGCGATCTCCAGCTGCACACGGACGCGATCGGTGAGGTCCTCCTCGAAAGTGTCCTCGACGGACACGGACTTGGCGTCCCGCTCGGCGACGACGGGCCGGTCGTCATGGCTGGTCGCCAGGGCGTACAGCCCCGCCCCGTGGGCCTTGCCGAGCAGCCGCACCAGCTCCGCCTCCCCGGCCTCGCCGGTCTCCGCGACGGTCGTGATCCCCGCGCGGCGCAGGGCCTCGGCCGTCGCGGGGCCCACCCCGGGGATGACGCGGACGGACATGGGGCCCAGCAGTGCCGCCTCGGTGCCCGGCTCGATGAGGAGCAGGCCGTCGGGCTTGGCCTGCTCCGACGCGATCTTGGCGAGCATCTTGGAGCCCGCGAGCCCCACCGATCCGCTGAGCCCCGTGGCGGCCCGGATGTCCCGCCGCAGCCGCTCCCCCACGGCGCGCACCGCCTGCGCGGTGGGCTCGACACCGCCCGCCTCCAGGTCCACGAAGGCCTCGTCGAGGCTGAGGGGCTCCACCAGCGGTGACAGCTGCCGCAGCAGCCCCATGACGACCTCGCTCACATCGCGGTAGAGCGTGAACCGCGGGGTGAGATAAGCGGCGTTGGGACAGAGCCTGCGGGCCTGGGCGGTCGCCATCGCGGAGCGGACGCCGAAGACCCTGGCCTCGTACGAGGCGGTGGCGACGACGCCCCGCGGGCCGATCCCGCCGACCACCACGGGCTTGCCGCGCAGGCTCGGCTTGGACGCCTGCTCCGCCGAGGCGTAGAAGGCGTCCATGTCGAGGTGCAGGATCGTCGGTGCGGCTCTCACACCACCGATGTTCCCGCACACCACTGACAATCGCGCTGACGTGCGACGGAGCGTCGGGCGGGACGGGGCCGGAGGTCAGCCCGCGCGGTTGCGGCGGCGGGCGAGCTCATCGGCGGGATTGTGGCCGACGAGGGTCTCACCGGTGTCCACGCGCTCGCCGTGCAGCTGGGAGAGCACGGCCTCGACATCGCGCCAGACGACGCCCACGGCGATGCCGAAGACGCCCTGGCCGCCCTGGAGGAGGTCGACGACCTCGTCCGGCGAGGTGCACTCGTAGACCGTGGCGCCGTCGCTCATCAGCGTCATCTGCGGGAGGTCGCCCACGCCACGCGCCCGCAGGTGCTGGACGGCGGTGCGGATGTTCTGCAGGGAGACACCGGTGTCCAGCAGCCGCTTCACGATCTTGAGGACGACCACGTCCCGGAAGCTGTAGAGCCGCTGGCTCCCCGAGCCGTAGGCGGGCCGTACGCTCGGCTCGACCAGACCCGTGCGCGCCCAGTAGTCGAGCTGCCGGTAGGTGATGCCCGCGGCGGCGCACGCCGTGGGCCCCCGGTACCCGATCCTGTCGGTCTCCGGCCCCTGCGGTGCGTTGACCGCTGCCGGAACGGCATGACGGGAGGGCTGTTCGACCGTTCCCCCGTACAGCGGATACGGATTGCCGACCGCTGTACCGTCGCCCATGCTTCTCACGCCGACCTCCGTCCTTGACCTGCCTTCTCGACGGTAGGCAGTCACTCGGGGCGCGTCAACGATCGCCACACTCGGCACGCCGAGTGATAATCACCCAGAGAGTGGTTTTACGTATCCCGGTGCCGGGAAAGGCTAATCGAATGCGCCGCGCCTGCTCGTCCCCAGGGCGCCGCGCGCCTCACTGGCTGCTGGTGCCGAAGTCCTCCGGCGAGATCTGGTCGAGGAATTCGCGGAACTTCTCGACCTCGTCCTCCTGCTCGTCCGGAATGGCGATGCCGGCGTCGTCCAGCACCCCGTCACTGCCGTAGATCGGCGTTCCGGTGCGCAGCGCCAGCGCTATGGCGTCGGACGGCCTGGCACTGACCTCCACCCCGCTGGCGAAGACGAGCTCCGCGTAGAACACGCCCTCGCGCAGGTCCGTGATGCGGACCTCGGTGAGCTCCTGCCCCACCGCTTCCAGCACGTCCTTGAAGAGGTCGTGGGTCAGCGGCCGGGCCGGGGCCATGCCCTGCTGGGCGAAGGCGATGGCCGTCGCCTCCCCCGGTCCGATCCAGATCGGGAGGTAACGGTCGCCTCCCACTTCACGCAGGAGCACGATCGGCTGGTTGGAGGGCATTTCCACCCGGACACCCACGACATCGAGCTCGTTCACACAGCAACCCTAGGACGTGCCCGGCAGGTTTGGGTAGTCGGGCACTCGCCGCTCAGTGCGAACGCGTCCGTAGAGCGGCCTGTACGAGCGCCGCGTGCAGGCGTACGGACAGGGTCGCGAGCTCCCGCGCGGTGGCCTCGGCGTGTGCTCTGGTCTGCGGGTTGCGGTGCCTGCGCAGCGGTGCGACCACTTGTTCGACAAGCCCGGCCTGGCGGTCGGCGGCGGCCTTGATGGCACGCAGGTGCCGCGGCTCCAGGCCGAACCGGCCCAGATCCGTCACCAGCTTGGCCACAAGGACCGAATCGGCGTCGAATGCGCCGTCCGAGTGGGGGGCCAGCAGCCCGTACGACTCCCACTCCGCCAGGTCACCCTCGGTGACCTCGGCGGCGGCCAGGAGCTCGGCACGGCCGATCCGGGCGGCCGTGGACCGCTCGAAGACGGGCACCACAGGGCCCTCCGCGGCGCCCCCCGGAGCGGCCGCGCCACCCTGGCCGTCGCCGGCGTCCGGCGCGGGCAGGCCGGGGGCGGGCAACTGGACGCGCTCGCCCCTGGCCAGCGCGTCGAGGTGCTCCCTGATGACCCTGAGCGGCAGGTAGTGATCACGCTGCATCCGCAGGACATACGCGAGCCGCTCGATGTCCTCCGTACTGAACTTCCGGTACCCGGAGGGCGTGCGCCGGGGCTCCACCAGGCCCTCGGACTCCAGGAAACGGATCTTGGAGATCGTGACTTCGGGGAACTCCTCGCGCAGCTGGTTGAGCACCGTGCCGATGCTCATCAGCCGCCCGTCCGCACCGGCGGCACCGGAAGAACCGGCGCCGCCCGACGGTGTCCGCAGCAATGGCCCTCCCCTCGAGGGTCAGACGCCCCGCTGGCTGCCGTAGAAGACCAGACGGTATTTGCCGATCTGGACCTCGTCGCCGTTGGCGAGCTCGACCGAGTCGATGCGCTCGCGGTTCACGTACGTGCCGTTGAGGCTGCCGACGTCGGCGACGGTGAAGCCACCGTTCTGCCCACGGCGGAATTCCACGTGGCGCCGCGAGACCGTGACGTCGTCGAGGAAGATGTCGCTCTGCGGGTGGCGGCCCGCGGTGGTCACCTCGCTGTCCAGCAGGAAGCGGCTGCCGGAGTTCGGCCCGCGGCGGACGACGAGCAGCGCGGAACCCAGCGGCAGCGCGTCCACCGCAGCCTGTGCCTCGGGCGAGAGCATGGGGATCGGCGTCTGACCGGTGGTCTCGGAGTCGTACGCCTCGAGGCCGGAGATGGAGATGGTCGAGGTCGTCTCGGAAGCCCGCTCCGCCACGGCTCCGGGGCGCAGAGGCGCACCGCAGTTGGAGCAGAACCGGCTGGCCTCGGCATTGCGATGGCCGCACCTCTGACACACCGGCAAGGCAAACCCTCCACCCGCACTCGAGGTCGCTGGTGCCCCGAAACCTATGCGTCCGGCCGCGGCAGGGTCAACAGCGGACGCGCCGTGACCGCCGTGGACGTCCGCGCCGGGCGCGGCCGTCTGCTCCTGGTAGTACGGACGCCCTTCCTGGGCGCCGCCACTGTCACCGCGCGACGCGCGGTGCCGCGCCGAACCGCTGCCACCGTCCTGGCGTGCGCTCTTGCCGAACAACTTCGCAAACAACTTCACGGGCGATTCCCCTTGACCGAAACAGACCCGCCCGTGGGGCAGGACAACCCTCGATGCACTCTCCGTCCGACCCGGACATCTTTACAACGTCCGTGGTCAACAGACAGTTTCCACCACGCACCCTCGACTTGGTGCGCCGACCCCCCGCAACCTCGTGGCCTCCGCGCGGAGCCTTTGGACCCGCCCGCCTCACTGCGATGACGACCGAGCGTAGTCAGGCCGCTTCGCCGGGCGCAAGGCGTCAACAACGATCTTCTCAGACCTGCTGACCGAGACGCCCGCCTGCTCCTTCTCCAGAGTCTGCACGACACCCCCGGGGATGTTCAGCGCGGGCTCCAGGTCCTGCGGTTTGCCGATCACCTTGAACACATAAGGCTGCGCGACTTTCTTGCCGTCGATCTCCACCTTCCCCGCGGCACCGGAGAAGTATGTGTCCGCAGTCACGCGGACATCGTTGATCTGGATCGCCTCGGCGCCCGCTGCCCGCAGCTCCTGGATGGCGTCCAGCAGCTTGTCCGGCTCGACCGCGCCCTTGGAGTCGCTCACCGTGAGCTCGATGCCGGGCCCCTGTGCCGCCACCGTGCCCGCGAGCACGGCCAGCTGCTGCTCCTTCTGCTCGGTCTGCTTGCGGGCCTCCGCCGCCTGGTTGGAGCTGCTCTCCAGCTCCGTCTTCTGGCTCTCCAGGCGCCGCTTCTCGTCCTCCAGGCGCCTGGTGCGGTTGTCCAGCTCGTCGAGGATGCGTACGAGGTCCTCCTGCCGGGCACCGCGCAGGGCGCTGTTGTCGCTCGTCGAACGGACCTGGATGGCCAGCCCGAGCCCGAGCACACAGAGCAGCAGGGCGACCGTGAGCTGGGCGCGCGTGAACCGTGGCGGCCAGAGGCCGTTCACCAGCCGCTGGCGACCCGTCAACGGCTGCGCTTCGGTCACCCTTTCCGGTTCTTCCGATGATGTGGCGGAAGGTTCCGGCACGGGCCCAGGGCCCGAAGGCGGCTGCAGTTTCTCTGGTTTGTCCGGCTTGTCGGCGGACGGCTGCTCCTCGACGGGCCCGTCCGCCGCCGCCCCTGGTCTGCCGGAGGGTTTCTCGGTTTTCTCCGGCTCACCCGCCTGCTCCGGCTTCCCGGCCTTGTCGGGTCTGCCCGCCGCGCCGGGTTCGTCCGTCGGCTGCGGCTCGTCGGCCGGGGTGGGCCCGCCGGGCGTGTCGTCGGTGCTCATGTCGGCCTCACGCCCGGAAGATGTGCCGCCGGATGGCGGCCGCGTTCGAGAAGATGCGGATGCCGAGGACGACCACGACACCGGTGGACAGCTGCGCGCCGACGCCCAGCTTGTCGCCCAGGAAGACGATCAGCGCGGCCACCACGACGTTGGACAGGAAGGAGACGACGAACACCTTGTCGTCGAAAATCCCGTCAAGCATCGCCCGGAGGCCGCCGAACACCGCGTCGAGCGCCGCGACGACGGCGATGGGGAGGTAGGGCTCGACCGCCGTCGGCACCACGGGGCGGACGACGAGTCCGACCACGACTCCCACGACGAGGCCCAATACGGCGATCACGATGTGCCCTTCCCTGTGTCGGTGCCGCCCTGTGCCGCGGCACCCCCTTGCGGCTTCGCTGTACGTACGATCAGGCTCGGCGCGGCCGGGAGCCGTACCTCGCTCTGGGGGGAGACGCTGAAGCGGATTCCGTAGTTCTGCTGCAGGGCACGCAGATAGAGCCCGTCGGCGCTGTTCTGGAACGCGGTGCTCAGGCGCTGCCCGTCGCCGATCGCCAGCACGGTGTACGGCGGCGGCAGCGGCTTGTTGTCGACCAGTATGGCGTCACCGGCGGCCCTGATCGCGGACAGCGCCGTCAGCCGCTGCCCGTTCACCGCGATCGCCTCCGCCCCCGACTGCCACAGGCCGTTGACGATGCGTTGCATGTCCCGGTCGCGCACCCGGCCCGTGTCGGAGAAACCGCTGCTCTCGCGCGGACCGCTGCCGCCGCTCTGCTTGGTCTGCTTGGCGTCGTCCACCACCAGCTTGACGCCGGGCCCCTGCACCGGGGTGGCACCGGCGAGCAGGGCGACCAACTCGGCCCGGTCGCCGCCGTGCTGCTGCAGGACGTCGCGCTGCTTGGTGCCGACCGCGGCCCGCAGGGCGTCGACGTTCTTCTGCAGCGCGTCGGCGTCCGTGGTCTCCTTGTCGATGCGGTCGATGAGCTGCTGGCGTTCCTTGGCCAGTGTCGGTGCCGATATCCGCGCCTGTGCCGCCCCGAGGGTCACCACCACGGCGGCGAGCAGGAGGGCGCCGGCGAGCCCCAACTTGGCCCGCAGTCCGGTCGGCAGCCCCTTGTCGCCCGCCGCCTCCCGCCGGGCCGCGGCCTCGGCGTAGCCCTCGTCCAGGCTGTGGTGCATCACATTGGTCAGCAGCGACATGGAGGCATCGGGGCGAGGGGACGGCGAAGCCGTGCTCCGAACGGGGGGCTGCTGCGACATGCCGCACATCGTCGCACGTCGGGGCCGCTGTCTCCCAATGGCCCCACCGGCGTGCCGGATCCGGGAACGAGGAGACAGCGGCCCCCGACGCGCGCCGGCGGTCCGCCCGGATCAGCGCCCGGCGCCGTCCACGACCGCCGACCACTCGTCGAGCAGCGCCTGGGCCGAGGCGTCGTCAGGGCCCTCCGCCCACAGGTGCGTCACGGCCTCCGCCGGGTCCGGCAGGACCATCACCCAGCGGCCGTCCGCCTCGACGACCCGTACGCCGTCGGTCGTGTCCACCGAGCGGTCACCTGCCGCCTCGACCACATGACGCATCACCAGGCCCTTGACCGCCCAGGGCGTCGCGAGGTCACGGCGGAGCACATGGGCCCGCGGAATCCTGGCGTCTATCTGGCTGAGCGTGAGCTGGGTACGTGCCACCAGCCCGATCAGCCGGACGAAGGCGGCCGTGCCGTCGAACACGCTGCTGAACTCCGGCACGATGAAGCCGCCGCGCCCGTCCCCGCCGAAGATGGTGGTCTCCGCGCGGCCGACCCTGGTCAGATCGTCTGGGGAGGTCGTCGTCCACTCGACCTGCGTACCGTGATAGGCGGCCACCTGCTCGGCGATACGGGTCGTGGTGACCGGGAGGGCCACTTTGCCGCTGCGCCGTTCGGCGGCGACCAGGTCGAGAAGGACCAGCAGCGCCCGGTCGTCCTCCACGATGCGACCGCGCTCGTCGACGAGGGAGATGCGCTCCCCGACCGGGTCGAAGCGCACGCCGAAGGCGGCCCGCGCCGACGCGACGATCTCTCCGAGCCGCACCAGCCCCGAACGCCGCGCCTCGGCGCTCTCGGTCGGGCGGGACTCGTCGAGCCCCGGGTTGATGGTGAAGGCGTCCACGCCGAGCCGGCCGAGGAGACTGGGCAGGAGAAGGCCCGCACTGCCGTGGGACGCGTCGACCACGACCTTCAGCTCAGCCTCGGCGACCCCGCTGGTGTCCACGGACCTCAGCAGCGAGCCGGTGTAGGAGTCGTAGACGCTGGAGGGGAAGGACAGGTCGCCGATCTCCCCGGGGAAGGCCCGCCGGTACTCCTGGCGGGCGTAGACACGGTCGAGCTTGCGCTGGCCCGCCTGGGAGAGGTCGGCGCCGCGCTCGTCGAAGAACATGATGTCCACGGAATCCGGCACGCCCGGAGAGGTACGGATCATGATGCCGCCCGCGCTGCCCCGCGCGGTCTGCTGCCGGGCGACGGGCAGGGGGACGTTCTCCAGGTCCCGTACGTCTATGGCGCTGGCCTGGAGCGCGGAGATCACGGCACGCTTGAGCGCCCGGGCGCCACGGGAGTGGTCGCGCGCGGTGGTGACGGTGGAGCCCTTCTTGAGCGTCGTGGCATAGGCTCCCGCGAGCCGTACGGCGAGTTCGGGGGTGATCTCGACGTTGAGGATGCCGGAGACCCCGCGGGCGCCGAAGAGGTGGGCCTGGCCGCGTGACTCCCAGATGACCGAGGTGTTGACGAACGCGCCCGCCTCGATCGTCTTGAAGGGATAGACGCGGACGTTGCCCTGAATAATCGATTCCTCACCGACGAGGCACTCGTCGCCGATGACGGCGCCGTCCTCGATCCGGGCGGCCCGCATGATGTCGGTGTTCTTGCCGATGACACAGCCCCGCAGATTGCTCTGCTGGCCGACATAGACGTTGTCGTGGACGACGGCCTTGTGGAGGAAGGCTCCGGTCTTGACGACGACGTTGGAGCCCACGACGGTGTGCTCACGGATCTCGGCGCCCGCCTCGACCTTCGCGTAGTCGCCGATGTAGAGCGGTCCACGGAGGACGGCGTCGGGGTGGACCTCCGCGCCCTCGGCGACCCAGACGCCCGGCGAGATCTCGAAGCCGTCCATCTCGACGTCGACCCGGCGTTCCAGGACATCGGCCTGAGCCTTGACATAGCTCTCGTGGGTGCCGACGTCCTCCCAGTAGCCTTCGGCGACATAGCCGTAGATCGGCTTGCCTTCCTTCATCAGCTGGGGGAAGACATCACCGGACCAGTCGACCGGGACGTCGGGCTGGACGTAGTCGAAGATCTCCGGCTCCATGACATAGATGCCGGTGTTGACGGTGTCGGAAAAGACCTGGCCCCAGGTGGGTTTCTCCAGGAAACGCTCGACCCGGCCGTTCTCGTCGACGATGGTGATGCCGAATTCGAGGGGATTGGGCACCCGGGTGAGACAGACGGTGACCAGTGCGCCCTTTTCCTTGTGGAATCGGATCAGGTCTGTGAGATCGAAATCGGTGAGGGCATCCCCGGAGATCACCAGAAAGGCGTCGTCCTTCAGCGCCTCCTCGGCGTTCTTGACGCTGCCCGCGGTGCCGAGTGGCTTTTCCTCGTTGGCGTAGGTGAGCTCCATGTCGAGTTCCTCGCCGTCCCCGAAGTAGTTCTTGACGAGGGAGGCGAGGAACTGCACGGTCACCACGGTCTCGGTGAGTCCGTGCCGCTTGAGCAGTCTCAGCACATGCTCCATGATCGGCCGGTTGGCCACCGGCAGGAGCGGCTTGGGCATGCTCGAGGTCATGGGGCGAAGGCGAGTGCCTTCGCCACCGGCCATCACGACGGCCTTCATGTCGGAAGCGTCCTCCTTGAGAGACGACGGTTTTCCCGACTGAACGCGCCCGGGGCGGCCGGCGTATCCCCCGTACGCCATTGGACCCCGGTGGGGCCTGGAACTACGGCGAGGTCAGTCGGGCCTGGCGGTCCGCCTTGACGAGTCGGCGGACCTGAACCACATAGAGGACTCCTGCCCACCAGTAGAGCGTTGTACCCCATCCGGCGAACGCCCATCCGAAAATCGCCGCGAGTGAGCTCAACCAGCTCGAACCCTCACTGAGAAGCAGCAACGGGAACGCGTACATCAGATTGAACGTGGCGGCCTTGCCGAGGAAGTTCACCTGCGGCGGCGGATAGCCATGACGGCGCAGGATCCACACCATGACCAGCAGCATCGCTTCGCGGGCCAGAAGGGCGGCGGTGAGCCAGAGCGGAAGGATCTCCCGCCAGGTGAGGCCGACCAGTGTGGAGAGAATGTAGAGCCGGTCGGCGGCGGGGTCGAGAAGTCTGCCGAGACTGCTGATCTGATTCCAGCGCCGGGCGAGCTTTCCGTCGAGGTAATCGCTGATGCCGCTCAGGGCCAGCACCAGCAGGGCCCAGCCGTCACTGTTATGACCGTCGAGCTCTGGCCGGAGGATCAGCCACAGGAAGAGGGGCACACCGACGAGGCGGGCCATGCTGAGGATGTTCGGGATGGTGAGGACGCGGTCGGTCTGTACGCGCGTCTCCTGGACCTCCACCCGGGGGCCTCCTGTGGGGGAATGTACCAACGATGCCCCACGACCCTACCCGGAGTTGCGACCGGCGAGTGCAGAGGGGTCGGCTGTCCGGATCGACTTCCGGGGCGACTGTCCGGAAAACATGTCCGGAAATGCAGAAGAGCCCCGACAAACCTGTCGGGGCTCTTCTATCTAAAATTTGTTCGGCGGCGTCCTACTCTCCCACACGGTCCCCCATGCAGTACCATCGGCGCTGAAAGGCTTAGCTTCCGGGTTCGGAATGTAACCGGGCGTTTCCCTAACGCTATGACCACCGAAACA
>NZ_JAINFC010000026.1 GCF_020740835.1 Streptomyces sp. UNOC14_S4
GAGCGGGGCGGGGGGTGCTCGTTACGCCGTCTCCTTCGCCACCCGTTCCGTGTACGCCGCGACGCTGCCCGGCGCGCGGCCCAGGAGTCGCTGCACGCCGTCGGACAGCGTCGCGCTGCGGCCGTGCCGGATGTGGGCGAGCAGGGGGAGGTACTGCTCGACGAACTCCCGCGGCCACCCGGCCGCGGTCAGTACCTCAAGGGCCTCCTCGTCGTCGACGGGGGTGAAGCGGAGCGCGCGGCCGGTCGCGCGGGCGATCTCCGCGACGGCCTCGCCCCACGTCAGCGCCTCCGGCCCGGACAGCTCGTACGTCTGCCCCGCGTGGCCCTCGCCCGTCAGCGCGGCGACCGCGGCCTCCGCGATGTCCTCGGCGTCGATGAACGGCTCGCGGCCCTCACCGGTGGGCATGCGCAGTTCGTCCGCGGAGGCGGAGACCGCGCCGACGATGAGCGGTTCCTCCAGGAAGTTCTGGATGAACCAGGTCGGCCGCAGGATCGTCCACGGCACGCTCCCCTCCCGTATCGCGTCCTCGGTGGCGAGCCAGGCCGGGTCGCCCACCTCCGCCAAGACGCGGGCCGACAGCAGGACGACGCGCTCCACGCCGTGGGCGGCGGCCAGTTCGGTGAAGGCCCGCAGTTCGGCGGGGGCGGTCGGGGTCTGCGAGTCGACGAGGTAGACGGCGCGCACGCCGTCCAGCGCGGCGGGCCAGGTCGTCTCGTCCGCCCAGTCGAACCGGACGGCGTCCGGGCCGTCCGCGCTCCTGCGCGACGCCACGCGCGCCCGAATGCCGCGGGCGTTCAGCAGCGCGGCCACGCGGCGCCCCGTCTTTCCGGTGCCGCCCGTCACCAGGATCGTGGACGGCCGGGTGTGCGTAGAGGAGGAGGGAGAAGAGGAAGAAGAGGGAGAAGTGGTCATGCGGGTCAGTCAATCGGTGGTCGGCTGGACGGTCGATGGCCGAAAGTCTTGATTCGATGTGTGTCCGTCCAGCGGTGGCCTAGGCTGGGCCCATGGGAGACACCTTGTCGAGTCTGCTGCGTGATGTCCGCCCGGTCGGGGCGCTGTTCGACAAGTCGGTTGTCGATCCGCCGTGGTCGGTGCTTTTCACGGATGGCACGGACGGTACGGGCAGCACGGGCAGCACGGATGGCACCGAGGCCACCGATGGCACCTCGATCCTCTACCTCCTCTCCATGCTCAGCGGTGACGCATGGGTGACCCCGGACGGCGGCGAACCCGTGCCGTTGCGCACCGGTGAGGCGGCCCTGCTCCCCGGTCCGGGGCCCTTCACCGTCGCCGACGATCCGGCCACCGCGCCGCTGGCGGTGGTGAATTCGTCGGGGTACTGCACGACGCCCGACGGCTACGCGATCGTCGACGGCCTGCCGATGTGCCCCTCCGGGGAGACGCCGGGCGGGGCGGCGATGCTGCTCGTGGTCGCCTATCAGGTACGCGGCCAGGCCGGGCGGCGCGTACTGGACGCGCTGCCGCCGTGCGCCCGCATCCCGGCGTGCCCCGACGGCTGTCCCGCCCTGGACATGTTCGTCCACGAGGTCCAGCAGGACGTGCCGGGGCAGGAGGTCGTCCTCGACCGGCTGCTCGATCTCCTGCTCGTGTCCTGCCTCCGTGAGTGGTTCAACTTGCCGACGACGAACGCGCCCGCGTGGTACCGGGCGCACGGCGACCCCGTCGTCGGGAGGGCGCTGCACCTCATCCACGGCGATCCCGCGCACCCGTGGACGGTCGCCGGGCTGGCGGCGCGGGCGGGGGTCTCGCGGGCGGCGTTCGCCGAGCGGTTCACCCGGCTCGTGGGCCGGCCGCCCATGGCGTACCTCACCGAGTGGCGCCTCTGCCGTGCCGCGGACCTGCTCGCGACCACGGACGCCACGGTCGGCGCCGTCGCCCGCCAGGTCGGCTACTCCAGCTCGTACGCGCTCAGTACGGCCTTCAAGCGGACGCTGGGCATCCGCCCCACGGAGCACCGCGCCCGGTACGCGAACGGGGGCGCCCCCACCCCTGGGGCACCCCCGTCACGCGCGACCGCTTGAAGATTCGCGTTGAAGACTCGCGGCCGCTTAAAGGTCTTAAAAACTCAGGACACGGTCCGCTTCCGCAGCACCGCCCAGCCGAGTACCAGCAGAGCCACCCACACCGCCATCACATAGAGCGCGATCCTCGTGTCCGAGCTCCACGCGATGATCACGGTCACCACGGCGAAGAAGAGCAGCGCGAGCCAGTTGGTATACGGAGCGCCCGGCATGCGGTACGGGGAGGCGTCCGCGCGGCCCACGGCGACGGCACGGCGATAGCGCATATGGGTCACCAGGATGATGCTCCACACCAGAATGGCACCGCCCGTGGAGACGGACGTGATGTACGCGAAGGCGTGCTCGGGGTCGAGCGCGTTGATGAGGACGCCGATGCCCATGGTCACCGCCGACACCCACAGGGCGAGTGCCGGTACGCCGCGCCCGGTCAATCGTGAAAGCGCCTTCGGCGCATGGCCGTTGACGGACGCCGTGCGGAGCATGCGTGCCGTGGAGTAGAGACCGCCCGCGTTGCAGGACGAAAGGGCGGAGGTGAGCACGATGAAATTGACGACGCCCGCCGCGGCCGGAATACCGATTTTCGCGAACGCCGCCACGAACGGGCTGACGCCCGGGTGGAATTCGGCCCAGCTGACGACGGAGAGGATGACGAGCAGGGTGCCGATGTAGAAGAGCCCGAAGCGCAGGGGAAGGCTGTTGATGGCCCGCGGGATGTTCTTCTTCGGGTCTTCCGCCTCGCCCGCCGTGACGCCGATGAGCTCGACGCCGAGGTAGGCGAAGAGGACGATCTGGAGCGTCATCAGCGAGTCGTGCCAGCCGTTCGGCGCCACGCCTCCGTCCTGCCAGAGGTGTGTCACCGACGCGGTCTTGCCCACGTCCCCGAAGCCGATGACGAGCACGGCCAGCCCGATCAGGATCATGCCGACGATGGCGACGACCTTGATGAGCGCGAACCAGAATTCGAGCTCGCCGAACGCCTTCACGGAGATCATGTTGACGAAGAGCAGGACGACCAGCGCGACCAGTGCGGTCTGCCACTGCTCGACCTTCGGGAACCAGTACTTCATATAGGTGCCGGCCGCGGTGATCTCCGCCATGCCGGTGGTGACCCACATGATCCAGTACGTCCACGCCGTGGCGTAGCCCCAGAAGGGGCCGAGGAATTCGCGTGCGTATTCGGCGAAACTGCCGGAGACCGGCCGGTGGGTGAGGAGTTCACCGAGGGCGCGCATCACGAAGAAGAGTACGAGACCCGCGACGGCGTACCAGAGGATGAGGCTCGGGCCCGCCTGCGATATCGCCGTACCGGCGCCGAGGAACAGTCCGGTGCCGATGGTGCCGCCAATGGCGATCATCTGGATCTGACGGGACCCCAGCCCGCGTTTGTACCCCTCGGGGGAGCCTCCCTGTTCGTGATTGCCGACGGTCCCGCCCGTCGATGTGGGTGATGTACCCGTTTTCGGTGGCTGCATTGACCCGAGCCCTTCTCGTAGATCTCGTAGATCTTGGGCTCGCGAGACTAGGCGCTCCGCTGGAAGTCCGGCGAGTCACTTGCGGCGCGTCGTGGCTGGGCGCGCAGTTCCCCGAGCCCCTTCGGGCGCTGCTGAACCGCACCGGACTTCCCTGAGCCCGCTCGGGTACGGAATTCAACGACGACAAGCGTCCAGGATCAGCGTGGCGCACCTGTCCGGGGCGCGGAGGGTCGGGAAGTGGTCGGCGTCCGGGAGCCGTACGAGGCGGCAGCCCGGGATGCGGGCGGCGATGTCCTCGTTGCACCGGACCACTTCGGGCTGGTCCCGCTCGCCCAGGACCAGGAGGGACGGGGCGCGGATCTCGCCGAGGCGGCCGTAGGCGGGCGGCTCGGGCTCCAGATACGGGTGGGTGGAGAACCAGCCCGGGATCGCGGCGCGCAGCTGGGCGGCGGCCTCGGGGTCGCCGTCGTGGCCGGTGCCCGCCGTTCCCGCCGTTCCCCAGAGGCCCAGGCTCAGCGCGACCAGGCCGTCCATGTCACCCGCCTCGGCCAGCCGTCCGATCTCCGCGTACACGCCGGGCGGCATGATGTCCGGGTAGCCGTGGACGCCCGGACACAGCAGGGCGAGCGCCGCGACCCGCTCGGGCGCGTCGAGGGCGAAGCTCAGCGCCGTCCGTCCGCCCAGGCTGGAGCCCGCCAGGGCCGCCCGCTCGACGCCGAAGTGGCCGAGGACCGCGGCGAGATCCCTGACCGGGGAGAAGCGTGTGGTGGGGGCCGGGGAGCGGCCGTAGCCGCGGACGTCGTGGCGGATCACCCGGTGGTGCCCGGCGAGCCGCGGGACGAGGGCGTCCCAGATCGTGGAGTCCCCCACCGAGGGGTGCAACAGCACCAGGGGCGGCCCGTCGCCGCCCGAGTCGTCCGCCCAGACCTCGCCGCCGTCGACCGGCACCATGAGTTCCATGGCGTGAGTCTGGTGGTGGCGAGGCCGTGATCACCAGGCCCCGGCGGTCACCGGGGCCGGTTCCGACCGTCAGCCCCGGGGCCGTTTGAACCAGGCGATGTTGTCCTTCTTCAGGCAGTTGACCAGGATCACGAGCGCCGTGGCGTTGCCCGCCATGAACATCGCCTGTCCCGCGAGCAGGGAGAGGATGCCGTTGGCCAGGATGACCCCGGCGACCACGACGGCCCCGATGCGGTGGCCGTCGCCGCCCTTGCCGAACCGCGAGGCGATGACCAGGGCCGCGACGCCGACGATCAGCGCGAAGGCGCCGGTCGCGTACATCGCGCCGGGGGTCAGGTCCTTGTCCTCGGTCTTCCCGCCGACGACCGAGGCCATGACGAAGAGCAGGGGGCCGAGGAGGCTGTAGAGGCCGCCGATGATGAAGAGCAGGATGCGGGAGGTCTTGATCCCGCTCGGCATCGGCGCGTCCGGGCCGTAGGGCTGCGCCCAGCCCCCCGGCTGCCCGTACGGTGCCTGGCCGCCCGGCTGCCCGTAGTGCCCGTAGGGGGCGGCCCCGTACGGCTGGTCCGCCGGGTAGGCCGCCGGGTAGGCCGGGGCTCCGCCGGGCTGCCCGTACGGCGCCTGGGCGCCGAACTGCGGCTGTGCCGTGTACGGCGGCTGGGCCCCGTATGACGGCTGATCCCCGTACGACGGAAGCGGCTGCGGCTGCGGGTGCTGCGGTTGCGTTTGCGGCTGTCCGGGCTGGGGTTGCTGCGACTGCTGCGGCGGCTGGGGCGGGGTGTACGGCTGGTTCGGTTCCGGGGTGTTCACGGTTCTCTGGTCCCTCTGGGTGCTAGGGCGTGCGGGCGGGGCGGTGTTCCGCGTTGTCTCCATGGGACCTCGCGGGGCCGCGTGGCTCCGGGGTTGCCGGAATCCCGCAGTCAGGTGCTCTGGAGCCCGCCCGAGGAGAGGGTGACAGATGACCGTAGTCGTACGCATTGCCGGAATCCGGCAATCTTCACGCTGCTCCGGTGCCGGGAGCGGCCGCCTCCGTGGGGCCCCGTGCGTCACGCCCGTCCCGGCCCTCACAGCCCAAGTCCCGTAAGGGTTTCAGGCCCTTGGGGGATGAACGTTCATTCCTTGTCCGCCGACTCCCGGAGTTTCGCCTTCGGCGAATTTGGCCGAATTGCGGCCGGAACGGTTCTGCCTGTGCGGCGTAAGGGTTCCGCGGCGAGCGACGGGTCCGGGATGAGGCTCTCGGGGGCGGTGCGGCGATTGTTGGGGGTTTATTCGTGAGCGGTCATGCTTGCGAGGGAATAGCGAGCGACGGGTGGTTCGCCGGGGATTCGGTGGGCAATTCTGAAACCAGCGACGACGTCGGAAACCCGCTGGGCGGTCGGCCAACCGCCCAGTACTAAGCAGCAGTTCCGTTCTGCTCCGTTCTGCGTTCTGGAGGAATTGACATGGCAAGCACCCGCACTGCTCGCGTCCTCGCCGCTGTGGCCGCCCTGCCGATGGCCGCCCTGCTCTTCACCGGGGTCGCCTCGGCCGACGACGGCAACCAGCTGGCGAACCGGGGTTCCAACGTGGCGGCCGCCGCCATCGTGGGCAGCGGCGTAGGGCACACCAACAACGGAAACTCCACGACGGGTCAGCAGCAGGCGACCGGCACCGGAGCCTCGAACCAGAACAACACGGCGAGCGTGAACAACTCCCACGACACCGCCATCCGTCAGGACAACGTGGTGGTGCACTTCGTCTACGTGAAGTAGGGGCCCGCTCGGGGAGGCGCCACTTGACTGGGTGAGAGTGGACAGGGTCTGGTGATGGCTGCGCGGTGGCACTCGGGGTGTCACCGCGCAGCCGTCGTCGTATGTCCGTCCCCCGTCTCCGACTTCTTGACAGCCCCCGCGTATCTGACGGACAGTCAGATAATTCGGGAAGGGGGGCCAGGTGCGCGACCCCGTCGACATCCACCCGCTGCTCAAGGGCTACGAGGGGCGACCCGCGGCCGCCGCGGCCCGGGCCAGGGATCCTGTCAACGCGCCCATGATCAGGCACTGGTGCGAGGTCATGGGGGACACCAACCCCGCCTACACCGGCTCCGACGCGATCGCCCCGCCCGCCATGCTCCAGGTCTGGATCATGCCCGGCCTCGGCGGGCCGGCCCATCGCTCCCCGGCCCACCGCGAGTTGTTCGAACTGCTCTCGACGGCGGGGTACACCGCGATCGTCGCCACCGACTGCGAGCAGGAGTATCTGCGCCCGCTGCGGCCGGGAGACGCGATCATCTACGACACCGTGATCGAGACGGTGTCCCCGCGCAAGACCACCAGGCTCGGCACCGGGTACTTCATCACCACGCGGACCGACCTGCGGGTGGACGGCGAGTGTGTCGGGAGCCACCGCTTCCGCGTCTTCCGGTACGCCCCGGCGGGCACGGATCCGGCGGGCACGGCCCCGGCGCGTATGCCCTCCGACCCGGCGGAGGGCGAGGGCATCCGGGGCGAAGGCGCCCGAAGCGAAGGTACCCGGCGCGAGGACGGGGCCCAGGGCGACGGCGTCCGGAGTGACGGCAACGCCCGCCCCCTCCCCGTCGTCAACCGCGACAACGCCGCCTTCTGGGAGGGCGTCGCCGCCCGCAAACTGCTCATCCAACGCTGTGATGCCTGCGCGACCCTCCGTTTCCCCTGGCTGCCGGGGTGCGGGGAGTGCGGTTCGCCGGAGTGGACGGCGGTCGAGGCGTGCGGCGCGGGGACGGTCTTCTCCTACGTGGTCGTGCACCACCCGGCGCTCCCCGCGTTCGACCCGCCCTACGCGGTCGGGCTGATCCAACTCGCCGAAGGGGTCAGGATGATCAGCAATGTCGTCGGGGTGCCGCACGACCGGGTGCGCGTAGGGATGTCCGTCGAGCTGGAGTTCGCGCAGGTGGGCGGCACGGACGGCGTGAACGGCGAGGGCAGCGAGGACGGGGTGGACGGCGGGCGGCTGCTCCCCGTATTCCGGGCGCGCGAAGGGCGGGTGTCGTGATGAGGGTGGGGGACGAACTACCTCCGCTCACTGTGCCCGTGACCCGTACGCTCGTCGTCGCGGGTGCCCTCGTTTCGCGTGACTTCCAGGATGTCCACCACGACGCAGAGGCGGCGCGCGCCAAAGGCTCGCCCGACGTCTTCATGAACATCCTCACCACCAATGGTCTGGTGGGCCGGTTCGTCACCGATCACTTCGGGCCGGAGGCCCGCCTACGGAAGGTTTCGATCCGTCTCGGCGTGCCCAACTATCCAGGCGATTCACTGGTGTTGAGCGGAAGGATCGTCTCCGTGAGAGATCGCACACCTGCACAGACTTCCGTCGAGGTAGTCGAGGTCTCGGTCGTCGGCACGAACCGCCTGGGCCACCATGTCACCGGTACGGTCACGGTGACTCTCCCGTCTCTTCCATCTCTCCCATCCCAGTCGTCCCTCTCGTCCTCCTCGTCGCAGTCCCCGTCGCCCGCGCGGGCGCCCGCATGAGCGCGGTCACCCACATGCGCCCCCGCCGCACCCAGCGCCCCCGCCGCCTCGACGGTCTCGGTGGCCGGGCGGCCATCGCCGGGATCGGCGCGACCGCGTTCTCCAAGGAATCCGGCCGCAGCGAGCTCGCCCTGGCCGCCGAGGCCGTGCGGGCCGCGCTCGCGGACGCCGGGCTCACCCCGGCCGACGTCGACGGCCTCGTCACCTTCACCATGGACACCAGCCCCGAGATCGCCGTCGCGCAGGCCACCGGCATGGGCGAGCTGACCTTCTTCTCCCGCGTCCACTACGGCGGCGGCGCCGCCTGCGCCACCGTGCAGCAGGCCGCCCTCGCCGTCGCGGCGGGCGTGGCGGAGGTCGTCGTCTGCTACCGCGCCTTCAACGAGCGCTCCGACCGCCGCTTCGGCGCCGGGGTACGGCGGCGCGAGCCGTCCGCCGAGGGCGTGGCGCTCGGCTGGGCGCTGCCGTTCGGGCTGCTCACGCCCGCGTCCTGGGTCGCGATGAGTGCGCGCCGCTACCTGCACACGTACGGCCTGGAGCCCGAGGTCTTCGGGCACGTGGCCGTCACCGACCGCCGGTACGCGGCGGCCAACCCGGCCGCGTACTTCCACGGCAGACCCATCACCCTCGCCGACCACGCCGCGTCCCGCTGGATCGTCGAGCCGCTGCGGCTGCTGGACTGCTGCCAGGAGACGGACGGCGGCCAGGCGCTCGTCGTCACCTCCGTCGAGCGGGCCCGTACGCTCCCGCACCCGCCCGCCGTGATCGTCGCCGCGGCGCAGGGCGCGGGCCGCGGGCAGGAGCAGATGACCGGTTTCTACCGGGACGACCTGACCGGCCTGCCCGAGATGGGCGTCGTCGCCCGGCAGCTCTGGGAGACCAGCGGCCTGACCCCGGAGCACATCGATGTGGGCATCCTCTACGACCACTTCACGCCCTATGTGCTGATGCAGCTGGAGGAGTTCGGCTTCTGCCCGCCCGGCGAGGGCTGGGCGTTCGTCGCCGAGGAGGCGCTGCCGCTCAACACCCACGGCGGGCAGCTCGGCGAGGCCTATCTGCACGGGATGAACGGCGTCGCCGAGGCGGTACGACAAGTGCGTGGTTCATCCGTCAATCAGGTGAGCGAAGTCGAACATGTGCTGGTCACCGCCGGTACGGGAGTTCCCACGTCCGGGCTGCTTCTCGGGGCAGACGGATGAATCGACGGCGTGTCAGAGGAAAGCCGCGCCGCCGGGCCCCGTTGACTCGTGTCATGGCTCGTCGCAAGCAGATCATCGGATATTTGGTCGCCCTGATGGTGGCGCTGACCCAGCTGACCACGGGGTCGGGGTCCGCCGTCGCCGGTGACCGCGGCGACCCCCGCTCGGAGGGGGCGTCGATCTTCAGGGGGTGGGGCATCGACGCGTGCCAGGCACCCTCGCTGACCGCCATGCGCGCGTGGCGCGACTCCGACTACCACGCGATCGGCGTCTACTACGCGGGCCGGGCCCGCGCGTGCCCCCACCAGACCAACCTCAGCGCGGGCTGGCTGAGCAGCGCGCGGGGCCTGGGCTGGAAGTTCCTGCCGATCTTCGTCGGCTCGCAGTCGCCGTGCGTGAAGTCGGACTCCAAACGGGGCTACGAGATCGGCGACTACCCCTACGACCAGGGACAGGACGAGGGACAGGAGGCCGCCAACCGCGCCGCCGCGCTCGGCATCGCCCCGCGCAGCCCGCTCTACCTCGACATGGAGGCCTACGACGACGGCGACGACGACTGTGCCGCAGTGACCCTCTCCTTCATCCGTGGCTGGACCGCGACCGTCCGCGACTTCGGCTACCTCCCCGGCTTCTACAGCAGCGCCGATTCCGGCGTACGCCACATGGACCGCGCCCGGCGCAACGGCACGTCCGGGCTGCCGGACATCATGTGGTTCGCGCGCTGGCGGGTCGACCCGACGACGGACGGGGAGCCGGCGCTCGGCCGCAACGCGTGGACGCCGCATCGGCGTATCCACCAGTACAAGGGCAATGTCACGGAGACCCATGGCGGGCAGCGGCTGACGGTCGACCGGAATCTGGTGGATGCGCCGGTTGCGATCATCGATTGACGGTGGGGGCGCGGGTGCCTGCGGCGCCTTCCAGGGGGCGCCTACGGGGGTGCGGCTTGCGCTTCGCGCGCGGCTGCGGGTCGCGTCGTGGCTGGTCGCGCAGTTCCCCGCGCCCCTGACGGGGCGCGGCCCCGCGTCGTTCCGGCCCCCGCCCGGGGTCGTCCCTCGGACGAGCACCGCTCCCCCTCCAGGAGGTGGGGGCGGCCGTACCCGTACGACCTGAGGGTGAGCCGCCTTCGGCACCTCCGGCCGATCCGCCGAAGGGGCCCCCGCTCCTAGTTTTGAGGCATGACAGCTTCCGCGACGCCAGTGTGCACCAGCGCCTCCGCCGCCGTGTACCCGTCGTTCTCCTCGTACGTCCGGGCCCGGGGCCAGGTCCTGCAGCGCACCGCGCGCTCGCTCACCTCGAACCCCTGCGATGCCGAGGACCTGCTGCAGACGGCGCTGACCAAGACCTACCTGGCCTGGGAGCGCATCGAGGACCACAGGGCGCTGGACGGCTACGTACGCCGTGCCCTGGTGAACACACGCACCTCGCAGTGGCGCAAGCGAAAGATCGAGGAGTTCCCGTACGAGGAGCTCCCCGAGCGCGACCCGGCGACGGCCGGGGCCGTCGCCGGGGACCCCGCGGAGCAGCAGGCGCTGCGCGACGCGATGTGGCGGGCGGTACGGCGGCTGCCGGACCGGCAGCGGGCCATGGTCGTCCTCAGGTATTACGAGGACCTCACCGAGGTGCAGACCGCCGAACTGCTCGGCGTCTCCGTCGGCACCGTCAAGAGCGCGGTCTCCAGGGCGCTCGGCAAGCTTCGCGAGGATCCGGAGCTGGCGCACGCGGCGTAGGTGGCGTGGGCGGCGTAGACGGCATGGGCGCGGGGCGCGTCCGTGCGGGGTGCGCCCCGCGCCTGCGCCGACCGCCGACCGCCGACCGCCGACCGTGGGCCGTGGGCCGGATATGGCGGAGCCGTAGCGTCCGATGTGGCCGGAGTCTTAGCGTCCGGGTAGTGACTTACCGCGAGACACCGCAGCACAATCAGCGGAAACGATCACCCGCCCCGCTCTGGTCCTACGGGAGGCCCCCGGTGCTCAGCACGATGCAGGACGTACCGCTGACCGTCACCCGCATCCTCGTGCACGGTTCGCAAGTGCACGGCGACGCGACCGTGACGACCTGGACGGGGGACGGCGAGCCACTGCGGCGGACGTTCCGGGAGGTCGGCGCGCGGTCCACGCGGCTGGCGAACGCCCTGCGGGACGAGCTCGGCGTCGTCGCCGACGAGCGTGTCGCCACCCTGATGTGGAACAACAGCGACCATGTGGAGGCGTACCTCGCCGTTCCCGCCATGGGCGCCGTCCTGCACACCCTGAACCTCCGGCTGCCCGCCGAGCAGCTCGCCTGGATCGTCGGGCACGCCGCCGACCGTGTGGTGATCGTCAACGGCTCGCTGCTGCCGCTGCTGGCGCCGCTGCTGCCGCACCTCGGCTCGGTGGAGCACGTCGTCGTGTCCGGTCCTGCCGACCTGTCGCTGCTGGCCGGGTGTCGTCCGCAGGTGCACACGTACGAAGAACTGATCGCCGACCGCCCGGAGACCTTCGACTGGCCCGAGCTGGACGAGCGGCAGGCCGCGGCGCTCTGCTACACCTCCGGGACGACGGGCGACCCCAAGGGTGTGCTCTACAGCCACCGTTCGATCTATCTGCACGCGATGGAGGTCAACGCCGCCGCCTCGTTCGGGCTGACACCGGCCGAGATCTGCCTGCCTGTGGTCCCCATGTTCCACGTGAACGCGTGGGGCTTGCCCCATGCCGCGTTCATGGCGGGCACCTCGCTGCTGATGCCCGACCGCTTCCTCCAGCCGGGCCCGCTGGCCGAGATGATCGAGAAGGAGCGCCCCACGGTCTCCGCGGGCGTGCCCACGATCTGGGCGGGCCTGCTCGCCGAACTCGACGCCCGGCCTCGCGACATGTCCTCGCTGCGCACGGTCATCAGCGGCGGTTCCGCGTGTCCGCCGTCGCTGATGGCGGGCTTCGAGGAGCGGCACGGCGTCCGGCTCGTCCAGGCGTGGGGCATGACGGAGACCTCGCCGCTGGGCTCCGTCGCCTACCCGCCCGAGGGGCTGTCGGCGGAGGACGCCTGGCCGTACCGCGTCTCGCAGGGCCGCCTGCCCGCGTCGGTGGAGTTCCGGCTGGCCGGTCCGGGCGGCGGCTTCCTGCCCTGGGACGGCAAGTCGGCGGGCGAGCTGGAGGTGCGCGGCCCGTGGATCGCGGGCGCGTACTACGGCGGCGCGGGCGCCGAACCGGTGCGCCCCGAGGACAAGTTCAGCCCCGACGGCTGGCTGCGTACGGGTGACGTCGGCGTGATGACGCCCGACGGCTTCCTCACCCTGACCGACCGCGCCAAGGACGTCATCAAGTCCGGCGGCGAGTGGATCTCCTCCGTCGAGCTGGAGAACCACCTCATGGCCCACCCGGAGATCGCCGAGGCCGCCGTCGTGGCCGTCCCCGACGAGAAATGGGGCGAGCGGCCCCTGGCCGCGGTCGTCCTGCGGGACGGCGCGGTGGTCGAGTACGAGGCGCTGCGGGCCTTCCTGGCCGAGCGTGTCGCCCGCTGGCAGCTGCCGGAGCGCTGGACGCGGGTGGAGTCGGTGCCGAAGACGTCGGTGGGGAAGTTCGACAAGAAGGTGCTGCGCAGGCTGTACGCGGAGGGCGGGCTGGACGTCTCGGTCCTGGGGTGACGCGCGGCGAGGCTCCGCCGGTCGGCGGGCCTGCTCGGCGGGCCTGCTCGGCGGGTCCGCTCAGCGGCCCGGTCGGCGGCGTCGCTCAGCGGGCCCGGTCGGTGGTGCCGCTCGGGAACATCAGCTTGGCGCTGGCGCTGATCAGGCCCGGTACGGCCAGCCACAGGGGGAGGCGCAGCCACTTCATGCTGCCCTCCCAGTCGTGGGGTGCCCCGAAGACGTTCCAGAAGCTCAGGGCGATGCCGAGGAGGAGCACGGCGACGGCGCATATGCGGCTCAGGGCGAGATTCATGCCTTCATGATCGCAGCCGGGCTGCCTGGCGGCAGGGGCCCGCGAAGCCGTTCTCGGGTGGCCGGTGCGTTTCCCCGGCCTGCTCACCAGATGGACAGCTCCACGTCCTTCGCGACGCACACGCGCAGCACGGCGACGAGTTCGGCGGCGATCTCGGTATGGCGGGGGAGGAGCGGGTCGTTCTGGGGATCGGGCTTCTGCCGCCACCGGTCGACGAGCGCTTCGAGCCGGGGCAGCAGCTGCGCGCAGACGTCGGGAGGCAGTTGGCCGCCGTCGTCCTCGGGGAGGTCGATGAGCGGGGTGAACCCTTCGGCGGCGGCCAGCCGGTCCTGGAAGGCGTGGAACATCCACCAGGCGAGGGAGACTTCGGGGTCACCCGGGTCGTGGCTGTCGGGGTGAAGGGTCACTGGCATATTCGGTCTCCCCGCGGGCTCGGTTTCATAAGAAATGATCATTTCATCGCACCTCATCCACTCGCACGGGGGATTTTTGCCGCTGCGAGGCGTACGAAGCTCTGGCCACCACTAGCGTCCGCGGTGACCATGTGGGTACGGACCGTGAGGTGAGCCCCCGTGAAGACGCGAGGCATCGACAACCCGCCCATCTCCTGGCGCTACTGCGGCGACCAGGTCAGACTCTGGCGTCACATCGCCGGCGTCAGCCGCGAGGAACTGGCCACGGAGGCCAGCTACTCCGTCGAGACGGTGAGATCGATGGAGCAGGGTCGGCGCAAGCCGACGAAGCAGCTGCTGGAGGCGGCGGATCAGTTGTGCGGGGCAAAGGGGCTGCTGCTGGCGGCTTGTCCTTATATGGGGCCGGAGGTGGTGCAGCCGCGCTATCCGGAGTTCATCGCGGCCGAGGCCGAAGCGGTGGCTGTGCATGGCTTCGAGCTGGTGCTGATTCCCGGACTTCTGCAGATTGAGGACTATGCTCGGTCGCTGATCGCTGGCCAGTGCCCTCCGGTTGACGACGAGACCGTCGAGCAGCGATTGCAGTTCCGGATGGACAGGCAGGAGCTGCTGAAGAAGCCGACGACGCTGTTCACTTACGTGATCTACGAAGCTGCGCTACGGACCCTTGTGGGTGGCCCAGAAGTGATGAGGAGGCAGCTCCAGCATCTGCTGGACGTGGGAGAGCAGCGCAACGTGTTCATCCAGGTGCTGCCATTCAGCGTTGGGCGGCATCCCGGGCTCGACGGCTCCTTCACGATGCTGGAGGGGGCGGAACATGAGCGCGTCGGGTACGAGGAAGGCCAAGTGGTCGCCGAGTTGCACGGGGGCGCGGAAGCTCTCAACGACCTCACGAATCGACTGGCGCTGATCCGTATGCAAGCCCTCAGCGAGGAGCAGAGCAGGAGATTCATCAGAAAGATGATGGAGGAACTGTGAGCGCTGAGCGGTCGTGGTGCAAGTCCAGTTACAGCGACAGTACGGGGACGGGGAACTGTGTCGAATTAGCTCGCTACTGGCATAAAGCCAGCTACGGCGACTCCACGACAGGCAACTGTGTCGAGTTCGCCCACTGCTGGCGCAAGCCGAGCTACAGCAACGACAGGTCGGGTGGCAACTGTCTGGAGACCGCCACCGCACCGGGTGCCATACGCATACGCGACTCGAAAACCACCGGCAGCCCACGACAGCGAATGGCCGTACCGGCCCACGCCTGGTCCGAATTCGTCACCCACGCCGCCACCTGAGGTGGCTCCCTGCGTCGGTACAGCGAATCCCTGCGCTGTACAGCGCGGGCGCTGTACGGTGGTGTCATGTCGAGACACGTCACGATCCGCTTGGACGAAGAGTTCCACGACCAGCTGAAGGCACGCGCCGAGGCGCAGGGCACCACGGTCACCGCGCTGATCACCGAGGCGACGAAGCGCGAGCTGGACGAGGACCGGGAAATGTTCCTCGACGGGGTCGAGGAGTTCGCCGAGCATTGGGACTACTTCCAGGAGCGATTCGGCAAGTGAAGATCACGATGGAGTGGGCGTGGAGCGCCTTGGCGCATCACCTTCCCTCCGACCCGACCGTGTGGGACGCGTCGGCGGTGGTGGCGGCCGTTGCCCGTCACCAGAACGACCTGGTGCTCGTCGCGGAGCGGCCTGCGCCGGACACCGCCTGGCGGGCCGCCGCGTTCCTGCACACCCTGGCCGTCTGCCCGGCCCTGGACTCCCCTATGAACGAGTTCTACGCGGCGGCCGCCACCCGCTCGTACCTCCGGGTCGCGGGGGCCAAGGAACTGCCTTCGCCCGTGCTCCTCGCCGACTTGGTCGACGAGGCTAAGGCCGGCCGCGCGGGCGTCTTCGCGATCGCGGAGCGATTGCGGGCCGCTTTGCCGTGATCAGCGCGGGCGGGAGGGGATCTCGTCTGTGTCGTTGTCTCTGACACTGATCAACGGGACAGGGCACCGGTGTGTCAGTTCCACCCATCGAGAGAGACCTGGGGACCGCCCGTGAGGTGGTGGCGGAGCGCGCGGGCGGTGGTGTCCACGAAGTCCTCGGGAACGGAGGAGACGTCCACCCAAGCGACGCGAGCGTGCTTCCGGGGCTCCCGATTCTCCGGTTCGCCTTTCCACTCGTGCGTCACGAAGACGACGGTGAGGAATCCATGAGGCGCCTCGACTCCCCAGGCGCTGTGGATGACATGGGCGACTTCGAGCGATTCCGGGTCGACGCTCAATCCCGTTTCCTCGCGGAGCTCGCGTACCGCGGTCTCGGTGATCGGCTCGCCGGGTTCGCTCTTACCGACCGGCAGGTCCCACAGGCCCTGGGCAAATTTCGCCTCGCGGCTGCGCTGGAGCAGGAGGACACGATCGGTGGCCGTGTCGTGGACGATGACGGCCGCGACCAGAAGTGTCATGGAATCGACAGCGGGTTCGAGCTTGCTCTGCCGCTGGTCGGTCTTCTGCTGAGTCACAGTGCGTCCCTTCGACGGCCGGTCATGGGGGATGTTAGGCCAGCGCCTCGCGGGCTCGGCGCGCGAGTTCCGCGGCGCCCGGAACTTTGCGCCGTTGGTAGACGGCGAGGGTCGATCGGATCGACGCGAGGTGCAACGCCAGATCTTCAAGGGCGGCAGCAGGGTCGGGTGCCGCGTCGACGCGCTCCGTCAGGCGGCGCGTCTCGGCACCGGGCCACAGGTCGGCGAGGTCGACACGCTGGTCCCGCAGCTCGTGCGCGGGCACGCCGAGCAGGGCGGGGGCAGTGCCGGGAGGGAAGCGGACGCCCGCCCACGGGCCCTGCGCGCCGGGGCCGGGGCGGTACGCGCGCGTGTCGGGCCCGGCGACGAGCAGTCTGCCCCCGGTCCACAGCAGGTCCATGCAGCCATCAGGCAGCACCACGGGCCCCGCCCCGTCGGCACCCGGGCTGACGGCTCCCCGCGTCCACACGACCGCGTCCGGCAGCCGGGACGCGCGCTCTGCGTACGTGGAGGACACAAAAGGAACCGAGCGCGGGCTCAGCTCAACTTCGAGAGCAGGTCCACGATCCGGCCCTGGACCTCCGCGCTGGTCGAGCGTTCCGCGAGGAAGAGGACCGTCTCGCCTGCGGCGAGCAGGGCCAGTTGGGTGGGGTCGATGCCCGCCGACGTGTAGACGACCAGCGGGGTGCGGGTCAGGAGGCCGTTGCCGCGGAGCCAGTCGACGATGCCCGCGCGGCGGCGGCGTACCTGCATGAGGTCCATGACGACGAGGTTCGGCCGCAGCTGCCCGGCGAGGGCGACCGCTTCCGCGTCGGCCGCGGCACGCGCCACCTGCATGCCGCGCCGCTCCAGCGTGGCCGTCAACGCGTCCGCGATCGGCTCGTGTTCCTCGATCAGCAGGACCCGCGGCGGGTGCATCTCGCTGTCGCGCGGGGCCAGGGCCTTGAGGAGGACGGCCGGGTCGGCACCGTACGCCGCTTCCTTCGCCGCCTGGCCCAGACCGGCCGTCACCAGCACCGGGACCTCCGCCTCGACGGCGGCCTCGCGCAGCGACTGGAGTGCGGTGCGCGTGATCGGGCCGGTCAGCGGGTCGACGAACAGCGCGGCCGGGTACGCCGCGATCTGCGCGTTCACCTCCTCGCGCGAGTGCACGATCACCGGGCGGTAGCCGCGTTCGGTGAGCGCCGTCTGCGTGGAGGGGTCGGGCGCGGGCCAGACCAGCAGCCGGCGCGGGTTGTCCAGCGGCTCCGGCGGCAGCTCGTCGTCCATCGGCGGCCGGGGGGCGTTGACCTCGACGACGCCGTTCGGGCCGTCGAGCGGTTCGGGGCCCTCCGAGCCCTCGTCCGGTGCCCCTATGGCGAAGGCCCGGCCCTGCGGCGGCGCACCGGCGGGGGTCTGCGGCTTGGGGACGGCGGCCGACGGGGTGTGCGTCTGCCGTTCGCCACCCTCGGCGGGGTTGCCCAGCTTGCGGCGGCGCCCCGAACCGGCGGCGGGCGCGCCGACCGGCGTACCGGCGGCGGGCGTCTCCCCACCGGGGCCCTGCCCGAGCGTGCGCACGCTGATCGGCTGTGCGGCGGCCTCGCCCGCGGGGGCTGCGCCCGGCTCCTCGGCGAGGGCGCGGCGCGCGCGGCGCCGACCCGTTCCGGCGGGCGCGGCGGCAGCGGCGGCGGCAGCCGCGACAGCGGTCTCGGCCTCGGCCCCGGTCTCGGCCGACGCCTCGGCCGTGCCGAGCGGTGTGGTGGGCGGTGTACCGGGCGGTGTGGCGGTGTTCGGCCTGCCTTCGGCGCCGCCGTGCTCCGGGTGCGAAGCGGCGGGACCGCCGGAGGGCACGGGGTCGCCCGGGTGCGCGGAACCGTACGGCGTCGCCGCGCCGGGCCCCGGGTTCGGCCGGGCCGGGCCGTCGTGCGGCGCGGCGTCGGGCACGCCGCTGCCGGGTGCTCCGGGAGCTCCGGGAGCTCCGGGTGCGGCGTACGGCGCGGGCTGCTGTCCGGGGGCCGCCGGGTACGGGCCGGGGGCACCGTGATCCGCGTGTGCGCGCGGAGTCTGGGGCTGGGCCGGAATCGGGGCCGGAGCGGGAGCGGGACCGGGACCGGGTACGGGAGGCACGCCGGGGGCGCCGCCGGGCAGCGGCGTGGCAGTGCCGGGAGCACCGCTGTTCGCCGCCGTCGGGACCGTCGTATCCGGAGCGGCAGGGGGCACCGGATTCGCAGGATTCGCAGGCGCCGTGGGAGCCACAGGGATCGCCGGCGTCGCGGCCGCAGCCGCCTCCGCCGCCCCACCGGCCCCACCGGCCGCATCGTCCATCGGCCTGCGCGGCGCGCCCGGCAGCGCGTGTGCCTGCGCCTGTTGCACTTGCTGTGCCTGCGGTGCCTGCTGTGTCCGCTCCGCCGGTGCGCGGTCGGCGGCGGCCGGGGGGAGGGCGAACGCGGTCCGCGGGACGTCCGGTTCGGCGTTGGCCTGGCCCGGGATCGGGCGCTCGGGGGTCTCCGTGGCGGCGGCGACCCGCCGGGCACGGCGGCCGGTGGGCGCGGCTTGTGCCTGGGCCTGTGCCTGGGCCTGGGCCCCGGTGGGGGAGTCGGGTGTGCGGTCGGCCTCAGCGGGAGGCAGCGCGAACGGCGTACGCGGCGCCTCCGGCTCGACGGGCCGCTGCTCGCGCCGGGCGCGGCGGCCGGTCGGCGCGGGCGTGCCCTGCGGCGGTACGAGTCCGCCGCCCTGAACGGCCTGGGCCTGGGCACCCTCGGCTCCCGGGCCCCGCCCGTGCCTGCCCTCGCGGCCCTCCGCCCCGTCGGGCTGCTCCTCCTCGCTGCTGGGCTTGCCCCGGCGACGCCCGGTCGGCTGCGGCTGCTGCTGAGGCGGCACCGTCTCCTCCGCCTTCGGCGCGGCAGGCGCCGGGACGGGAGCGACAGGGGGGACAACAGGAGGGACAGGCACGGCCTTCGGGGCCTGAGCCTGGATCGGAGCCTGGTTCGGGGGCTGGTTCGAGGACTGGCCCGGCGCCTGAAGCGGAGACGGCACCTGAACCGGGGCCTGAACCGGGGCCTGGGTCCGGACCGGAGCCGGCCCCTGAGCCGGGCGCTCCCCAGCACCCGCACCCGTGCCTGCACCCGCGCCCGCGCCCACGGGGGGCTGCTGCGCCGTGCCGCGCGCCCGCTGCGCGGGCACCGGCATGACCGTCGTCGAGCTCATCGTGTCCGGGCCCGTCCGCCGCTCGGTGGACGGGGGCACCGGGCCGCCCTTGGCCGAGACCGGGACCTCCAGGACGTACGCGGGGCCGCCCGCACCCGGCATCTCGTGCGTCTGGAGCACGCCGCCGTGCGCGCGGACGATGCCGCGTACGAGGGGACCGTGGACCGGGTCGCCGCCCGCGTACGGGCCGCGCACCTCGACCCGTACGACCTCACCGCGCTGTGCCGCCGCGACGACGATCGTCGAGTCGCCCGCGCCACCGGCGCCGGCGGCGGAGGCCGCGGCGGACGGGCTGCCCGTGGCGTCGACGCCCGCGACGTCCGCGATCAGATGGGCGAGGGCGCGGGCGAACAGCTCGGGGTCGACCTCCGCGTCGATCTTGGGGGCGTGCACGGCGAACTGTGCCCGGCCGGGGCCGATCAGCTCGACGGCGCCCTCGACGCCCGCGGCCACGACCTCGTCCAGCGGCACGCCTTCCTTGGCGAGCTTGGCCTCACCTGCGTCCAGCCGCTGGAAGGCCAGGACATTGTCGATCAGAGTGGACATCCGGCCGTAACCGGCCGAAAGGTGATGAAGGATCTGATTGGCCTCGGGCCACAGCTGCCCGGCCGGGTCGTCGGCCAGGGTGCCGAGCTCTCCGCGCAGTTGCTCCAGCGGCCCCCGCAGCGAGCTCTCCAGCATGGCCACGAGCTGCGCGTGGCGGGCGGCCAGCGCGTCGTACGGCCGCCGGTCGGTGAACGTCATCACCGCGCCGACGAGCTGGTCGCCGTCGCGCACCGGGGCGGTCGTCAGGTCGACGGGCACCGCGCGCCCGTCCTTCGCCCACAGCACCTGCCCGCGCACCCGGTGCTTTCGCCCGGACCGCAGCGTGTCGGCGATCGGCGACTCCTCGTACGGGAACGGCGTGCCGTCCGCGCGCGAGTGGTGCACCAGCGGGTGCAGCTCCTGGCCGCCGAGGTCGCTGGCGCGGTAGCCGAGGATCTGCGCGGCGGACGGATTGACGAGGACGACCTTCCCGGCCGTGTCCACACCGACGACGCCCTCCGCGGCGGCGCGCAGGATCATCTCCGTCTGGCGCTGCTGCCGGGCGAGTTCGGCCTCGGTGTCGAGCGTCCCGGTGAGATCCCGGACGACGATCATGAGCAGCTCGTCGCCGGTGTACGGGTGGTGGTCGGCGTACGGGGTACGGCCGTCCTCCAGGTTGGCGCTGGTCACCTCGACGGGGAACTGGGCGCCGTCGGTACGCCGGGCGATCATCCGGGTCGGCTTGGTGCGGCCGTCGTCGCTGTCGGGCAGCCGCATCGAGCCGGGGATGCGCCGGGAGTCGAAATCCGGCAGCAGCGAGAGCAGTCCGCGCCCCACGAGGCCGGTGCCGGGCGCCTCGAAGGTCTCCAGCGCTATGTGGTTGGCGTTGACGACCGTGCCGTTGCAGTTGACGAGCAACAGCGCGTCGGGGAGGGCATCGAGTATGGCTGCGAGGCGAGCAGTGCCTCGGGATGGCCTGCTGCTCACGACGACGCTTCCTCCCTGGTTACCGCACCTTGCGGACTGCGCCGGAACGGGCGGCGCACTCTTCCACGGCGCCCTCCTGGCGTGTCACTGAAGGGAAGTCTAAAGGCTGCGGAGGCGGGCGCGACGGCGGATGACACGTGCGGCGAGGCGGGGTGGACGACCACCGTCCGGTTGCTCCCCGGCCGCCCGGGGCCCGTTGCGGGGCGTCCCGCCGCAGGCCGGACATGCCTCCCGTGTCACTCCATTTGTCACTCCTTGGGGGCACTCTGCGGGGATACGAGAAGTTCCGAGAACTTGTTCCAGCGGGCGATTTCGCAGCCGTTCGTCCGGTTGAACTGGGCGTGGACCGGACGTCCCGCCCACTTCCCGAAGACGTGCGCGCGCTCCGGACCGCCGTAGACCATTGTGCAGTTCGCGTCCTTGTCCACGGGGGCGAACGGGTCCTTGCCCCACCGGGTCTGTTTGTCGAGCTGTTCGCAGGCGCGGCGCGCGCGCGGATGCGTGCCGCCGTCGGGGTGGCAGTAGAGCTCGTAGCGGCCGTCGGGGCCGCCCGAGTCGGTGATCGTCACCGTGAGGCGGTCGCCGTCGTGCTCCGGGACCGGCAGCGGCATGGGGGCGGCGGAGGCAGCGGGCAGCGCGAGCAGGACAGGGGCCAGCGCGAGAGACGCGAGAGAAAAGAGACGGGTGCGGGTGGCGATGCCGCGGAGGAGGGAGGGGCTCGGGGAGGCGCCGGGTGTGACATGCGGCGTGGCATGCGGCGCGGGGCTCGGTGTGGCACTCGGTACTGGACTCATGGCGGGACTCCGGTGTCCGTGGAGGTACGACGGGCCGCGGCGGCCGTACACCGGTGGTGTGCCCGTACGCCGGTGTGGGCGGACGCACGGACCGGCGTGGCGGCACGGCGAGGGGCCCGAGCGGCCCCTTCCCCCGTCTAACGTCCGAGAACGCAACGCGTTGCGCGCCGGAAACATCTTTGCCCCGGCCGGTGCGGGGCCGGTACCGTAGAAGCGGATTGGTGGTCGGCCGCAAGGCTGTGTCATCATCTGCAAGCACACACCCGCGCATGCGCGTGGTGGATGCGTGGAGGCGTCGCCTAGTCCGGTCTATGGCGCCGCACTGCTAATGCGGTTTGGGACTTAAATCCCATCGAGGGTTCAAATCCCTCCGCCTCCGCCGAGTGGCCCCGGTCGTCCTGCTGGACGGCCGGGGCTTCTTTGTTTCCGATCGTGGCTTCCGATCGCGCCTTCCGATCGTGGCTTTCGATCGCGGGGGCACCGGATCCGCTCCCCGCCGATCTCCTCCCGGACTCCTCCGGGCTCCCGGCCCGATCTCCCGGAGGCCGGCCACGATCGCGCCTGCGGGGCGTTTTCGCAGGTCAGGGCAGGTGCGGCTAATGGATTTCGCGTCCCGGCGGAGTTCATGTAATGTTGTCCACGCAACGCCGACCGGCAAGAAAAACCGCCGGGAAGCCGAGCGCTCGTAGCTTAACGGATAGAGCACTTGACTACGGATCAAGAGGTTGCAGGTTCGAATCCTGCCGAGCGCACTGTTGAAAGACCGCTCCCATCTGATGGGTCCGGGACTTTCGACCGTCGCGGGGTGGAGCAGCTCGGTAGCTCGCTGGGCTCATAACCCAGAGGTCGCAGGTTCAAATCCTGTCCCCGCTACTGCGACAGCAGGCCCGGTACTCTTCGGAGTGCCGGGCCTGCTCCGTTTTCACTTCCACTTCCGGCGCTACGGCTGTAACGCCCGTCACATATGCAGGGGCAGGGCCCCGGCCAGCGCGCGCCACTCGGCCAGCGGGAGCTCGCCCGCCTTGCGGCGGGCCGGGTCCAGGACGACCTGGACGGCCAGATGATCGGCTCCGGCGGCGAGGAACGCGTCCGCGCGGGCGCGGGCCGCCTCCGTGTCCCCGAGCGCGAAGACCGCGTCCAGCAGCCGGTCGCTGCCGCCCGCCTCGAAGTCCCGCTCGGTGAAGCCGAGCCGCAGCAGGTTCTTCGTGTAGTTCGGCATCGGCAGGTAGAAGGCCAGATGGTCGCGGGCCGCGGCGCGGGCGCGCGCGAGGTCGTCGTCGAGGACGACCTTCAGCTCCGGAGCCAGGACCGCGTCGTCACCGAGCAGCTCGCGGGCGCGCGCCGTGTGCTCGGCGGTCACGAGATACGGCAGGCAGCCCGCGGCCCGGTCGCGGGCGAGCCGCAGCATGCGCGGGCCCAGCGCGGCCAGCATCCGCCGCCCCGGGAGCGGGCCGAGCGGGGAGTCGTCCAGCTCGTCCAGGTACGCCTTCATCGCCGAGTACGGCTTGGTCCAGCCCGTGACCATGTGGGCGTGGCTGACGCCCAGGCCGACGACCAGCCGCTCGCGCAGGGCGGGCGGCAGCGCGGCGTACGCGGCGGCCACTTCGGCCGCCGGGTGCTGCCAGATGCTGATGATGCTCGTGCCGACCGTGACGTGCTCCGTCGCCCGGAGGATGTGGGCCGCCCGGGTGACGTCCGGGCTGCCGCCGACCCAGAGCGTGCCGTAGCCCAGGGCCTCCAACTCCGCCGCCGCTGCCGCGACTTCGCCGAGCCGCTCCGCGTTGTCGGGGGCGTCGGGATCGTCCACCCGGAGGTCGGTGCTCCAGACCCCGATCCTGCCGAGGTCCCTGCCGATCACTGTGTGTGCCATGCGGCGATCATCGCGGATTCTCAGAAGAATCACAGGGAGCCGAAAGGGGCCTTTCACCCGGCGTCGCCAGGATGCCGGTCCATGACCTCCCTTTCGCACTCCGCGCGTACGGAACCGCTCCACGACGACGGAAGCGCCGTACGGGTCCTGGTCGTCGACGACGAGGCATCGCCGGCCGAACTGCTGTGCCTGGCCCTGCGCTACGAGGGCTGGGATGTGCGCACCGCCGCGGACGGCGCGTCCGCGCTGCGCATGGCGCGGGACTTCCGCCCCGACGTCGTCATCCTCGACGTCATGCTGCCCGACATGGACGGGCTGACCGTCCTCGGCCGGCTGCGGCGCGAGCGCGCCGACGTGCCGGTGCTCTTCCTCACCGCCAAGGACTCCGTCGAGGACCGCATCGCCGGGCTCACGGCGGGCGGCGACGACTACGTCACCAAGCCGTTCAGCCTGGAGGAGGTCGTGGCCCGGCTGCGCGGGCTGCTGCGGCGCGCCCGCGCGGTGGCGCCGCGGGCCGAGTCCGTCCTGACCGTCGGCGACCTCGTCCTGGACGAGGACAGCCACGAGGTGTCGCGGGGCGGTACGGAGATCCACCTGACCGCCACCGAGTTCGAGCTGCTGCGGTTCCTGATGCGGAATCCGCGGCGCGTGCTCAGCAAGCCGCAGATCCTGGACCGGGTGTGGTCCTACGACTTCGGGGGGCGGGCGAATGTGGTGGAGCTCTACATCTCGTATCTGCGGCGGAAGATCGATGCGGGGCGGGAGCCGATGATTCATACGCGGCGGGGGGTCGGGTACGTCCTTAAGCCGACCGCGATGTGATCCCCCACCTCGCCGGGCCACCCACCAGGGGCTCCGCGCCTATTGGGGTGCGTCTTGCGCTGCGCGCGCGTCTGCGGCCCCGGTGGGGGCTTGTCGCGCAGTTCCCCGCGCCCCTGAAAAGCCGCCTGCGAGCTCGGTCGCCCATGTCCGTCCGGCGACTGCGCGAGAAGCCCCGCCCACCCGCAGACGAAGTGCCCCAGGAGAAGCCCGGGAAAAAGCCGTTGTACGGCGTAGAGGAACTCTTGTACGGTGTACGACGCCAGTGAGTCGTACACCGTACAAGGGGGACCCCGCATGACTGCCACGACCACGAGTTCATCCGGAACCGCGGAGCAACGGCCGCCGCGGAACCCCGCGCGGTGGCTGATCCTCGGCGTCATCTGTCTCGCGCAGCTCACCGTCCTGCTGGACAACACGATCCTGACCGTGGCGGTCCCGTCCCTCACGTCGGAGCTCGGTGCCTCCACCGCGGACGTGCAGTGGATGCTCAACGCCTATTCGCTGGTGCAGGCGGGGCTGCTGCTCACCGCGGGCAACGCCGCCGACCGCTACGGCCGCAAGAAGATGCTGGCCACCGGTCTCGCCCTGTTCGGCATCGGCTCGCTCGTCGCCGGTCTCGCCCAGAGCACCGGGCAGCTGATAGCCGCCCGCGCGGGCATGGGCATAGGCGGTGCGCTGCTGATGACCACGACGCTCGCCGTCGTCGTCCAGGTCTTCGACGACGAGGAGCGCACCAAGGCCATCGGCCTGTGGGGCGCGGTGAGCTCGCTCGGCTTCGCCGCCGGGCCGCTCATCGGCGGCGCGCTGCTCAACCACTTCTGGTGGGGCTCGGTCTTCCTGATCAACCTGCCGGTGGCGGTGGTCGGCCTGGTGGCCGTCCTCAAGCTCGTGCCCGAGTCCAAGAACCCCACCGGTGACCGGCCGGACCTGATGGGCGCGGTCCTGTCCACCTTCGGCATGACCGGTGTCACCTTCGCGATCATCTCCGGCCCGGCGTACGGCTGGACGTCCGGCCGGGTTCTCGTCTCCGCCGTGATCGGCGCCGTGATGCTCGCCGCGTTCGCGCTGTGGGAGCGGCGGGTGCCGTATCCGATGCTGGACATGACGTTCTTCCGCAACAGCCGCTTCGTGGGCGCCGTCGCGGGCGGCATCCTGGTGGCCTTCGGCATGGGCGGCTCGTTCTTCCTGCTCACCCAGCACCTCCAGCTCGTGCTCGGCTACGACCCGCTGGAGACCGGCCTGCGGATGACGCCGCTGGCCCTGGTGATCGTGGTCCTCAACCTGACGGGCGTGGGCGCGCGGCTGCTGCCGAAGGTGGGCACGCCGGTCGCCATCGCCGGTGGCATGGGCCTGCTCGCGGCCGGTCTGCTGTCGATCGCGGTGCTGGGGGCGCACGGCTACGGGGGCATGTTCCTCGGCCTGGTGCTGATGGGTGTCGGCATCGCGCTCTCGATGCCGGCCATGGCCAACGCGATCATGTCGGCGATCCCCCCGGAGAAGGCGGGCGTGGGCGCGGGCGTCAACGGCACGCTCCAGGAGTGCGGCAACGGCCTGGGCGTGGCGGTGCTGGGCGCCGTCCTCAACTCGCGCTTCGCGGCGCTGGTGCCCGCGGTGGCGGCGGGGGCGGGGTCGCTGCCGGCGGCGCTCTCCCGTGCGCACTCGGCGTCCGACGTCGCGGGGATCCGTGACGCGTTCGCCTCCGGCGTGCAGTCGAGTCAGCTGGTGGGGGCGGCGGCGGTCTTCGCGGGCGGTGTGGTGGCGGCGGTCCTGCTGCGTCGTGCGGAGCGCGCGACGGGGTGACCGCCCCGCGGCAGGTGACCCACCGGGGTCTCCGCCCCCGGACCCCCGCGCCCACTGGGCTGCCTCGTGAGCCCGTCTTGCGGCTGCCGGTCGCGTCGTGGCCGGTCGCGCAGTTCCCCGCGCCCCTTACGGGGCTTCGCCCCGGACCCGCGGCCGCGCGCCGAGCGCAAGACGCACCCCAATAGGCACAGCCGAAAACCCGAGCCGCACCCCGCCACATAACCTTCATACGTACGATCACCGCAAAAAGGGAGACCCTGCCATGGCGAGCAGCAAGCGCGGCGGTGCGGAAAAGGCTCAGACCAGCGTCTGGCTGGAGGGCGGCAAGCCGGCGCCGAAGCGCAAAGCGGGGACGGACAGCGGCGGTGGCGCGCTCGATCTGGAGCGGATCGTCACCGAGACCGTCCGTCTGCTCGACGCCGAGGGGCTCGCCAAGTTCTCGATGCGCCGTCTCGCCGCGGCACTGGGCGTCACCGCCATGTCGGTCTACTGGTACGTCGACACCAAGGACGACCTCCTGGAGATCGCCCTCGACGAGGTGCACCGCGAGATGGTGGTCCCCGACACGGCCGCGGCGTCGGACGAGACGGCCGACTGGCGCGCCCAGATGCGCGTGCTCGCCCTTGAATACCGCAAGCTGCTCTCCGGGCACCCCTGGGTGGCCCAGCTGCTGGGGCAGTACCTCAACATCGGCCCGCGTTCGATGGAGTTCTCCAACGTGGCCCTGGCCGTCATCAAGCGCAGTGGCCTGCCGTTCGACGACGTCACCGGCGCGCTGGGGGCCGTGTTCCAGTTCGTCTTCGGCTTCTGCAGCATCGAGGGCCAGTTCAAGGAGCGCTGCCGCGCGACGGGGGAGACCGAGGACGAGTACTTCGAGCGGCTCATGGGGCGGATCTCGGACAGCGGCACTCTCACGGACACCTTCCACGCGGCCGCCGAGCTGGTGGAGACGCAGCGGGAGAGCAAGGTCTCCCTCTCGGAGCGCCGCGAACGCGACTTCCTGTTCGCCCTCGACACGGTGATAGCCGGGATCGAGGTCATGCGCGACCGCGCGTCCGCGTAGAGAAGAGACGCAAAGGCCCCGGTGGGGGCGCGCAGGCCGTCCCCTGCCTGTTCGCGCGCCGCCCACCGGGGCCGTTGCGTCCGGGACCTGTTGTCTGCCGTTCGGGTCCCGGTGTCCGGTCGGCCGTGGCGCGCTCCGCTCGTGTCGCGCCCCCGCCGCCGGGGTCCTGATCAGCCCTGCCGGGCCGGTTCCGCGTCCGCGTCCGTGGCCGGGGCTGCCGTCTCACCCGCGGCCGCGGCCGCCTGCGTGCCGGACTTGGACTTCAGCGCGACCTCCTTGATGAAGAGGGTGATGATGAAGGCCAGCAGCGCGCAGGGCGCGGTGTAGAGGAAGATGTCGCCGACGCCGTGCCCGTACGCGCTCTTGAAGACCGTCTGGAGCGGGGCGGGCAGGGTGTCGATCTTGGGGACGCTGCCGTCGCCGCTGCCGCCCTTGGAGAGCGCCGCCGCGGCCTTGGGGCCGAGGGCGGTGATGCCGTCCTTGATGTAGTGCGGCACCCGGTTGGCGAAGACCGCGCCGAGCGCGGAGACGCCGATCGCACCGCCCAGGGAGCGGAAGAAGACGACGACGGAGCTGGCGGAGCCCAGGTCCTTCGGGGCCACCTGGTTCTGCGTGGCGAGCACCAGGTTCTGCATGATCATGCCGAGGCCGAGGCCGACCAGGGCCATGTAGCAGGCCAGGTGCCAGTACGGGGTGTCGTAGCGCATCGAGCCGAGCAGCCCGAGACCCGCGGTGAGCAGCGCGCCACCGGAGACCAGCCACGCCTTCCAGCGGCCCGTCTTGGTGATGATCTGGCCGGAGACGGTCGACGAGACGAACAGGCCCGCGATCATCGGGATCGTCATCACGCCGGACATGGTCGGCGTCTTGCCGCGGGCGAGCTGGAAGTACTGCGAGAAGAAGACGGTGCCGCTGAACATCGCGACGCCGACGAAGAGGCTCGCGATCGCGGTCAGGGTGATCGTCTTGTTGCGGAACAGCCGCAGCGGGATGATCGGTTCGGCGGCCTTGGACTCGGTCAGGACGAAGAGCCCGGCGAGCGCGATCGAACCGACGACCATGAGAGCGGTCTGCCAGGACAGCCAGTCGTAGTTCTTGCCGGCCAGGGTCACCCAGATCAGCAGCAGGGTCACCGAGGCGGTGATGAAGAAGGCGCCCAGCCAGTCGACCTTGACGTCCCGCTTCACGACCGGGAGCTTCAGCGTCTTCTGGAGCACGATCAGCGCGATGATCGCGAAGGGCACGCCGACGTAGAAGCACCAGCGCCAGCCGAGCCAGTCGGTGTCCGTGATGACGCCGCCGAGCAGCGGGCCGCCGACGGTGGCGACGGCGAAGGTCGCGCCGAGGTAGCCGCTGTAACGGCCGCGCTCGCGCGGGGAGATCATGGCCGCCATGATGATCTGGGCGAGCGCCGTCAGACCGCCGGCGCCGATGCCCTGGACCGCGCGGCAGGCGATCAGGGTGCCGCTGTTCTGCGAGAGACCGGCCACGACGGAGCCGCCGACGTAGATGATCAGGGCTATCTGGACCAGCAGCTTCTTGCTGAACAGGTCGGAGAGCTTGCCCCACAGCGGTGTGGAGGCGGTCATCGCCAGCAGCGAGGCCGTGACCACCCAGGTCAGGGAGGACTGGCTGCCGTGCAGATCGTGGATGATCTCCGGCAGCGCGTTGGAGACGATCGTCGACGACAGGATCGCGACGAACATGCCGAGCAGCAGCCCCGACAGGGCCTCCATGATCTGTCGGTGCGTCATGGGGGCGGCGGTGTCGGAACCGGGCTGGGCTCCGTCTGTGCTGTGTCCGCTCCCCACACCTGCGGGTGTGGTCTTGGCCATGAAAATCCTCTACTGCCGATGGGAAGGGTGTGTGGGGGCCGGGCCGGATCGGATCGGATTGGACCGGGCTGGATTGGACCGGGCTGGATCGGATCGGGCTGGATCGGATCGGGGCGGTCGGCGGTGGGTGCGGCCGCGGGGGTCCGGCCGCACCCACCGGGTCTTTACGGGTGCGGCGCGCGGGCCCGGCAGTCGCCGAAGCTCTCGCGCAACCGCGCCAGCAGCCCGATGAGGGAGCCGAGGTCCTCGTCCGACCAGTCGCGCAGGCAGGAGGCCAGCGCCTCGGTGTAGCGGGTGCCCACCAGCTCCAGCAGCTCCTGTCCCCGGGGGCTGATACGGAGCAGCCGGGACCGCTTGTCCAGGGGGTCGGGGTGCCGGTCGAGCCAGCCGCGGTCGGCGGCGTATGCGACGTGACGGCTCGTCACCGACATGTCGATGGCGAGCAGTTCCGCCAGCTTGCCCATGCGCATCTCGCCGTACTCGTGCAGGAGCGCGAGCACCAGGACCGACGCGGGCGAGGCCTCCGGGGGGAGCGTGCGCCCGAGGTCCCGCCGCACGGCGGCGATCGCCCCGAGCTGGCGGGCGAGCTCCTCGTACTGCTTCCGCTCGGCCACCTGGCCCTCCATTTCGGTTGCTCCGGGCAACCATAAGACCAGAATTTGGTTGCTGAAGGCAAACTAAATTCGGCCTTTACGGGTAAAGAAACCCTCAAGGTCTGTTGGGTGTGATGTAAAGCGGCAGGTGAGGGGTGTGCGAGGGGGGTACGAGGGGTCTGTGGG
>NZ_JAINFC010000260.1 GCF_020740835.1 Streptomyces sp. UNOC14_S4
GGCGGTGATGTCGTCGCGGCCGAAGAAGTGGGCGTGGTCCTCGGGCCGGAAGGGCTCCATGCCGGGGTACGGGCAGGGCACGTCGGCCGGGGGCAGGGCGGCCGCGGGCCGTTCCGGGCGGTACGCGCGGTTGGGCGCGACGACCAGCGTGCCCAGAGTGCCGTCGCTGCGCCGGTGCGGGCGTACCGGCCCGTCGCGGAAGGCCCGGTCGAGGTACGCGTGGATGTCGTCCAGTGTCAGCAGCGGGGGTCCGGACGGGTCGCCCTCTTCCAGGAGGCGCAGCACGCGTCCGCCGAAGAGGGTGTGGCGCTCGCCTTCGGGCGCGTAGGACACGGCGAAGCCGGAGGCGGAGGTGAGGAGGAAGCTGCCGTCGGGGAGCGCCGAGTCGAACACGCCACGCGGGCCGTCGTTCCCGGGCGGCGCCGCGCGTCCGGAGAAGCAGCAGTCGAGCAGCACGACGCTGCCCCCGACGACGCCGCCGAGCAGGTCCTTGACGACGCGGTACGGCACGCCGTGGGCGATCCTGTCCTCGGCGGCGGTGGCGTGGGTGGCGAGGTAGAGCTCGTCGCCGGGGCCCAGCAGGCCATGGCCGGTGTAGCAGAAGAGCACGGTGCCGGTGGCGTCGGTGACCGCCTGTTCCACGGCGGCGAGGACGTCGGCCGCGGGGGCGTCGGCGGGTACGCGGTGTATGTGCTCCTCCGGCATGCCGCACACGTCGCGCAGGGCGCGGGCGAGGTCGTCGAGGGTGGTGTCGACACCGGGCAGGGCGGGGAGCGCGGAGCCGGGCGCGTGGCTTCCGGTACCGACGAGGACGGCGCGGGCGCCCGGTGCGGCCAGTCCGGTCGTACGGGCCGCGGTGGCGTCGCCGGTCATGCCCGTGGTCTCATCCGTGGTCACGTCCGCGATCTTGTTCGCGGCGGGCCGTCGGGCGGTGGCGGTGTCCCGTCGCCGCCGCCCTCCAGGGTGGCGGCCAGCCGTTGGGCCAGGTCGGCGGCCTGCCGGGCGTCGAGCCCCTTGACCTGGGTGGTGGTGAGGGTGAACCGCGTGCCGTCGGGCCGGGTGACCGTGACCGTCTGGCTGCCGCGGCGTGTCCGCACCCAGGCGACGACGGCCCCGGCGAACGCGGCGGCCACTCCCCCGGGTTCGAGCACCGCCTGCACCACGTCGCCCGCGGCTCCCATGGCGCCGGGCGCCGGGCCGCCGTCCGACTGTCTGCGTATCCTGCCGCGCAGGCCCGGCTGTCCGCCGAGCCAGCGCCGTAAGTCATCGAGCCCCGCGGGGCCGTTCACGCTTTCCACGGTGATGGTGGCCTGCATGCCGTGATCGTAGTAAAGGCCCGGGACGGGTGAGAAGTTCTTGACGGGAACCGTATCCGGGGGCGATCGCGGTCAGTACGGCCACGGCGACGAGCACGGCGGGGAGCAGGCCCGCCCAGGGCGGGGCCGTCCGGTGCAGGATCACGGCGACGGCCGCGCCCACGACGAGCGCGGCGAGGCGTACGGGCACCCAGGGGCCGGAGCATGCCGAGGCGCTGCCCGGCCCTCGCACGATGTAGGTGGCGAGGGTGCCGGTGAGGTAGGTCGTGGGCGCGGCGGCGCGGCCGGCGGCGACCATCGCCGCGCACTGGGCGCCCATCGCCGCTGCCGCCCCGCACTGCAGGACGTCCCGGGTCGTGCCGCCGGGCATGCCGCCCGAGGCACCCCATACGGCCGCTCCCGCGGCAAGCAGCAGTATTTCGCCGGTCAGGCAGTACAGCACGGGCGCGGACCACCGCTCCTGGGCGCCCTCACCGCCCCGGGTGACGCGGGCGCCCGCGGCCGTACCCGCGGCGAAGCCGCCCAGGGCCAGCAGCGCCGCGGTCACCTGGGCACCGCGGGCCCGGCCCGCCGCCATGCCCAGCATGGCGAGGTTGCTGGTCATCACACCGGCGAAGACGTGGTCGAGCGCGGTGAAGGAGAGGGCCTCCACCGCGCCGGAGGCGGCCACCAGCACGGCCACCGCGATCCGCAGACGATGTGCGGGGGCGTCGGCACCGTGTCGGCTCATGTGCTGCGCCGTCTCGCCGTTCCGCGCCCGTCTTCGGTGGTCGTTCTTCCGACGGCGCACGGTCGCGACCGTACCGAAGCACGGTCGGCACGGACAGCAGCCGGGCAGGCGGTGGCCCCGCGTTACCCCGTACGGGGGTGGCCGGGCGGGACGACGAGGACGGGGCAGTGCGCGTGGCGCAGGCAGTAGCGGCTCACCGAGCCGTGGAGGAAGCGGTGCAGCGCGCCGTGCCCGCCCTCGCCCATGACGAGCAGGTCCGTGTCGTGGTGGGCGTGGGCCACCAGAGCCCTGCCCGCCGAGGCCCGGACCACCCACGGCCGGACCTGTACGCCGCGCGGCGCGGTGCCGAACGCCTTACGGCATGTGTCCGCCACGACACGGTCGGCTTCCCTCTCCCAGTACGCGCAGACGTCGGCGGGGGCCGGGTACCGGGCGTCCGCCGCTTCCCCTCCGGGCGGTGCCCAGGCGTACGTCGGGCACAGCACGGCACCGTGGCGCGCCGCTTCGCGCGCGCCCTGTCTGAGCGCCTCGACGCTGGCTTCCGACCCGTTCACTCCCACGACGACTCGCTCGACCGTCTCCGACATCGCTCCTGCTCCTCCCGTTCGAGAGTCCGTCCCTTCACCCCACAGTAGGAAATATTCTGATTTGCCCGGTTCAGCCGTACGGACGAGACTCCGGTGGAGGCCGCCTCCTCCGATCGGACGAGGCCGGGCGAGAGAGGCACGGACGGCCTGGATGGCGCGTAGGGCCGGCGCGTGACGACGACCTCCGAGCACGAGCAGCACGACGGCGCCGAACCGGCCCGGATCAAGGCGGAGTTGACCGGGCTGCCGGAGACCCTGTTGTGGACCTTGTGGAACCGGGCCTGCGAGGCGGGGCGCGCGGACGCGGTGCTGGACGATCCGATGGCCGGGGAGCTGATCCAGGCCCTCGACTACCCCTTCGAGGAGCGGCTGGGGCCTCCGCATCCCCTCTTCTCCCAGGTGCAGGGGCTGCGCTCCCTCACCTTCGACCGGACGGTGCGGCAGTACACCGACCGGCATCCGGAGGCGACCGTCGTCGCGCTCGGCGAGGGCCTGGAGACCGCGTTCTGGCGCGTGGACAACGGACGGCTGCGCTGGCTGAGCGTCGACCTTCCGGAGGCCGCCGCCTTGCGACGCGCCGTGCTGCCGGAGCACCCGCGGCTGCGGCTGCTCGCCCAGTCGGCCACCGACCTGAGCTGGCTGGACGCGATCGAGGACCCTCAGCGGGGCACGATCGTCACCGCGCAGGCGTTGATGATGTACCTGCGGCCCCAGGAGGTCAGGGAGATCATCGCCGCGTGCGCCGACCGGCTGCCCGGCGGGGCGCTGATCCTGGACTCGATGCCCCGCTGGATCACCGGGCTGACGCGCGAAGGGAAGATCCGGATCGGCGAGCTGACGATCCCGCCGATGCGCTGGTCGATGGCGCCCGGTGACCGTCACCGGCTGTACGCGGTGCACCCGCGCATCGCGGACGTGCGGGCGCTGACCATGGAGCGCGGGCGCGGGGTGACGGGCCGGTTGATCCAGTACCAGCACCTGGTACCGGTCTTCCGGTCCGTCTCCCCCGCGGTGACGCTGCTGCGGTTCGCTTGAAAGTGTGAACAGGCCCGGCGGGTCAGGCCTCGGTTCCGCTGCGGGCCACGATCCGGTACGCATTGGAGAACCGGGTGCGGCTGAGGACCGGGGCGAGCACCTGGTCCACACCGAACATGCCGATCAGCAAGGGGACCGACGACCAGAACATGGCCTTGCGGGCCATTGTCTGGAGACCGCTGGGCGGACTGGCGTGCCAGGGCTCGTCGGCGGGCGGCAGCGCGTGGCCGAGCATGAGGAGGGCCGCGCCGGTGAGGTCGACCGGAGTGTACGCCTCGCGCCGTTCGACGGCGACGACGGTGCAGCCGAGGGACTCCAGTTCGCGGCGGAGGCTGGCGAGCGGGATGAAGTGCAGGTGCTGGGGCTGCAGGTACGGCAGCCACCAGCGGCCCAGGACCTTGCTCATCGTGCTCTCCGGGTCCGGGACCTCGATGATCAGGTGGCCGCCGGGGGCGAGGACGGTCCGGACGGCGGCCAGTTCCGCGCGCGGGTCGGTGGTGTGTTCCAGGTAGTGGAACATGCTGACCGTGTCGTACCGGCCCTCCAGTTTGGGAGCGAGCTCGGTGAGGAGCCCGCGGTACGCCTCGGCGATCCGGCCGTGGCGCTTGCCTTCCTCCACGCCTTCGCTGACGTCGAGGCCGTCGAAGACCGTGCCCGGGTGGACCGTCCTGGCCGACTGAGGGAAGTGCCCGTACCCGGTGCCGACGTCCAGCCAGCGGCGGGGGACGCCGAACGGGAGGAGGGCGCGGGCACTGGCGAGGTAGCGCTTACGGCTACCCCTGCCGCCGAAGAGCCAGTCCGCATAGGCGGCCCCCAGGCCGTCGTAGAAGTCCCGGTAGTAGAAGTCCAGCCCCTCCGGCGTGAGCTGGGGGTTCTGGAAGGAGTGGGCGCAGTCGCGGCACTGGTCGATCACGAAGGTGCCGGGCTTGCGCTGGAGCAGGTCGACGGTGCGCAGCCGGGTGCGCAGCCGGGAGGAACCGCACCAGGGGCACTCGGTGCGTCTCGGGGCGTGGAAGCGTTCCGTGCCGAGGGCGAGTTCGCGCTGGTAGTCAACGCGGAGCTGGGCGACCTCCTGGGTACGGTTCATGATGTTCCTGGTTCTCCCTGTTGTGTGAGGGCGGCGAATTCTTCGAGGTGCGCCGCGGCCGCGTCGGCACCGCCCGCGGCGCGGAAGGATTCCCGTACACGGCGGGCCGCGGCGCGGTACCGGGGGTCGCCAAGCACGGCGTCCAGTGCGGCGCCGATCGCGCGGCGGTCGGCGCGCCCGAACCGGATGCGGATCCCGGCTCCGGCCGTGGTGATCTGTGCGGCGATCACGGGCTGGTCGTCCCGGATCGGGGCGACGACGAGGGGCACCCCGTGCAGCAGGGACTCGGCGACGGTGTTGTGTCCGCCATGGCAGACGACTGCCGACGCCCTTTGCAGCAGGGCGGGTTGCGGCACCCTTTTCATCGCCAGCACGGCGTCGTCGCCCGGGAAATCGCCGAGCACTTCGCCCGGGTCGGCGATGACGGCCTGGACATCGCGGGCGCGCTCCCTTACGGCGGCCGCGCACTCGGTGAGGAAGCGGTTCCCCAGCTCGGTGTTGGCGGTGCCGAGGGAGATCAGGACGGTGTGCCGGCCGGGGTCCAGGCGCTCCCACGGGAAGGCATCTGTATCGGGCCGCCCGGCGAGGGCGGGGCCCACGAAACGGGTCTGCGGGGGCGCGGCGCACTCCCCCGTCAGGGCGGTGGTGGTGAAGGCGAGGACGAGATCGGGCGAGAAGCGGGGGTCGTGCGTGCGCGCCGGGTCGCCGAGCGTGGCGCGCAGCCCGCCCAGCAGCTCGTGGATCCACTCCTCCACCTTGGGCATCCCGGCGAGCGCGGCGGAGAACTCGGCGGAGGTGGTGGCGGAGGTGGCGTGGGGGACGCGGAGCCGTTCGGCCGTCAGGGCCCCGGCGAGCGCCTGCTGGTCGGCGACGACGACATCCGGGCGAAAGGTGTCGACGGCGCGTTCCACCCCGGGTGCCATCGCCGTGGCGAGCGGCACGAGGAAGTCCTGCCAGAGGAAGCGCAGTGCCGCGACCCCGCGCAGTTCAGGGGGCCTGCGCAGATCGGCGGGTGCCGCGCAGGCGTGGACCTCGGCGCCGGGCCCCGCCAGTTCCCCGACGAGTGCGGGGAGCCCGGCCCAGGCGACCCGGTGTCCGCGCCGGGTGAGTGCGGCGGCCACCGCGACGGCGGGGTTGACGTGCCCGACGAGCGGCGGCACCACGAAGAGGAAGCGGCTCATACGCGGACGGCCTTCACCCGCTGCCGGTGCCCCGCCCCGAGCCAGTCGAGCATGAGCGCCCCGACGGTCCCCGGGTCGCCCACGAGAACGGAGTGGCCGTGACCCGGGACCAGGTGGGTGCGGCAGTCGGGCAGCAGAGACTCCAGCCGGGGCGCCATGCCCGCGAGGTCGGAGGTGCCCCCGTACACCGCGAGGACGGGCAGGTCGAGTTCCCGCCAGCGGTCCTCGGCGGGTATGCGGCTGGCCGCGATGTCGACGGCGATCGTCGTCCCGCGCAGCACCGGGCGGGCCCGGCGGGCGTGCCGGGCCTCGTGCAAGCCGTAGGTGTGCTCGAGCCAGGGCAGGCTCCGCTCGTCGCGGAGCCGGTGTGCCGTGTCCGCCAGCAGGGCACTCATCTTCGCCGCCCAGGCCACGGTGGGCGGCTCGGACTCCACGGTCAGGAGGCCCGCGACCCGGTCCGGACGGCGCAGGGCGTAGTCGAAGGCGACGGTGCCGCCGAAGGAGTTCCCCACCAGGTGGATCGGCCCGGTGATGTCCAGGCCGTCGAGGAGGGCGACGAGGTCGCCAGTGAAATCCTCCAGGCGGTAGCCGGTGGCGGGGCGTTCGCTGCGGCCGTGGCCGCGCTGGTCGTACATCACCACGTCGTGTCCGGCCGCCGCGAGGGCCGGGGCCACCGTGAAGTAGTAGCTGGTCAGGTTGTCCATGGCGATGCCGTGGACCAGGACGACGGTGTCCCCGCCACGTGGTCCGATGCGTACGGCGTTGAGGCGCGGGCGGCGGGCCGTCGTCACCCCAGGCGCCCTGCGATGTAGTGGACCATCCGGCCGACGGAGAGCTCGATGATCTCGGGCAGTTCGAGGGAGGCGAAGAAGGCCGGGAAGTCGACCCGGTCGCCGTAGCGGCGCCCGAGCTCGCCGGTGAGGGTGACGATGTCGATGGACTCCAGGTCGAGGTCCTCGACGAAGCGGGTGTCCATGGTGACGGCGGTGCCTTCGAGGCCGAGCTCGGGGAGCACGGTGTGCAGCGCCTCGGTGAGCTCGGCGAGGACGGCGCGCTCGTCGGTCCCCGGGAAGGACCCCTGGAAGGTCTCCGGGAGGGGGGTGACGGCGTCGGGCGTGGGGGTGGTGGTCATGAGGGACTCTCCTCGTGGTGCTGCCGGTGGGTGTCCTCGGTCCAGGCGACGACATAGCGGCGGGGCCGCAGGCCCGCCGGGTTGCCGGTCTCGGCGAGGGATACGGAGTGGGTACGGCCGGAGGGCGTGCGGACCGTCAGCCGGTCACCGTCCGCGGCGGTGACGCGGAAGTCGCGCGGTCTGCCGCGCAGGCCGGTGCCTTCGGCCTTGGCCGCGGCCTCCTTGGCCGTCCAGAGGCGGGTGAGGGCGCGCGCGTCGCCGCCGAGGCGGTCGAGGAGCGGGAGTTCCTCGGGGGCCAGGACCGCGTCGCGGGTGGCCTCCGGCCGCTCGGTGATCTCTTCGATGTCGATTCCGGTGGGGACAGTGCCCGCCGGGCGTACGAGGGCGACCGCGGCTTCCGCGCAATGGGCGAGGGACAGATCCAGGGGCGGCAGTTGGCGGCCGTGCACGCCTTCCGGGTGCGGTCGGCCGCTGTCGTCGTTGCGCACCCGGATCTCGGCGGGGAAGACCGGGCCCGCGCCGTGCTGCCACAGGTGGTGGCGTACGGCGTCCTTGGCGGCGATCCGGCCGAGCAGCCACTGCTGTCTGCCGCGCGGCGGGCGGGCCGCGTAGGCGTCCCGTTCGGCGCCGCCCAGCAGGTTGCGCATCATCAGTTCGCGGGAGGCCGGGTCGGGGAAGTGCTCGAAGACCAGGTGCCAGCCGCCGGGTTGGACGCGAGCCAGGGTGCTGTGCTCGGGCCTGCGCCGGACGGCGTCGGTGGCGGGCGGGGAGTCGAACCGGCGGTCCTCCCAGCCGGTGATCTCGCACCAGACGGTTCCGCGGTGGCTGAGCTGGATGTCCGCGGCCAGCAGGGTCTCGGTGAGGGAGGTGATCCGGACGTGGCAGTCGAGGCGTTCCCCGGCCGCGGGTTCCGGGCCGTGGAAGCGGATCTCGCGGATGCCGACCGGCAGCACGACGGTGCGGTCGGAGCGGGTGGCCATCAGCCAGTAGCCGAGGAGCTGCCCGGCGTTGTCGAGGAGCGCTCCGGGTGCGGGCGGCGCACTGACGACGCCCCGGACGTGCCGTGCGCCGAGCGCGGTGATGGTGGTGACGCCCTGGAAGAGCGGGCCGTGGAACATCCAGCGCTCGTCGTATATGCGCCGGGCCGAGACAGTGGGGGCCTCTTCGTCGGCCGGGACGGGCCAGCGGGCGGGCGGTGCCGGGTGGCGGGGTGCGGTCTCGACGGCGGCGCGCGCGTACCGGCCGAACTCGACGGTGTGACGGCCGCCGCGCCCCGGGGCGGTCCGTACGGACACGGTCACGTCGACGGCGGGCTCGGCGACCAGCCAGGCGAGGAACCGGGCGTCGCGGACGGCGACCGTGACACCGGTGCCGGGCGTGGCCGCCGCCTCCGCCATGTGCTGGATCATGGTCGTCGCGGGGACCACCGGCCAGCGGTCGCCGCTGTCGGGCCAGTCCGGCCGCTGCCGGTAGAAGCAGTGGTCGGTGAGGTAGGGCATGGTGTCGAGGGCCACCCGGAGCGTGGTGGTCCGGACGCGATCGGCCGCCGCGTGGGGCGGCGTCACCGGACCGGATGTCCTGGCCGCCGGGATCGCCGGCTCCGGGGCGGGCTCGGCCGTCCGGGAGCCGGAGTGCGCCGCGAAGAGGGCCGCGGCCGTGTCGGCCGTCTCGGTCAGCAGAGCGCGCAGTTGTGCTGCCTCCGGGAACCGCTGTGCGGCGGCATCGAGTCGTCCGGCTCCTGGTGCCGCTGTGCCCTCGCCGGTGAGCGCGTCGCGCAGCACCATGCGGAGCCGGTCGCGGGCGGCGGGTTCGAGGTGGACCGGCCCGGCGTCCAAGCCGAGCCGTACGCCCGGCCGGGCCGACGCCGCGGGCGACGGGGGCGGCGGGACGGTGCCGATGGCGCGGCCTCCCCCGGGGGCCAGGGCGGCGAAGTCGGGATCCGTCCCGTACGCCCACAGCCCGGCCACCGCCCGCCGCAGCTGGCCGAGGCCGTCGCCGCCGGAGGTCCCGGCCGTGACCGCCACGTGGTCGCGGCCGGCGAGGATGTCGTCCACCAGGGCGGGCAACTGGCCCTGGCCCGCCTGGACGAAGGCCCGGAACCCGGCCGCGTGGAGGGATTCCACGAGGCCGCGGAACCGGACCGGCTCCAGCAGGTGCCGCACGGCCAGGTCACGGACGTCCGTCTCCCCCTCCGGGAACGGCGCGCAGGTCGTGCCCGACCACACGGGCACCGAGGGTCGGTGCAGGGTGAAGCGCCCCATCGCGTCCCTGATCGGCCCCAGGTAGGGGGCCAGCATGGGCGTGTGGAAGCCGGACGCGAAGGGCAGCGTGCGGCCGAGCACGCCGTCGCGGCGCAGCCGTTCCGTGACCGTCGCCACCTGGGTCGCGGGGCCGCAGACCACGGACTGGTGCGGGGCGTTGTCGTGGGAGAGCACGACGTCGCGGATCCCGGCCAGGGCTGCCTCCACCCGGTCGGCGGGCGCCCCGTAGGTCACGAAGACCACGTCGGGGACGCGTAGTTCCAGGGGGTCGAAGTCCCGCAGGAAGGCGTCCACTTCCTTGTCGGCGAAGATCCCGCCGACCGCCATGGCGGTCCACTCCCCCACGCTGTGCCCTGCCAGGGCGTCGGGGGCGGCACCGGCGCGGCGCAGCGCGCCGGCCAGGAGCCGTCCGGCGTCGACGACGGCGGCGCCGTGCTCGGCCACGGCGCCGGCGCGGGCCTGCTGCCAGGTGGGCCGGGGCAGTCCGAAGTGGCGGGCGACGTCCTCGCCCTGGGGGGCGAACCCGGCTTCCAGTCCGGGGAAGAGGAAGGCGGTGCGGCCTCCGCCTCCGGCTCCGAGCAGGGGCCAGGGCGCGAACCACACCTCGCGGCGGCCGCCCCAGGCCAGGCCGCGGGCGACCACCTTCCGGGCCAGCGCGAGACGCCCGGGCCCGGGCCCGGCCACGGCCAGCCGGGTGCCACCGGCCGTCCCGGGGCCGGTTCCGGGGCCGGTGCCGGTGCCGGGAGCGCTGTCAGCCATGGCGCGCAGGTCGGCGTCCTCGGCGTCGAGGAGCGCGCGCAGTGCCTCGGGGGTGTCCGCCGCGATCCGCAGGACCGGTTCAGGTTCGTCGACGTGCAGGGGCGTGGGCGCGGTACTTCTCCTGCCCTCGGTGAGGATGCCCGCCGCGGAGATGCCCGCCGCGGGGACGCCCGTCGTGGAAATGCCCGCTGTGGGGACGCCCGTCGTGGAAATGCCCGCTGTGGGGACGAATTCCTCCAGGACCACATGGGCGTTGATGCCGCCGAAGCCGAAGGCGTTCACCCCGGCGCGGCGCACGTCCGCTTCCCCCTCCCAGGGGCGGGCCACCAGGGACGGGCGGAAGCGGGTGGCGAGCAG
>NZ_JAINFC010000261.1 GCF_020740835.1 Streptomyces sp. UNOC14_S4
CCGCCACCCCGCCCGCCGTACGCCCGGCGAGCCCTGCCATGCGGCCCGTACGCCACGCGCGCGTGCCCGCCGCGCCCCGGCTGACGCACTCCGTCGTCCGCCGCGGCCCACCGCTCGGCGCCGTCCTCGTCTGACAGCCCGAGCAGTACGCACCACAGCACCACCACGGAGAAGAACCGGTATGAGCAACCGCAACAGCCACCAGAACAAGCAGGCCGCCCGCGAGCGGCTGCGCGCCGAGCGGGAGCGCCAGGCCAAGAAGGACAGGACCCGCCGCCAGCTCCTCGTCGGCGGCTCGGTCGTCGCCGTCCTCGCGGTCGCCGCGGGCATCGGCGTGGCCGTCACCAAGATGGGCAAGGACGACACCGTCTCCGCCGCCTGGTCCGCCGCCGCCAAGAAGGACCTGGTCAAGCCCGCCAACACCGCGGGCGACAAGGGCACCGAGATCGTCATCGGCGACAAGAACGCCAAGCACACCCTGGATCTCTTCCAGGACATGCGCTGCCCCATCTGCTCGACCTTCGAGCAGTTCAACGGCGACACCATCGACAAGGACGTCAAGGACGGCAAGTACAAGGTCTCGTACCACATCGCGACCTTCCTCGACCGCAACCTCCCCGGCACCGGCTCGAAGAACGCCCTCAGCGCGCTCGGCGCGGCCCTGAACGTCAGCCCCGAGGCCTTCAGCGCCTACAACAAGGCCCTCTACTCCAAGGCCAACCACCCCGATGAGACCAAGGACTCCTTCGCCAAGGACGACGTCCTGCTGAAGATCGCGAACCAGGTCCCGCAGCTCAAGGACAACAAGGACTTCGAGAAGAACGTCAAGGACGGCACCTTCGACAAGTGGGCCCTGGAGGTCTCCGACGAGTTCGACTCCCACAAGGACGTCACCGGCACCCCCACCCTCAAGATCGACGGCAAGAAGCTGACCTCGGACGGCAAGAACACCCCGATCGCCCCGGACCAGTTCACCAAGGCCGTCACCGAGGCGCTCAAGTCCTGACGTCCACGTCCTGACGCCGCGCCGCGGCACGCCGTCCGAGCCGTCTGTGGCCGGGTCACTCCGGCCACGGACGGCTCAGGCGTCCCGGCGCCGCCGGTGACCCCCGCCGGTGATGCCGAATCTTGACCAGACAGGTGTCCGGGAGCGTGGCACACTTCGCGTCATGGAGGGGACAGGGGTTCGACTGAGGACGCTGCGCGCGGGCCTCTTCACGGCGCTCTGCGTCACCCTCTCCGCCGCCTCCCACGTCCTGCTCTCCCGGACCCCGCTGCCCGTGTCCACGGTCGCCGTGCTGTCCGGCGCGGTCTTCGCGATCGCCTACGCGCTCGCCGACCGGGAACGGACCTACGGCCGGATCGCGGCCCTCCTCGTCCCGCTGGAGCTGACGGCCGACACCGTCTTCACCACCGGCCAGCACGCCTGCTACGGACGAGTGGGCGGCCCCGTAGCGGGACCCCTCCACTCGATCGGCGTCGACCTCGTCTGCGGCGGCAACTTCGGCACGCCGCTCGCGCGCATGGCCGCCCAGGGCGGCACCGGCCCCGCCGCCGACTCCGCCGCCCTGCCCTGGCTGCTGCTCGCCGCGCACGTCGCGGTGGGTCTGCTGGCCGCCGCCTGGCTGCGCCGCGGCGAGGTCGCCCTGGCCCGGCTGCTGCGCGCGGTGGCCGCCTTCGCCTTCCGGCCGCTGCTGCTGGCCGTCGCCGCGCTCGCCGCCGCCGTGGCACCCCGCCGCGCGCCCGTACGGCCCGCGCGCCGCGTCCTGCCGCCGCGCGCCCTCCCGCTCCTCGTGCACTCCGTGGTACGGCGCGGACCGCCCCTCTGCTCGACAGCTGCCTGAAGCGCAGCCCCGGAGCACGCGGTCCACCGCATCCCCGTACCCCTTTTCGGAGAAGACATCATGAGCAACCGCAACAACCAGCAGAACAAGCAGGCCGCCCGCGACCGGCTGCGCGCCGAGCGCGAGCGGCAGGCCAAGAAGGACAAGGCCCGCCGCCAGCTCGTCGTGGCCGGGTCCATCGTCGCCGTCCTCGCGATAGCGGGCGGCATCGGCTACGCCGTGACCAAGGCGGGCGACGGCGGCTCGGGAAAGGGCTCATTCGACTGGGCAGCAGCTAAGAACGCCCCCGTCGTCAAACCTGCCAACACCGCGGGGGAAAACGGCAACGAGATCGTCGTCGGCGATCCGAAGGCCAAGGAGACCCTGACGGTTTACGAGGACCCGCGCTGCCCGGTGTGCGCTGTCTTCGAGCAGCGGTCTGGCACACAACTTCGCCAGGATGTGGCAGACGGACGTTACAAGGTCCGTTACATCATGGCTAACTTCATCGATGACTCGCCAGCCAGAGGTACCGGGTCGAAGAACGCTGTCAGTGCCCTTGGCGCGGCCCTGAACATCAGCCCGCAGGCATTCGTCGATTACAAGGAAGCGCTTTACTCGCCGAAGAATCACCCCGATGAGCGTGACGATGCCTTCGCGGACGACAAGAAGCTGATCGATATCGCGCAACAGGTGCGGGAGCTCAAGGGGAATAAGGAATTTGAAAAGAATGTCACGGAGCACACGTATGCTCCCTGGGCCCTGAAGCTAGGAAGGCTCTTCGGCAAGAACGGTATCAACAGTACCCCCGCGCTCGTTCACAATGGCAAGCAACTGAAGGCCGGCGGAACGCCTAATCCCCCGATCGCCAAGGAAGACTTTATTACGGCCATCAATAAAGAATTCGGGTCAAAGGATAAGGGCTGACGCATTGATCGCGGGCAGGTGATCCCTGAAGCTCGGGCGCCCATGGATTTCGGTCCGCGAAGGAAATGTTGTGTATGCGGGCGGCGGCCTTGATTGCATGCTGGAGGCCGTCGCTGCTTTGTCGGCAGTTTCGGAAGACGCTGTGTATCCCTTTACGCAGCATCTGATGGCGTGTCCATGTCGGACATGTGGGTGGAAGGTTGGGACGGGCACTTCCGGTGGGGACCGTCATGCCGTACTTCATGTAGGCGCCGTCATCGAGTACGGTCGCGCCCGCGCAGTGTCGGCCCAGCTCGTGGGGCACGCCAGGCACGTGCGTCTGGGAGGCGCCCGGCAACCGGGCGGGCCGCCGCGCCAGCCGGGAGTCGTGTCCACGGCGACGTGTGCATTTGCCGAGAGCCGGTGGTTGCGAGGGAAGGCAGCCATACTCCGGTACCAGCGTGCCGTCCGCGATCCACAACTTCTCCGTTGCGTCGATCAGGCAGGAGACGGACTCGATAGCGAGAAGTGTTTCAGCCGCTTGGCTACCCAGCACACCGTGGACGAGGACACGCTGAACAGCGAGGTCAGCTGCCCCATAGTGAGGCTCGCATCGCTAATGCGCTGCGGTCACTAGCACCTGCTCGGCCAGCGGCAGACTCCATGGGCGGGCTCGCCTGGTGCCATCCTGCCCCGCTCCCGCGCTACCTTCAATGGCCGCGCAAACCGCACCTGCGGCATGGTGAGCGGCCTTCACTCCCGTTCAGCCTGCCCCCCGGGGCAGGGAGCCGCGCCCCCGGGTGCCCCTCAGCGGGTCGGGTGGCCCGCTTCGCGCAGCGTCCGCTTCACATCCCCGATCTTCAGATCCCCGAAGTGGAAGACGGAAGCGGCCAGCACCGCATCCGCCCCCGCCTCCACGGCCGGCGCAAAATGCTCCAGCCGTCCCGCCCCGCCACTGGCGATCACCGGCACGGACACATGCTTCCGCACCGCCGCGATCATCTCCGTGTCGTAGCCGTCCTTCGTGCCGTCCGCGTCCATGGAGTTCAGCAGGATCTCGCCCGCGCCCAGTTCCGCCGCGCGGTGGGCCCACTCCACGGCGTCGATGCCGGTGCCGCGGCGGCCGCCGTGCGTGGTGACCTCGAAGGAGCCGTCCGGGGTGCGCCGGGCGTCGACGGACAGGACGAGCACCTGGCGGCCGAAGCGCTCGGCGATCTCCTGGATGAGCTCGGGGCGGGCGATGGCCGCGGTGTTGACGCCGACCTTGTCGGCGCCCGCGCGCAGCAGCTTGTCGACGTCGCCCGCGGTGCGGACGCCGCCGCCCACGGTGAGCGGGATGAAGACCTGCTCGGCGGTGCGGCGGACCACGTCGTAGGTGGTCTCGCGGTCGCCGGAGGAGGCGGTGATGTCGAGGAACGTCAGCTCGTCGGCGCCTTCCTGGCCGTAGATCCTGGCCATTTCGACGGGGTCGCCCGCGTCGCGCAGGTTCTGGAAGTTGACGCCCTTGACGACCCGGCCGTTGTCGACGTCCAGGCAGGGGATGACTCGGACCGCCAGGGTCATGTGCTCGTTGCTCCTCGGTACGCTTCTACTTCTACTTCGACCAGCACGCGCGAGTCGACGAACCCGGAGACGATGACCAGGGTCGCGGCGGGCGGTGCCGCGCCGAAGAGCTCCTTGTGGACGGAGCAGACGGCGTCGACGTCCCGCGCGTGGGTCAGGTACATGCGGGTGCGGACGACGGCCTCGGGGCCGAGGCCGAACCGCTCCAGCTCGGCGAGGGCGCCCGCGAAGGCCGCCCGCGCCTGTTCGTAGGGGTCGCCCTCGCCGTGCAGCACGGTGCCGGTGAACGGCATCGTCCCGGCCACGAGCACCAGGTCCCCCGCCGCGACGGCGCGCGCAGAACCCACGGCCTCTTCCCAGAAACTGTCGCTCTGCGCTCGCTGCACGGCATCGGTCATACGGACACAGCCTCCAGGGCTTCTTCCAGGGTGAACGCCTTGGCGTAGAGGGCCTTGCCGACGATGGCGCCTTCGACGCCCTCTGGTACCAGGTTGGCGATCGCGCGCAGGTCGTCAAGGGAGGAGACGCCGCCGGAGGCCACTACCGGCCGGTCGGTGGCGGCGCAGACGTTCCGCAGGAGCTCCAGGTTGGGGCCCTGGAGGGTGCCGTCCTTGGCGATGTCGGTGACGACGTAGCGGGCGCAGCCCTCGCGGTCGAGGCGGGCGAGCGTCTCGTAGAGGTCGCCGCCGTCGCTGGTCCAGCCGCGGCCGCGCAGGGTGGTGCCCTGGACGTCGAGGCCGACGGCGATGCGGTCGCCGTGCTCGGCGATGACCTTGGCGACCCACTCGGGGGTCTCCAGGGCGGCGGTGCCGAGGTTGACGCGGGTGCAGCCGGTGGCGAGGGCGGCGGCGAGCGAGGCGTCGTCGCGGATGCCGCCGGACAGCTCGACCTTGATGTCCATCGAGCGGACGATCTCGGTGACCTGCGCCCGGTTGTCGCCGGTGCCGAAGGCGGCGTCGAGGTCCACGAGGTGCAGCCACTCGGCGCCCGCGCGCTGCCAGGCGAGGGCGGCGCTCCGCGGGTCGCCGTAGGAGGTCTCGGAACCGGACGCGCCGTGGACGAGGCGGACGGCCTGGCCGTAGCGGACGTCGACGGCGGGGAGCAGTTCGAGGCGGTGGGTCATAGGGGGGACCTTACGGTGGGGCCTTGGGTGAGAGGCAGGAAGAGGGCGGAAGCCCCGGTCACAGGGTGTCGAGCCAGTTGCGGAGCAGGACGGCGCCCGCGTCCCCGGATTTCTCGGGGTGGAACTGGGTGGCGGACAGCGGGCCGTTCTCGACGGCGGCGACGAAGGGCTCGCCGTGGGTGGCCCAGGTGACCTTGGGGGCGCGGAGGTTGGGGTTGCCGACCTCCAGCTGCCACTCGCGCACCGCGTAGGAGTGGACGAAGTAGTAGCGGGTGTCGGCGTCGAGGCCGGCGAAGAGCCGGGAGCCCTCGGCGGGGGTGACGGTGTTCCAGCCCATGTGCGGGACGACGGGTGCCTTGAGGGGCTCGACGGTGCCGGGCCACTCGTCGAGGCCCTCGGTCTCGACGCCGTGCTCGATGCCACGCTCGAAGAGGATCTGCATGCCGACGCAGATGCCCATGACGGGGCGGCCCCCGGCCAGGCGGCGGCCGACGATCCAGTCGCCGCGGACGTCGCGCAGGCCCTGCATGCAGGCGGCGAAGGCGCCGACGCCGGGGACGAGGAGTCCGTCGGCGTTCATGGCGCGCTCGAAGTCACGGGTGATCTCGACGTCCGCGCCGACGTGGGCGAGGGCGCGCTCGGCGGAGCGCACATTGCCGAAGCCGTAGTCGAGGACGACGACCTTCTTGCGGTCGCTCATGCCCAGATCTCCAGTCGCATGATCCCGGCGACGAGGCACATCGCGCTGCCGATGCCGAGCAGGACGAGCACGCCCTTGGGGAAGCCCTGCTTGGCGAAGGAGATGATGCCGCCGACGAGGAAGAGGCCGACGACGATCAGGATGGTGGACAGACTGTTCACAGCGCGCCCTTCGTGGAGGGAAGGATTCCGGCGGCGCGCGGGTCGTGCTCGCTCGCGTAGCGCAGCGCCCGGGCCAGGGCCTTGAACTGGGCCTCGACGATGTGGTGGGCGTTGCGCCCGTACGGCACGTGGACGTGCAGGGCGATCTGTGCCTGGGCGACGAAGGACTCCAGGATGTGCCGGGTCATCGTGGTGTCGTAGGCGCCGATCATCGGCGCCATGTTCTCGGGCTCGGTGTGCACGAGGTAGGGGCGGCCGGAGAGGTCGACGGTGACCTGGGCGAGGGACTCGTCCAGGGGCACGGTGCAGTTGCCGAAGCGGTAGATGCCGACCTTGTCGCCGAGCGCCTGCTTGAAGGCGGCGCCCAGGGCGAGGGCGGTGTCCTCGATGGTGTGGTGGCTGTCGATGTGCAGGTCGCCGTCGGTCTTGACCGTGAGGTCGAAGAGGCCGTGGCGGCCGAGCTGGTCGAGCATGTGGTCGTAGAAGCCGACCCCGGTCGACACGTCGACCTGCCCGGTGCCGTCGAGGTCTATCTCGACCAGGACGGAGGTCTCCTTGGTGGTGCGCTCGACGCGCCCAACGCGGCTCATCGTTCGTTCTCCTTCAGTACTGCGCGAACCGCGTCCAGGAACGCGCCGTTCTCCTCCGGGGTGCCCGCGGTGACCCGCAGCCACCCGGGTACGCCGTTGTCCCGTACCAGGACACCGTGGTCGAGGATGGCCTGCCACGCGGTGTGGCTGTCCGGGAACCGGCCGAACTGGACGAAGTTGGCGTCCGAGTCGGTGACCTCGCAGCCCATGGCGCGCAGCTCGGTGACGAGGCGGTCGCGCTCGGCCTTGAGCTGTTCGACGTAGCCGAGCAGGGTGTCCGTGTACTCCAGGGCCGCGAGCGCGGTGGCCTGGGTGACGGCGGACAGGTGGTACGGCAGGCGGACGAGCTGCACGGCGTCGACGACGGCGGGGTGGGCGGCCAGGTAGCCCAGCCGCAGTCCGGCGGCGCCGAACGCCTTGGACATGGTGCGGGAGACCACGAGGTTGGGCCTGCCCTCGATGAGCGGCAGCAGCGAGGGGCGGTGGCTGAACTCGCCGTATGCCTCGTCCACGACCACCAGGGAGGGCTTGGCGGCCTGGGCCGCCTCGTACAGCCGCAGGACCGTCTCCGCCTCGACCGCCGTGCCCGTGGGGTTGTTGGGCGAGCAGACGAAGACGACCTCGGGCCGGTGCTCGGCGATCGCGCGCTCGGCGGCGTCGACGTCGATGGTGAAGTCCTCGCGGCGGGGGCCGGAGATCCAGCCGGTGCCGGTGCCGCGGGAGATCAGGGCGTGCATGGAGTACGAGGGCTCGAAGCCCAGCGCGGTGCGGCCCGGTCCGCCGAAGGCCTGGAGCAGCTGCTGGAGGACCTCGTTGGAGCCGTTGGCCGCCCAGACCCCGGCCATGGTGACCTCGTGGCCCGTACTGCGGGTGAGGTACCCGGCCAGCTCGGTGCGGAGCTCGACGGCGTCGCGGTCGGGGTAGCGGTTGAGGTGCCGGGCCGCCTCGGCGACGCGCTCGGCGATGCGGGCGACGAGCGGCTCGGGCAGCGGGTAGGGGTTCTCGTTGGTGTTCAGGCGTACGGGCACGTCGAGCTGGGGGGCGCCGTACGGGGACTTGCCGCGCAGCTCGTCCCGGATGGGGAGATCGTCAATGCCGGTCAACTTACTTCGGCACCTTCCAGTCGAACCGGGCCTTGATCGCGGCACCGTGGGCGGGCAGGTCCTCGGCCTCGGCGAGGGTGACCACGTGGTGGGCGACCTCGGCGAGGGCGTCGCGGGTGTAGTCCACGACGTGGATGCCGCGCAGGAAGGACTGCACCGACAGGCCGGAGGAGTGGCAGGCGCAGCCGCCGGTCGGCAGGACGTGGTTGGAGCCCGCGCAGTAGTCGCCGAGGGAGACGGGGGCGTACGCGCCGACGAAGATCGCTCCGGCGTTGCGCACCCGGGCGGCGACGGCCGCCGCGTCCTCGGTCTGGATCTCCAGGTGCTCGGCGCCGTAGGCGTCCACGACGGCGAGGCCCTGCTCCAGGTCGCGGACGAGCACGATGCCGGACTGGCGGCCGGACAGGGCGGGCACGATCCGGTCCTCGACGTGCCGGGTGGCGGCGACCTGCGTCGCCAGCTCCTTCTCGACCGCGTCCGCGAGCTCCTCGCAGTCGGTGACGAGGACGGCCGCGGCCAGCGGGTCGTGCTCGGCCTGGCTGATGAGGTCGGCGGCGACGTGCACCGGGTCGGCGGTGCGGTCGGCGAGGATCGCGATCTCGGTCGGGCCCGCCTCTGCGTCGATGCCGATACGGCCCTTGAGCAGGCGCTTGGCGGCGGCGACCCAGATGTTGCCGGGGCCGGTGACCATGTTGACCGGACGGCACTCCTCGGTGCCGTACGCGAACATCGCGACGGCCTGGGCGCCGCCCGCGGCGTAGACCTCGTCGATGCCGAGCAGCGCGCAGGCGGCGAGGATGGTCGGGTGCGGCAGACCGCCGAAATCGGCCTGGGGCGGGGAGGTGACGGCCATGGAGCCGACGCCCGCCTCCTGGGCCGGCACCACGTTCATGACGACGGACGAGGGGTAGACCGAGCGGCCGCCCGGCACGTAGAGGCCGACGCGCTCGACGGGGACCCAGCGCTCGGTGACCGTGCCGCCGGGCACGACCTTGACGGTGGTGTCGGTGCGGCGCTGCTCGCGGTGGACGAGGCGGGCGCGGCGGATGGACTCCTCCAGCGCGGCGCGCACGGCCGGGTCGAGCTCCGCCAGGGCACGGGTGATCGCCTCGGCGGGCACCCGCACGCGGTCGATCGTGACGCCGTCGAACTTCTCCGCGTAGTCGATCAGGGCCGCGGTGCCGCGATGATGCACGTCCTCGCAGATGGGCCGCACCTTCTCCAGGGCGGCCTCGACGTCGAGTTCGGCTCGGGGCAGCAGGTCGCGGTCGATGCCGGCCTCGGAGGCGACGGCACCGCGCAGATCGATTCGGGAGATCACGGGGTCAATTGTCTCAGACACGTCCCGGCACACGGTTCCCTGTTCCACCCTCCGGACCGCGCCGCCGGACGACGTCGGGTTTTCACTATGAGTATTCAATCCGCCACATGGAGGGAATGGGGACGGTAACGAGTGGTATGCGTGACGGGAGGGGGCACGTTCCGTGACCGAGGCACCCATGGGGGCACCCCCCGCCGGACTGGAGCTCACGCCCGCCGAACGGGGGATGTGGCAGGCGTTCCGCCGGGGCGGCACCCACGACCTGCGCGCGCCGGAGCCCGAGCGGAACGACCCGGGCGGCCCGCACCCCTGGGGGCCGGAGCGCAGCGTGCGCGCCCGGGTGGTGGCCCTGCTCCTCCTCGACGGGCCGCACGCCGAGCCGGGCCGGGTCTCCGCGCTCAAGCTCAACGGGGTGCGGATCACGGGCACGCTCGACCTGTCGGGCGGGCGCGTCGTGCCGTACGTGGAGCTCCGGAACTGCCGCTTCGACCAGCGGGTGCTGCTGCCGGAGTGCCACTTCACCACGCTGCGGCTCATCGGCTGCGCGCTCCCCCGGCTGGAGGCGGCCCGGGTGCGCACCGAGGGCGATCTGCACCTCGCGCGCTGCGTCGTGCAGAACGGCATACGCCTGACCGACGCCCACATAGGCACGGATCTGCTGCTCAACCAGCTGGTGGTGCGAAGAGACCGGCGCGGCGTGTCGATAGCGGCGGACGGTATGTCGGTCGGCCAGGACCTGCAGGCGGAGCTGATGCGCTCGTACGGCGAGCTGAGCATGCGCAGCGCGACGATAGGGGTCTCGTTCAGCCTGCGCGGCAGCGCGCTCAGCAATCCGTACGGGAAGCGCGCGCTCAACGCCCCGCAGCTCACGGTCGAGCGCACCCTCCATCTGACGTCGGCGGGGTACAGCAGCGCCGCGTTCGCCAGCGGTTTCACTCCCCCGCAGGGCATCACGATCACACCCGGGCGGGGGGTGCGCGTGCAGCGCTTCGAGTGCGAGGGCGGGGTGCGGCTGGACGACGGGCGGTTCGGTGACGCGGTGGACCTCAGCCAGGCCCGGTTCGCCATGGAGGCGGACCAGGAGCTGTCGCTGCGCCGGATCCAGACGCCCGAGCTGCGGTTCCTCGGGGAG
>NZ_JAINFC010000262.1 GCF_020740835.1 Streptomyces sp. UNOC14_S4
ACCCCGGGCACACCGCGTTGGCCCGCAGCCCCTGCGGCCCGTAGTCGACGGCGAGAGAGCGGCAGAGGTGGAGCAGCCCCGCCTTGGACGTCGCATAGGCGGCGTTGCTGACGCTGTTGCGCAGCGCGGCGACCGAGGCGACCGCGACCACCGCGCCGCGGGCCGCCAGCAGATGCGGCAGCGCGGCACGCAGCAGCAGGAACGGGCCGGTGAGATTGGTCCGTATCGACTCTTCCCAGTCCTCGACCGCGATGTCGCCGACCGCGCCGGCCCTCCCGATTCCGGCGTTGAGTACCACACCGTCGAGTCTGCCGTAGGCCGCCACCGTCGTCTCGACGAGCTCGCGCACGGCCTCGGGGTCGGCGGCGTCGGAAGAGTGGGCCAGCGCTCCGGTCTCCTCGGCCACCCGGCGCAATGGCTCGGGCCGCCGCCCGGAGATCACGACCTGGTGCCCGGCGGTGCGCAGCAGCCGGGCCGTGGCCGCCCCGATTCCCGTTCCCCCGCCCGTCACCAGGACAACACGCTCTTCCGACATTGTCGTTCGCCTCCGAAGGTGGTCGGCTTCCGGTTCCCGCACTGCGAGCTTACGTAGCGCCGGCACCGCCGGGCCGACCGGGTGCCGCTGCCGTCGGCACTGTGGCCCCGGGCTTTCCAGGGACCCCGGCGATGGCCTCCGGCCCGCGAGAAAGACGGCCAGAGGCCCGGTTGAAGCCCAGTCGGACCTCATTACCGGGCGACTTTTCCGAGCGCGGCCGGATCGGGGTGCATTTCGTTCGCCAAGAGATTTCCAGAGCTGCTTCGCCGCCCAAAGCGCAGAAAAGGCCGCACATGCCGCAATCGCCGAACTCTGGCGGCGCATAAGCATCCATCACCGCCGCCGAAGAACTGCGTCGAAACGCGGGTCCCGCGATGATGAGCTCATGACACCGATCACCAGGATGGACCTCACCGGTTTCGCGGAGCGGGAGCCCGGGGTCTGGACCGACGAGCAGGGGCTCGTCCTCTCCGTGCACTTCTTCGGCCTCGTTCCCGATCTGCCCGCATCCCTCGACGAGCCGGACCGGCTCCGGCACGGGCTGGCCCTGTCCGCCGCCCGGGCCGGCGGCGGCCTGATCGAAGCCGTGCTCGGCGAGGTGGACACCCTCCCCGGCGTCCGGCAGCTCATCAAAATCCCGCGGCCCAACGGCTACGGCCTGGTGTTCATCGGCTCGTGGACGGTGCCGCGAGCCGGATGCAGCACCGTGGTGAAGGTGCAGGCGGCCGAAGGCCCGGTAACCGGCGCGCGCGAGGCCGTCGTCCTCGGCCGGCTGGACCCGTCGCAGTACTTCATTCCTCACCCGTACGGTCCGGACATCGCGGGCGGCCTGCCTTATCACGTCGCCGACCACGAGCAGTGGGACGCGCAGTTCCCCGACCACCCGCTCACCCGCGTACGGGCCGCGCTGGAGCGGATAACTCCCACCCTGGCCCTGCACGAGGGCTTCAAAGCGCTGCCGCCCTTCTCCTCTCGCAGTCACCCGGAAACCCAGCGCTCCGGCTCCGGCGCACGCCGCCGCTGGTTCCGGCGTCAGGGCCAGTAGGGCGCCTGGAGCAAAGGCAGGCGGCCTTGCGCCGGAGGCGGTTTTCACCAAAAGGTGGATATCCGCACGATCACCGAGAAGAGTGAACACTCTCCGGCGATTCGGTTCTCTGGAACGAAATGAGCCACCGGTTGAACCGTCGGCTGATTTGGATATGCCGCACCTCGGCAACATCTGCGCGAGGGCAGAACACCCCTTCTCTGAATTGGCGTCAACTGCCCATGCTGCACTAGAATTTACGCAGCGTACCAACAAAGAGGAGAGGCGCCGTCCATGGGCACCAAATTCATTGAGGTCGACGAATCCCACAAGGGTCAGCCCGGTGTGGAAGAAGGGGTGAAGACGATCGAGGTCGGCGGGCAGACGATCACGACGCCGATTTTCGTTCAGCGGATCGACTTCGACGACCTCGCCCCCGAGGTGACCGAGAGTCTGACCACGGTCAAGTTCGCCGTGACGGTGACCGAGGAGATGGAGGACCTGACGGGGGAGGTGGACGAGGACGGTTCCCCGGTGACGGAGATCAAGGAGATCCAGGTGCCCAAGTGGCTCGAGGTCGACCTGGGCCCCGATTCCCTGAAGCTCTACGAGGAAGTCATGGCGCCCTTCTACGCCGCCGCCCGTGAGACCGAGGCGCCGACCGTGCCCGCGCCCCGCAAGCGCCGGAAGAAGTGATTTCGGGCCCCTCTCCTGCCGTCGGTCAGGAGAGGGGCTTCGTGGTGACAGGGCGCCCTGAACCGCGAGCCGGGGCCTACGCCTTGCGGAGGCGGTCGATGATGCCGTCGAGGTCCTGGCTGAACAGGTCCGGACGGACCCAGTGGCCGCCGTCCACCTCATGCCACTCGTGCGGGATGCCGGCCCGGCCGAGGAAGCCCCGGAACTCCCGCTGGGTGTCGAGCACTGCGGTCTCGTTGAACCGGTCCCAGAAGGTCGGCAGGGGGCTGGTCCCGGCGACCATGAAGATCCGCTTGTTCCGGTAGCTCTCGACGCGCTCGCACGGGTTGTCCATGCTGACCCTGTTCTGGTCCCACGGCATGCCGTAGACCATGCCGCCGCCGAGTTCGATGGCCGCGGAGGAGGCGTTGGCCCAGTGGACGACCCCGCCGTTGATCCCGGCGGCGGGGCCGCGCAGGCTGGCCGGGCCGGAGTGGGAGCTCACCGAGGCGAAGTGCCCCCAGTACTTGGCCGCGTACTTCAGCGCGCCGAAGCCGCCCATGGAGAAACCGCCGACGGCGCGGCCGTCGTACTCGGCATACGTCCGGAAGTTGTCGTCGATCCACGGGATCAGCTGCTCGATATGGAAGGTCTCCCAGTTCCGGGGGCCGACGAGAGAGCTGACCGGGTTGGAGTACCAGCCCGCGTGCCCGCCGTCGGGCATCACCACGATGATCGGCTTGCCCGCGGTCAAGTCGCGGATGTGCAGGCGGTCCCAGGTGATGAAGTCCTGGTCCGTACCGCCCCCGTGGAGCAGGTACAGGACGGGGTACCGGCGTCCGCTGGTGTGGTAGTCGTCGGGGAGCAGGACGTTGACGGCCGGGTTCCAGCCGATCGCCGCGGTCTGGAACCGGTAGTACCACATGCGGGGGTCCGACTCGCCCGCTTCCATGATGCGCAGCCCGCGGCCGTCGCCCGCCGCGGAGGCCGTCGCCGCCGCGGCGAGGACGCCCCCGCCGCCGAGCGCCAGCGCCGCGGAGGTTCCGCCGACGGCCTTCAGGACATTTCTGCGGGTGGGGCGGTGCTCGCCCATCACGACCTCCTGGTTGTCGGTGCTGCCGAAGCTGCCGGTGCTGCCGGTGCTGTCAGGGCTGCCGGTGATTCGGGCACGCCCGGGTGGCGGCACGGTAGCCGCGGGCCGCCCGGGCGAGGCATCCGGAACGATCCGGAGTGACAGGGACGGAGATCCCCGGCAGGCTCGTGCGGTGCGAGGGGTGCTCTGCCGCGGTGGGCACGGGGCTGCTCCCGCGCAGTGCGCGGGAGCAGCCCCGTTCACCGTACGGGCGTCGGGCGTGGGCACTCCGGCACCGCGGGGCGGTCCTTCGTGCGCACGGCGGGCAGCCAGGCGGTGGGACGCGTGGAGCCCGCCGGGAGGCGCACGCGGTACCACTCGGCGGACTGGGCGTCCGTCTCGTCGATGATGGGCATCCCCCGCGGGAGCCGGCAGTCGACGGCGAGGACGTCACCGTGCCACACGCGGGTCGGAACGACGTTGTCGATGGTGTAGGGACGCAGAGGGTCGATGGCCAGACCGAGGCTGCACTCCGGGGCCCGGTCCGTACGGGCCCTGCACCCCTGCTCGGCGTTGAACACCCGGATACGGCCCGCAGCCTCGGCCGCCGCCGTGTCGGCCGAGACCGTCGCGGCGGGCGTGTCGGACGTGCCGTCGCGCCCTGCGTAGGACCCGTAGGACCCGATCCAGATGGCCGCTGCCGCCACCCCGCACACCGCGAGAGCGACGAGAGCGGCACGGATTCCGCTTCTCCTGCGTGCCGGGGGACGCCCGGCCGTGCGGCCGTCGTCCGCAGTGTCCGCAGTGACTTCCTTCGCGGCTTCCTCCGTGACTTCCTCCGTGGGCTGCCCGTCCACGACCGGCCGGTCGGCGATGCGGGCCAGCAGGCTCTCCGCGGTGTGCGCGACGCGGGCCGCGTGGGTCGGGGCCAGACAGTCCGCGGCCAGCCCGCGCCAGAACGGCGGTACCGAGTCGTCCATGCGGAGCGGCGCGCGTCCGTCGGCGTACTCCTGTGCCGCCGCGCCGCGCGACACCGGTGTGGCGCCGGGGAACGGCGGGGCGCCGGACGCGAACACCTCGTGGATCATTACGCCCAGGGCCCAGATGTCGGCGCTCGGCCGGATGCGTACGCCGTGCTCACCGAGTGGGGCCTTCCAGCGCTCCGGCGGAAGGTAGTCCAGCGTGCCCATCGGGGGCACGTACCCGTGGGTGGCGTGGTCGCCGGTGAGTTCCGCGGCGAGGCCGAAGTCCGAGAGCTTGACCGAACCGTCCGCCATGAGCAGGACGTTGTCGGGTTTGAGGTCGCCGTGCACCCAGCCGCTGCGGTGCAGGTGGGCCAGCCCCTCGCAGATCCCGGTGAACAGCCGGGCGCCCTCGGCCTCGGTCACTTCCTCCGCGAGCCGACTCCGCAGGCTGCGCTCGGCCCGCTCCATGACGAGGACGATCGCGCCGTCCAGATACGGGTGGCCCGGTTCGGCGAGGACGACGGAGTCCAGCAGGCGGATCAGCCGGGGATGGCGGGCGCGGCGGCCGAGTTCGACCTCGCGCCGGGCGGCTTCCGCGACGTTGCGGGCCTGGAGCGGCGCGAGCCCGGCGGTCGGCAGGAACTTGAGCGCGACGTCCTGCCGGTCCGTGCTCCCGACGCTCCCGGCCGCGGCGCCCTGCCCGTCCGTGTTCCCCGCGTCGTTCCCCGCGTCCGTGTTCCCCAGCCCGTCGCCGACCGGGCGTCCCGCGTAGACCGTCGCCCAGCCACCGGCCCCGATGGGCTCGGTGACCTCCCAGTCGCCGACCCGGTAGCCGCGCGGCAGGGAGGGCGTGCGGTCGCTTCCCGTGGTGCCCACCGGGTCGCGCACGGTCTCAGCCTCCGGGCCGGGGCGGAAGCAGCGCGAGGTGTTCCTCGCGTACGAGCCCGAAGCGCAGCGCGATGCCGACGACCGCCTCCCGCTTGCCGTTTCGGCGGGCCTCCCTGCGGGGCCCGTGCTCCTCGGGGACGCCGATCCGCATCTTCTCCTCGGCGATGTAGTCGATGTGCGAGCTCACCGCCCGGGCCGTCAGCGGGCCGCAGTCGGGGTGGCTCCCCAGCCGCTCGACGATCTGAGGGGTCGTCGGCACCGCGACCGGCGACTCGTCGCGCAGCCGGGGTTCGCAGAGCGCGACCAGCACCAGGAAGTAACGGGACGTCTCGTCCAGGGAGTACGCGGGGAGGGTGCGGCTCCCCCACTGGCCGTCCGTGCCCGCGGGGTCCAGGTAGACGTGGTCGGGCGCGAACACCTGGAAGGCGACCGTGCCGGTGCCCCGGGTGGGCAGCACGACCCGGGAGAACTCGAAGGGGATGGGCGCTCCGGCGCGTCGCGGGGGCACTCTCAGGTACTCCCCCGCTCCTTCCGGGTTCTCCACCAGATAGCTCTGGGTCGTGCTGTGGTTGCTGAGCAGCCAGTGGTCGTCCGTCACGCGGATCTCCCCGGCGAGCCGGGAGATCGCGGCGTCGGCGAGGCGGAGTTCGACCGGGGTCGTCGCGGAGCCCCGTCCGAAGCGCGCCACTTCTCCCGGGCCGAGCCGCAGCGTCACCGCGTCACCGCACGGCCCCTCCCCGGCCCCGCCGCCCGACCTCGGCAGATGGACCACCACGCCGCTCATCGCTCCCTCCCCGCTTCCGCACAGCCGGTTGTCGCCCAGGCCGAACGTTACCCGCACCCATACCCATGGCGCGGGGCGGTTCAGCCGCTCGCCTTCGCTCGTTCCCATGGGCCCTCGGTGGGCCTTTGGCGGGCCTTTGAAGGGAAGGCGGAGCGGTACGGGATACCGCCTTCCCCGTCCGCCGGTGCGGTGGGGCGGGGGCGGGCCGCCCTCCCTCCGCCCGGTTACGAGGCCCTCCTTCGGGTCTGCGGAAGCAGGGTCAGGTGCGCGCCCGACCGGCCGGTACGGCGGACGTCGACGGGGCGACGGCCATGGGCGGTGCGACGTCCATCGGCCGTACGGCGACCGTCGGCGACGACGGGGCGGCGGCCATCAACGGCGGGGCGGCCGCCAGCGGCAGGACGACCGTCGGCGGCAGGACGACCGTCGGCAGCGGGACGACCATCGACGGCGGGGCAGACGTCCGCCTCACCCGCCGGGCGCCAGTGCTGGCCCAGCCGCTTCGCCGTGTACATGGCCTCGTCGGCGCCGCGCAGGAGGTCCGGCAGGGCCGCGCCGGGGCGGTGACTGGTGCGGCACACGCCGATGGACGCGCGGGGCGCGAGGGTGACGGTGCCGGTGTCGAGCGCGGCGGAGAGCCGGGCGCTCAGGCCGTACGTCAGCTCCGCGTGCAGGTCGGCGTCCGGCGCGAGGCGGACCACGGCGGTGTACTCGTCACCGCCCAGCCGCGCGGCGAAACCGCCGCGTTCGCGGCACCAGGCGCCGAGCCGTCGGCCGACCGCGGCGATGACCTGGTCGCCCACCGCGTGCCCGTGGGTGTCGTTGATCTGCTTGAACCCGTTGAGGTCGAGCAGCAGCACGGCGGCGTTCGGGTGCTTGACGGCACGCCGCGCCCGGGAGACGAACTCGTCACGGCACATGAGGCCCGTGAGGGGGTCGGTGCGGGCGGTGCGGAGGCGGCGGGCGAGGATGAGCGCGTGGGCGGCCCAGCCGACGGTCGGCGCGGCTATGGGCAAGGCCTGGACGAGGAGGTTCATCGAAGCACCTTCCGAACGAGAAGACAGGCCCGTCACGGCTTCGCGGATGCGGCGGCGTGCGGGCCGGCGGGTGGTCCGGTCATGCTGGAGATCCCCCCTTTCCGCTCGATCGGTGCGAACCGTGCGGTGCGAACCGCGGCCGCGCGCAGGGGCGTTCGGGACCGCGAGCCCTCTCCTCGCCCACGTCTGGCGGTGGCGCGCGTTCGAAGGCAGGCTGTCCGGATGGACAAGGACCTCTCCCGTGTCGCCCTCACCCCGGCAGCGGCCGGGCTGCTCCGTCGATTGAGCGGGAAACACGGGCACTTGATGTTCCATCAGTCCGGCGGGTGCTGCGACGGAAGCTCACCCATGTGCTATCCGCGCGGCGAGTTCCGCACGGGCCGGTCGGACGTGCTGCTGGCCGAGCTCGACGTCGACGGCGTGGACGAACCGATCGGGTTCTGGATGGCGGCGGACCAGTTCGAGCGCTGGCGGCACACCCACCTGACGGTGGACGTCGTCCCCGGCCGCGGCAGCGGGTTCTCGCTGGAGGCCCCGGAAGGGGTGCGCTTCCTCGTACGGTCGCGGCTGCTGAGCGACGACGAGTCGCGGGCCCTCGACGGATGACAGCGTTGTCGGGGTGAGCCGGGACGTCCCGGCTCACCCCGACAGCACGTCACCGGGACAGGGCACACTCACCACGAGCGTCCCGGCGTCCCCTACGGCTGCGGCTGCGACTACGACTACGACGCCGCGTCCACCAGCGACAGCGTCCGCAGCCGCTCCGGCGGGCCCGGCCGCGCGTAGTACCAGCCCTGTGCCGTGTCGCAGCCGAGGATGCGCAGGTGTTCGGCCTGGTTGCCCGTCTCGACGCCCTCGACCGTGACCGAGAGGTCGAGCGTGTGGGCGAGCGAGACGATGCCCTCCACGATCTTCACATCCACCGGGTCGGCGGGCGCGCGCTGCATGCCGCGGGTGAAGGAGCGGTCCAGCTTGAGCGTGCTGACGGGCAGGCGGCGCAGGTAGGCGAGGTTGGAGTAGCCGGTACCGAAGTCGTCGAGGGCGATGTCCACGCCCATGTCGGCGAGCTGGCGCAGCGGGCGCAGCTCCTCCTCGTCGGCGCCGATCAGCGCGTTCTCGGTGACCTCCAGGCAGAGCGCGGACGGTTCCAGGCCCGCGTTCTCCAGGATGGCGACGGTGTCGGCGACGAGGAACGGGTAGCGGAGCTGGGACGGCGAGAGGTTGACGTTGACGCGCACGGGGGGCCGCCCGGCGGTCTCCTGCTGCCAGGCGCGCGCCTGCCGGGCCGACTCCTCCAGGACCCAGCGCCCGAGGGGCACGATCAGGCCGGTGCTCTCCGCGAGCGGGATGAACTGGTCGGGCCCCAGTACGCCGTGGACGGGGTGCAGCCAGCGGACGAGGGCCTCGGCGCCGCGCACGGTGTCGTCGGTGAGCCGCACGAGCGGCTGGTACTCGATGAAGAACTCGCTGTTGTCGAGGGCCGCGGGCAGCCGGTTGGTGAGGCTGTGCCGGGCGATGACCCGGGCGTCGGAGTCGGCGTCGGCCAGCTCGTAGCGGTTGCCGCCCGCGGCCTTCGCCCGGTACATCGTGATGTCGGCGCTGCGCAGCACCTCCGCCGCGTCGAACTCGCCCGCGGCGCCCTCGACGATGCCGATGCTGGCCCGTACGGACAGGTCGCGGTCGTCGAGGCGGATGGGCCGGGAGAGGGCGGCGAGCATGCGCCGGGCCAGGGAGATCGCGTCGGCCTGCGCGGTCGGGCCGGTGAGCAGGGCCACGAACTCGTCGCCGCCGAGGCGGGCGACGAGTTCGGCGGGGGCCGTGGCGCAGGAGCGCAGCCGCTCGGCGACGGCGACGAGGAGCTCGTCGCCCACCGCGTGCCCGAGGCTGTCGTTGACGGACTTGAAGCCGTCGAGGTCGAGGTAGCACAGGCCGAAGCGGGCCGGCGCGACGTCGCCGCCGCCCGTCGCGGCGAGGGCCCGGTCGAGGTTCTCGAAGAAGAGGGTGCGGTTGGGCAGACCGGTGAGGGCGTCGTGGGTGGCCTCGTAGCGCAGCCGCTCATGGAGCAGCCGCCGCTCGGTGATGTCCTCCATGAGGGCGAGCTGGTACTGCGGCTTGCCGTGGGAGTCGCGGAGCAGCGCCACGGACAGGTCGGTCCACAGGACGCTGCCGTCGCCGCGGTAGTACGGCTTCTCGACGCGGTAGTAGTCGCGGTCGCCGCGGATCAGCTCGCTGTACATGCCCGGGATCTCCGGGTTGTCCTCGGGGTGGGCCAGGTCGTCGACGTTGCGGCCCATGACGTCGTAGCCCGGGCCGCCGAACATCCTGGCGAGGGCGTCGTTGACGTCGACGATCCGGCCGTCGACGTCCGCGATGCCGACGCCGATGGCCGCGCCCTCGAAGACCGCGCGGAACCGGGCCTCGCTGGTGTGCAGGGCCTTCTCCGTCTCCTGCTGGGCCGCCAGGGCCGCGCGGGAGAGGGCCTCCTGCTCGGCGAGGGCGCGCTCGCGCAGGGCCTGCGCGAACCCCGCGGAGAGGGAGTGCTGGAGGCGGGCGCACCGGGCGCGGGCCTCGGTGTCGGTGAGGGCCCCGCCCGGCGGGCAGTAGACCAGGAGGTAGGAGTCGACGGCGCCGAGGACCTTGGGCAGGGACTCGGGGTCGGTGCAGTGGGCACGCACGAGCGCGGCCCCGACCTCGGCGGCGGGCTCGGGGTCGAAGGGCCAGGTGTGCAGGGCGGCCGCGAGCCGGTCGGCGAGGGGGACGAGGTGCTCCTCGAACTCGGCGCGGCTCATCTGGGTCGCCGAGACGGGGTAGATCGCCCGGCTCCACAGCGCGGCGAACCGTCTGAGGCTGTCGTCGCGCACGGGGTGCCGTGCGGGGGGCCGCGCAGGGGACTGCGCGGGAGCGCCGGACGGCGCGGCGGCCCGGATACCGAAGGCGCGACCGCCCGAGGCCCGGCCGCCCGAGGCCCGGCCGTCGGAGGCCCGGCCGTCGGAAGCGCGACCGCCGGAGGCGCGATCACCGGGGGTACGGCCGTCGGAGGCACGGCCACCAGAGACAGAGCCGTCGGAGGCACGGCCACCAGCCGCGTCGGCCCCACGCCCGGCCCTCGTTCCCGCTTCCCGTTCCGGTTCCGTACGGTCCACCGCGTCCGGGGCCTCCGCCTCGGCGCGGCACTCCTCGCGGCTCGGTTCCTCCGGTGACCCCTCCGGCGACGGCCCGTCGCCGTGTCCCGTACGGCCTTCGTCAGTGCGGCCGTCCCCCGAGCGGCCTTCCTGCGCATGGCGCTCCGGTGCCTGGGCATCGCGGACGCAGAACCCGGCGGCCCTGCCCATCGCGGTGTCCAGGGCCGCAGCCCCGCTCCCGATACCCACCCCGACCCCGGTTCTGCTTCCGATTCCGATTC
>NZ_JAINFC010000263.1 GCF_020740835.1 Streptomyces sp. UNOC14_S4
GGCGCGACGGGCCACCGACCCGCAGCCGCGCACCGAGCTCACGAGGCAGCCCGGTGGGCGCGGGGGCCCGGGGGCGGAGCCCCCGGAGGGTGACAGTTCGCTGCCGGGTAACCCTAGTCGCGGGCAACCTCGGCGGGAGCCGACTCCGCCTCGTCCTCCAGCCGCCCGTCGATCTTCGACACCAGACCGATCACCTGCCGCGCGATGTCCGGCGCGGTCAGCCCGATCTCCGCCATGACCTCCTTGCGCGACGCGTGGTCGAGGAACCGCGGCGGAATACCGAAGTCGCGCAGCGGCAGGTCGACGTCGGCGTCCCGCAGCGCCTGCGCGACCGCCGAGCCCACACCGCCGACGCGGCTGTTGTCCTCGACGGTGACCACGACGCGGTGCCGCGCCGCGAGCCCCGGCAGGGCCTCGTCGACCGGCTTGACCCAGCGCGGGTCGACGACGGTCGAGGAGATGCCCTGCTGGTCGAGGAGTCCGGCGATCTCCAGGCACATGGGCGCGAGGGCGCCCACGGAGACGAGGAGGACGTCGGGACGGTCCGCGCCCTCGGCGGGTTCGCGCAGGACGTCCATGCCGCCGACCCGGCCGACGGCCTCGACGGCGGGGCCGACCGCGCCCTTGGAGTAGCGCACGACGGTCGGCGCGTCCTTGACCTCGACGGCCTCGCGCAGCTGGGCGCGGACCTGGTCGGCGTCGCGCGGGGCGGCGATCCGCAGGCCGGGCACGACCTGGAGGATCGACATGTCCCACATGCCGTTGTGCGAAGCACCGTCCGTACCGGTCACCCCGGCCCGGTCCAGGACGAACGTCACACCGCACTTGTGCAGCGCCACGTCCATCAGCACCTGGTCGAACGCACGGTTGAGGAACGTCGCGTACACCGCGAACACCGGGTGCAGCCCGCCCGTCGCCAGACCGGCCGCGGACGTCGCCGCGTGCTGCTCGGCGATGCCCACGTCGTAGACGCGGTCGGGGAAGGCCTTGGCGAACTTCTCCAGGCCGACGGGCTGGAGCATGGCCGCGGTGATCGCGACGATGTCCTCGCGCTCGCGGCCGAGCTCGACCATCTCGTCACCGAAGACGGAGGTCCAGTCGGCGCCGCCCGAGGAGACCGGCAGGCCCGTGTCCGGGTGGATGACGCCGATGCCGTGGAAACGGTCGCCCTCGTGCTGCTCGGCGGGCCGGTAGCCGCGGCCCTTCTCGGTGAGGCAGTGGACGAGGACGGGGCCGTTGAAGCGCTTGGCGCGCTGCAGGGCGGACTCCAGCGCCGTGACGTCGTGGCCGTCGATGGGGCCGACGTACTTCAGGCCCAGGTCCTCGAACATGCCCTGCGGGGCGATGAAGTCCTTCAGGCCCTTCTTGGCGCCGTGCAGCGTCTCGTAGAGCGGCTTGCCGAGGACGGGGGTGCGCTCCAGCAGGTCCTTGCCGCGGGCGAGGAAGCGCTCGTAGCCGTCGGTGGTGCGCAGGGTGGCGAGGTGGTTGGCGAGGCCGCCGATGGTGGGCGCGTAGGAGCGCTCGTTGTCGTTGACGACGATGACGAGCGGGCGGTCCTTGGCGATGGCGATGTTGTTGAGCGCCTCCCAGGCCATGCCGCCGGTCAGGGCGCCGTCACCGATGACGGCGACCACGTGGTCGGCCCTGCCGCGGAGCTGGTTGGCCTTGGCGAGGCCGTCGGCCCAGCACAGCACGGTGGAGGCGTGGCTGTTCTCGATGACGTCGTGCTCGGACTCGGCGCGCGAGGGGTAGCCGGACAGGCCGTCCTTGCCGCGGAGCCCGGAGAAGTCCTGGCGGCCGGTGAGCAGCTTGTGCACATAGCTCTGGTGGCCGGTGTCGAAGAGCACCTTGTCCTTCGGCGAGTCGAAGACCCGGTGCAGGGCGATGGTGAGCTCGACCACACCGAGGTTGGGGCCGAGGTGCCCGCCGGTCTTGGCCACGGCGTCGACGAGGAAGGTGCGGATCTCCGCGGCCAGCTCGTCGAGCTGCTCCGGGCTCAGCCGGTCCAGATCGCGCGGTCCCCTGATGCGGGTCAGCAGCGCCACCCGTGCCTCCTCTTCATCGAGCTGTACGAGCCTGTCGAGCCTTGCCGGTCTGTCGAGTCTAATGTTCCGTCCGCGGTGGCGGTGAACGGGTGGGGCCACGTATCTCACGCGAATGGCGCACCGCCGCCATTTCCCGGCCTCAGGGCGCCCTCGGGGGCTCCGCCCCGAACCCCGCCGGGGGCTATGCCCCCGGACCCCCGTCGCTGTGGTGCGAGTCGGCGCCTTGAGTTACTCCCCCTCTCCGGCTGCGCCCACCGGGTTGCCACCTGAGTCCGGTGGGCGGCTGCGGGTCGTCTTCGGCTTGTCGCGCCCACGCGGCGGAGCCGCACCATGTCACAGCCCCGCGCCCCTTACGGGGACCGGGATAGCGAACCCTTTGCTTTCCCCTCTGTTGTTCCTTGGGAACAGGCGTCGCTACGTTCGATCCATGCCACCACCCACCGAGGTGGCGTTTTTCCGGGCGGACGCTTGTCATGAGCGCGCCATAAATCAGGGGCGCACCCGCCCGCGACCCCCCATGGAGGGCGTTCCATGCACACAGAGAGACGCCAGGCGAAGAGATCCTTCCGCTCCAGCCGGCCCGCGGACCACACGCGCCGGGGCCGTGCCGTCACCGCTCTGTTATCCCTCGCCGCGCTGGTCACCGGCGGCCTGATCGCCGCCTCCCCCGCGGCGCACGCGCAGTCGGCCGGCCAGGCCCCCACCAAGCGCCTCTGCTCGCGCACGACCGCGCCCGGCAGGATGGCCTGCCTCGCGCTCGCCCGGACGGACATCCAGCAGCACCGGGGCATCACCACGGACGTCCTGCCCTCCGGGTTCGGGCCCTCCGACCTGCGCGGCGCGTACGCCCTGCCCGCGGACGCGGGTGCCGGGACCACCGTGGCCATCGTCGACGCGTACGACGACCCCAGCGCCGAGCAGGACCTGGCCACGTACCGCTCCCAGTACGGCCTGCCCGCGTGCACCACCGCCAACGGCTGCTTCAGGAAAGCCGACCAGAACGGCGGCACCAGCTACCCCACGGCCGACTCCGGCTGGGCCGGGGAGATCTCGCTGGACGTGGACATGGTCAGCGCCGTCTGCCCGCAGTGCCACATCCTGCTGGTCGAGGCGAACAGCGCGACCATGAACGACCTGGGCGCCGCGGTGAACCGTGCCGTGACGATGGGCGCCAAGTACGTCTCCAACAGCTACGGCGGCGCCGAGGACGCCACCGACCCCACGTCGGACTCGTCCTACTTCGACCACCCCGGCGTCGCGATCACCGTCAGCTCCGGCGACAGCGGCTACGGCGTCGAGTACCCGGCGGCCTCCCGGTTCGTGACCTCGGTGGGCGGCACCTCGCTCAGCCGGTCGGGCAACGCGCGCGGCTGGACCGAGTCGGTCTGGGGATCGAGCGCGGGCGGCCAGGGCGCGGGCTCGGGCTGCTCCGCCTATGACGCCAAGCCCTCCTGGCAGCACGACACCGGCTGCGCCAAGCGGACCGTCGCCGACGTCTCGGCCGTCGCCGACCCCGCCACCGGCGTCGCGGTGTACGACACCTACCAGGCCTCGGGCTGGAACGTGTACGGCGGCACCAGCGCCTCGTCCCCGATCGTCGCCGCCGTCTACGCCCTCGCCGGCACCCCGGCGGCGGGCAGCTACCCGGCCTCGTACCCGTACGCCCGCCCCTCCGCGCTCAACGACGTGACCAGCGGCGCCAACGGCACCTGCACCCCGTCCTACCTGTGCACGGCGGGCACCGGCTACGACGGGCCGACCGGCCTCGGCACCCCGAACGGCACCGCCGCCTTCACCGGCGGCACCAGCGGCGGCAACACGGTCACCGTGACCGGCCCGGGCAACCAGAGCACCACCGTGGGGTCGGCCGTCTCCCTGGCGATCAAGGCCACCGACTCCGACACCACGCAGAAACTCGCCTACAGCGCCACCGGGCTGCCCGCCGGCCTGGCCATCGACGTGGCGACCGGCGTCATCAGCGGCAAGCCCACCACGCCCGGCACGTCGAGCGTCACCGTCACCGCGCAGGACGCCACGAAGGCCTCCGGGAGCGCGTCCTTCTCCTGGACCGTCACCGCGGCGGGCGGCGGCTGCACCCCGGCCCAGCTGCTGGGCAACCCCGGGTTCGAGACCGGCACGGCAGCGCCCTGGACCGCGTCCTCCGGCGTGATCGACAACAGTGCCTCGCAGCCCGCCCACTCCGGCTCCTGGAAGGCGTGGCTCGACGGCTACGGCACCACGCACACCGACACCCTCGCGCAGACCGTGACCGTCCCGGCGGGCTGCCACGCCACGCTGAGCTTCTGGCTGCACATCGACACCAAGGAGACCGGCAGCACCGCCTACGACAAGCTGACGCTCACGGCGGGCAGCACCCAGCTGGGCTCCTGGTCCAACGCCGACAGCAACACCGGCTACGCGCAGAAGACCTTCGACCTCTCCGCGTTCGCGGGCAAGTCGGCGCCCCTCACCTTCACCGGCACCGAGGACTCCTCCCTGGCCACGGACTTCGTCGTGGACGACGCGGCGGTCAACGTGAGCTGAACGCCCGGTTCCCCGCGCCCTGCAAGGCTTGCGCCCCGTAGGGGCGCGGGGAACTGCGCGACCAGCCACACACGACCCGCAGCCGCCGACCGAGCCGACGAGGCACCCCCGTAGGCGCGACAGCCCACCGGGCTCACCCCGTAGCGTCAGGCCCGGCCGGCGGACTTCTGCGTACGCCGCGAAACCGAGTCGATGACAACAGCGGCGAGCAACACCGCCCCCGTGATCATGTACTGCACCGCCGACGCGATGCCCAGCAGCGCCATGCCCGAGGCGATGGACTGGATGACCAGCACACCGAGCAGCGCGGACCACGTCTTGCCGCGGCCGCCGAAGAGGCTCGTACCGCCGATGACGGCCGCCGCGATGGCGTTCATCAGCAGGCTGCCCGCCCCGGAGGACTGGTTCGCGGCGTTGATCTGGGAGGCCAAGAACATCCCGCCGAGCGCGGCCATCGTCCCGGAGAGCGCGAACACCGAGATCCGGATCGCCGCCACGTTCACACCGGCGCGCCGGGCCGCCTCGACACTGCCGCCGAGCGCGAAGACCTTCCGGCCGTACGGGGTGCGCCGCAGCACGAAGTCGAGGGCGACCACCACCCCGAGGAAGATCACCACGGCCAGCGGCAGGCCCTTGTACTGGTTGAACAGCCAGGCCACCACATAGGCGGGCACCGCCAGCGCCGCCGTGCGCAGCACGGTCTCGCTGAACGGGCGGCTGGGCACGCCCGCGGCCTCGCGGCGCCTGCTGTCGCGCAGGGACAGCAGGAAGAACGCGGCCACGCTCAGCGTCGCCAGGCCGTACGCCGCCGAGATGTCGGTGAAGTAGTGGTTGGTGAGGCCCGCGACGAGCCCGGAGTCGTCGAGGTTGATGGTGCCGTTGGAGCCGAGCACCTGAAGCATCAGGCCGTTCCAGCCGAGCAGACCGGCCAGGGTCACCACGAACGCGGGCACCCCGATCCGGGCGAAGAAGAACCCGTGCAGGGCGCCGATCACCGCGCCGGAGAGGAGCGCGACGATCAGCGCGAGCCACTCGGGCATGCCGTGCTGGACGTTGAGCACGGCGAAGACGGCCGCGGCCAGCCCGCTCACCGAGCCCACGGAGAGGTCGATCTCGCCGAGGATCAGGACGAAGACGATGCCGACGGCGATCAGACCCGTCCCGGCGGCGGTGACGAAGAGGTTGGAGAGGTTCTCCGCGCCCAGGAAGGCCGAGTCGCGCAGCTGGAAGATGACGGCGATCAGGACCAGGCCGACGACCACGGGCAGCGAGCCCAGTTCCCCGCTGCTCAGCTTGCGGCCGAATTCGCTCCAGTAACCGGCGAATCCTTCCTGCCGGACCAGCAGCCGCGGGTCGACGGGCGCGACGGCACCCGCGGCGGGCGGCTGACCGTTGTCAGCCGGCTGGCCGTTGTCGGGGAGCGCCCCGCCGGCCGGAGCCGGTTGCGAGGATTCGGTGCTCACCGGTCCCCCTCCTTTTCCTGCTTCCCGTCCGAGATCCCCTGCTCGCCCTCCGGCCGCCGACGGGCCGCACGGCGGGTGACAGCGTTGTCAGTGGCGCCGGTGATGGCGGAGACGATGTCCTCCTGCGAGGTGGCGCGCACCTCGAAGGTGCCGTTGTTGCGGCCCAGCCGGAGCACCGCGACCCGGTCGGCGACGGCCCGCACGTCGGCCATGTTGTGGCTGACGAGGATGACGCCGAGGCCGCGTTCCCGGAGCCGTTCGACCAGGTCGAGGACCTGTGCGGTCTGCTCGACACCGAGTGCCGCGGTGGGCTCGTCGAGGATGACGACCTTGGGCTCGCCCAGCAGGGAGCGGGCGATGGCGACGGTCTGCCGCTGCCCGCCGGAGAGCGAGGCGACCGGAATCCGGACACTGGGAATCCGGATGGACAGGGTGGCGAGCAGCTCACGGGCGCGGCGCTCCATCTCGACCTCGTCGAGCACCCCGGCGCGGACGATCTCCCGGCCGAGGAAGAGGTTGCCGACGACGTCGAGGTTGTCGCACAGCGCGAGGTCCTGGTAGACGGTCGCGATGCCCAGCTCCTGGGCGGCGTACGGCCGGTCGACGGTGACCCGGCGGCCCTGCCACTCGATCACGCCCTCGTCGGCGGGGCCGACCCCGGCGATGGTCTTGACGAGGGTGGACTTGCCGGCGCCGTTGTCACCGACCAGGGCGACCACCTCACCGGCGTGGATCTCCAGCTCGACGTCGGTGAGCGCCTGGACGGCACCGAACCGCTTGGAGATCCCGCGCAACGCCAGCACGGGCGTAGCGGACACGTGCATCATCTCCTTCACCGCCGCTGCCGACGGGACGCCGCGGTCACTTCAGGCCGGCCTTCTCGCACTGCGCCTTGTACTTGGCGGTGCAGATCTCGTTCAGGGTGAAGAAGCCCTCCTTGCCCACGTACTGGGCGATGTCGGCCTTGGTCAGGGCGAAGGGGGTGACGATGATGGAGGGGATCCTCTTCTCGGAGCCGCTGTCGACGGTGGACTTGGCGATGCCGTCGGGCTTCTCGCCGCGCGCGAGGGCGACGGCCAGTTCGGCCGCGGCGTCCGCCTCGGGCTTGTAGGGCTTGTAGACGCTCATGAACTGCTCGTCCGCGAGGATGCGCTGGACGGCCGACAGCTCGGCGTCCTGGCCGGTGACCGGGGGCAGCCTGTCGAAGCCCGCGCTCTTGAGGGCGGTGATGATGCCGCCCGCCATGCCGTCGTTGGCCGAGTAGACGCCGACGATCCTGTCCTTGCCGAGGGAGGAGATGGCGCCCTTCATGTTCTCGTTGGCGTTCTCCGGCTTCCACTCCTTGGTGTCGTACTCCTTGCCGATCTTCACCTTGCCGTCGAGCACGGCGTGGGCGCCATCCTTGTACATCTTGGCGTTGGGGTCGGTGACGGAGCCGTTCATCATCACGATCTCGCCCTTGGCGGCATCGCCGCCGAGCGCCTTGAGCAGCGACTCGCCCTGGATCCTGCCGACCCGCTCGTTGTCGACGGAGGTGTACGCCTTGACAGGGCCCTCGGCGAGACGGTCGTACGCGACGACGGGGATGCCCTTGTCCGTGGCCTTCTTCACCGAGCTCGCTATCGACTTGGCGTCCACCGAGTCGAGGATCAGGGCGTCGACCTTCTTGGTGATCATCGTGTCGACCTGCTGCTGCTGGACCGACGCGTCCTGCTTGGCGTTCTCGTAGAGGACGGTGGTGCCCGTGCCCGCGAGCTCCTTGATCTTCTTCTCGATCAGGGGCTTGTCGAACCGCTCGTAGCGGGCGGTCTGGTTCTCCGGCAGCAGGAGGCCGATGGTCAGCGAGCCCTTCTTGTCCTTCTTCTTGTCCCCGCCGCCGGCTTCCTTGGCGCTGCCGCAGGCGGCGAGGCCCACTGCCATCGAGACGGCCGCGACGACCACAGCGGCACGCCGCAGATGCGTTTTCACGTGCAGATACCTCCCTGACGAGGCCGCTTCGTCGCGGCCGAGGTGGCTGGAAGTCAACTCGGCGGTCAACAGAGCGTCAAGAAGTCAACCCTTAACGAGATGGCAACGATGCCATTCGTTACCTGCGTGAACGCGGGAGCCACACGAGCGGAGGGAGCATCCGCCGCCGGACGGCTCAGGCGGGCACCGGCGTGTCGGACGGCCGGGAATCGTCCAGGAGGGTCGCGTCGCCCATCTCGCTCAGGACGAGCGCGAGCGCGCCCAGCACCTCGGAACGGCCGCCCAGCGCGCCGGGCACGACCTCCAACTGCCGTGCGGCGCTGGGGATCGCGTACCGGGAGACCGACTCCCGGATCGGCCCGAGCACCAGCTCGCCGGAGTCGGCGAGGTCGCCGCCGAGCACGACCCGGCTGGGGTTGAGGAGATTGCAGAGGTTGGCCACGCCACTGCCGATGTGTCTGCCGACGTCGCCGATCACCCGTCGGCAGCCGGGGTCGCCCCCGCGCGCGAGCTCCACCATGCGCGCCACGGTCAGGTCGGTGCCATGGGTCGAGTGGAGCAGCGGCAGGACGTAGCGGGCGGCGGTGAAGGTCTCCAGGCAGCCGCGGTTGCCGCAGCGGCACACCGGCCCGGCCTCGTCCAGCGTGATGTGCCCGATCTCGCCCGCGGTGCCACCGGGGCCGCGGGCACGGCGGCCTGCGGGACGGCCTGCTGGGCGTACGGGTTCGGCTGCTCGCCCGGCAGGACGGGGTACGGGTTCTCCGGCGCGGGCGGCGCCCAGGCCTGCGGCGGCATGCCGTGGCCGGGGGCCTGGCCGTACGGGCCGGGGGCCTGCCACAGGCCCGCGCGCTGGTCGGCGGTCGAGCGATAGTCGACGGCCGCCTGCGTCATCCGCATGTACGCCTCCTCCAGCGACGCCTGGTGCGGGGAGAGCTCCCAGAGGCGGACGTCCGCGTCGTGCGCGAGGTCGCTGATCCGGGGGAGCGGCACACCGGTGACGCGCAGGGCGCCGTCCGGCTCGGACAGCACCTGGCCGCCCGCCTCGACCAGCGCGGCCGTCAGCTTCTCGCGGCTCTCCGGCTCGGTGTCCGGGGTGCGTACGCGCGCGAAGCCCGCGGAGTTCGCGGCGATGAAGTCCTTGACGCTCATGTCCGCGAGCAGCTGTCCGCGGCCGATGACGATCAGGTGGTCGGCGGTCAGGGCCATCTCGCTCATCAGGTGCGAGGAGACGAAGACCGTACGGCCCTCCGCCGCGAGCTGCTTCATCAGATTGCGGACCCAGAGGATGCCCTCGGGGTCCAGACCGTTGACCGGCTCGTCGAAGAGCAGTACCTGGGGGTCGCCGAGCAGCGCCGCGGCGATGCCCAGGCGCTGGCCCATGCCGAGGGAGAAGCCCTTGGAACGCTTGCCTGCCACGCCCTGCAGGCCGACGACGCCGAGCACCTCGTCCACCCGGCGCGCGGGGATGCCCGCGAGCTGGGCCAGCGAGAGCAGGTGCAGCCGCGCGCTGCGGCCGCCGTGCACGGCCTTCGCGTCGAGGAGGGCGCCGACCTGGCGGGGCGCGTTGGGCAGCTGGGCATAGGGGAGGCCGCCGATGGTGACCTGTCCGGACGTCGGCCTGTCCAGGCCGACGATCATGCGCATCGTCGTCGACTTGCCGGAACCGTTGGGTCCGAGGAAGCCGGTGACAACCCCGGGCCGCACCTGGAACGACAGATTGTGCACGGCCGTCCTGGCGCCGTAGCGCTTCGTCAGACCGACTGCCTCGATCATTCTCCGCCCCTCGCGAGCTCTTCAGGGCGTAAGCCCCCGTAAGGGGTACGAGCATAACGAGGTCTTGACGGTTCCCGTTATGTGAAATTTATACGAGTGACGGGCAGCACCCAGCCGAGCTCCTGGAAGGCGCGCTTGCCCGCCCGGCGTACGTCCTCCGCCGCCCGTGCCCGCTCGACCCAGCTCTCCGGGTCGGGGCCGAGCAGCTCCCGCAGGGCGGCGGAGCCCGCGAGCAGCCGCGCGAGCAAAGCGCGCTGGTCGCCGCCACCGGGGAGCGGCGGGCCGCCGGGGCCGTCGGTCAGTACGCCGTGCCGGCTGACGTAGAGGTACGCGCCGGGCAGGGACTCCCCCGACGGCAGGGTCATCGCGAACCGCTCGCCGGGCAGCAGGACCCTGCGGTAGTTGAATTCGGTCTTGTCCACGATGCCGAGCTGGTCGTCGTCCAGCCAGCTGATCACCAGGGTGAGCCGCGAGCGGGGCTCGGCGTACGGGGCGGCGGCCACGTAGCCGTGCACGCCGATGTGTGCCGAGCAGCCGACGGCGAGCCCTTCGACGGTGGCCGGGGCCATGGGGACCGCCACAGGGG
>NZ_JAINFC010000264.1 GCF_020740835.1 Streptomyces sp. UNOC14_S4
GGGCTGGGGGTCCCCCCAGACTCCGTCCGGGGGGACCCCCAGCCCTTTGCGGAACGCATGCCCACAACCGGGAAGGCGGAGGCGTAAGCACAGCCGACGGGCCGCGCCCCATCAGGGGCGCGGGGAACTGCGCGACCAGCCGTCGACGACCCGCAGCCGCGCGCCGGGCCCGGGTGGCAGCCCGGTAGGCGCAACGGGCCACCGACCCGCGGCCGCGCGTCAAGCGCAAGAGGCACTCCGATAGGCGCCGCGCACCGACCCGCAGCCGCGCGCAGCGCAAGACGTACTCCCGGTAGGCGCAACGGGGGCCCAGGGGGCGCAGCCCCCAGGAGACGCGCGGGTGTCACACCACGCAAACCACCCAAAGCGGCGGTAATCTGCGCCGGTAGCGGGCCCGCTACCGGCGAGAGGTGAGCATGGTCCTCGATCCTCTGATCGAACTGCGGAACGTCAACAAGCACTACGGACAGCTGCACGTCCTCAAGGACATCGACCTCACCGTCGGCCGCGGCGAAGTGGTCGTGATCATCGGCCCCTCCGGCTCCGGCAAGTCGACCCTGTGCCGGACCATCAACCGCCTCGAACCCGTGGAGTCCGGCACGATCACCCTCGACGGGCACCCCCTTCCCGAGGAGGGCCGGGAGCTCGCCCGGCTGCGGGCGGAGGTCGGGATGGTCTTCCAGTCCTTCAACCTGTTCGCCCACAAGACCGTGCTGGCCAATGTCTCTCTCGCCCAGGTCAAGGTCCGCAAGCGCGGCAAGGAGGAGGCCGACAAGCGCTCGCGCGAGCTGCTGGAGCGCGTGGGCCTGCTCGCCCACGCCGACAAGTACCCCGCGCAGCTCTCCGGCGGCCAGCAGCAGCGTGTGGCCATCGCCCGCGCCCTCGCGATGGACCCCAAGGCACTCCTCTTCGACGAGCCGACCTCCGCGCTCGACCCGGAGATGATCAACGAGGTGCTGGAGGTCATGCAGCAGCTCGCCCGGGACGGCATGACCATGGTCGTGGTCACCCACGAGATGGGCTTCGCCCGTTCCGCCGCCAACCGTGTCGTCTTCATGGCGGACGGCCGCATCGTCGAGGACCGCCCCCCGGAGGAGTTCTTCACCGCGCCCGAGAGCGAGCGCGCCAGGGACTTCCTCTCCAAGATCCTGAAGCACTGAGGGGCGGTGAACCGGTTGAGGCCGACCCGCCGCGCCCGTACGGCCTTCGTCGCCGTACTGCTGCTCTCCTTCCTCGCCGCCTGCGGCAAGGAGGGCAGCCCGCCCGTCAAGGGCCCCAGGGCCGACCAGCTCCCCGTCTACCACGTCGCGGCCGGCTTCCAGCTGCCCGACTCCCCGACCTGGCGGAACGCCAGGAGCCGCGGCCACCTCGTCGTCGGCGCCAAGGAGGACCAGCCCTACCTCGGCGAGAAGGACCCGGCCACCGGCCTCTACTCCGGCTACGACATCGAGATCGCCCGGATGATGTCCGCCTCCCTCGGCTTCGACCCGAAGACCGTCGTCTTTCGCACGATCGCCTCCGCCAACCGCGAGACCGCCCTGCAGAACGGCCAGATCGACTACTACGTCGGCACCTACACCATCAACGACCTGCGCAAGCGGCAGGTCGGCTTCGCCGGGCCGTACTACATCGCCGGGCAGTCCCTGCTGGTGCGCAAGGACGAGAAAGGCATCGACGGGCCGCAGGACCTGGCGGGCAAGAAGGTCTGCTCGGCCGCGGGCTCCACTCCGCTCCAGCGCATCCAGCGCGACTACCCCAAGGCGATCGCGGTCGCCTACGACACGTACTCGATCTGCGTGGACAACCTCCTCAGCCTCCAGGTGGACGCGGTCACCACCGACGACACCATCCTCATGGGGTTCGCCGCCAAGGCCCCCGACGAGCTGAGGATCGCCGGCAGGCCCTTCTCCAAGGAGCCCTACGGCATCGGCGTGCCCCGCGGGGACACCGCCCTGCGCTTCGCCCTCGACGACGCCATCGAGGCCCACGAGAAGAACGGCGACTGGAAGAAGGCGTACGACGCGACCCTCGGCCTGTCCGGGGTGCCCGCTCCCCAGCCGCCGCCCGTCGACCGCTACCCGGCGAGCTGATGCCCCGTGAACGTACTCACCGACAATCTCTCCCTCTACGGCAAGGGGCTGCTGGGCACCGTCGAACTCACCGTCTACGCCTCGCTCCTGGCCCTCGTCCTGGGCTTTCTGATGGCCTCCTTCCGTGTCGCGCCCGTCGGCTCGCTGCGGGCCTTCGGCACGGTGTGGGTGACGGTGCTCCGCAACACCCCGCTCACGCTGCTGTTCTTCGCGGTGCTGCTCGGGCTGCCGCGGTTCGGCGTCGTCCTGCCGTTCCAGCTCTTCGCGATCCTCGCGCTCGGCTGCTATACGTCGGCGTTCATCTGCGAGGCCGTCAGGGCGGGCATCAACACGGTGCCGGTCGGGCAGGGCGAGGCCGCCCGCAGCCTCGGCATGACCTTCACCCAGACGCTCGGCTGCGTCGTGCTGCCGCAGGCCTTCCGCTCCGTGATCCCGCCCGTCGGCTCGACGCTGATCGCGCTCGCCAAGAACTCCGCGATCGCGGGCTCGTTCAGCGTCACCGAGCTGCTCGGCACCTACAAGTCCCTCAACGAGCTGGGCTACAGCATCGTCTGGTCCTTCGTCTGGATCGCCGTCGGCTACCTGATCGTGACCCTGACCATCAGCGCGGCCTTCAACGTGCTGGAGAAGCGCTGGGGAGTCGCCCGATGACCGCCGTCGCCACATCCTCCACCGGCTCGACCGCGCTCTACGACATCCCCGGCCCGCTGGCCCGGCGGCGGCACCTGCTCTACGGCGCCGTCGCCACCGCCCTGATCGCCGGTCTCGTCGCCTGGGTGGTGTATCTCCTCTTCGACACCCATCAGTTCACCGCGCAGAAGTGGGACCCCTTCACCTACAAGGGCATCCAGGAACTGCTGCTGCGCGGCCTCGGCAACACCCTCAAGGCGTTCGTGTACGCCGCCGTGCTCTCCCTCGCGCTCGGCGGGGTGCTCGCCACGGCCCGGCTCTCCGCACACCGGCCGGTGCGCTGGCTCGCCACGCTGCTGGTGGAGTTCTTCCGGGCGATGCCGGTGCTGGTCATGATCTTCTTCGTGTTCGTCGCGCTCAAGGTCCAGCCGCTGCCCGCCCTCGTCACCGGCCTGACGCTCTACAACGGCTCGGTGCTCGCGGAGGTCTTCCGTACGGGCGTGAACACGGTCGACCGCGGCCAGCGGGAGGCCGCGTACTCCCTGGGCATGCGCAAGACCCAGGTGATGACGTACGTCCTGGTGCCGCAGGCGCTCCGGGCGATGCTCCCGACGATCATCAGCCAGCTCGTCGTCGCCCTGAAGGACACCTCGCTGGGCTTCCTCATCACCTACGAGGAGTTCCTGCACGCGGGCAAGCTGATCGCCGGCAATCTCGACTACGGACTTCCGTTCATCCCCGTCGTCATGATCATCTCGCCGATCTACATCGGGATGTGCATGCTCCTGTCGTGGCTCGCCCACTGGGTCGCGAAGCAGCAGAGGCGCAGCCTCAAAACGGAGGCCGTCGAGGTCGCCGCGGCCGAGCCGGGGACGCTGCTGCCGGGGCCCGCGGAACATCAGCCCCGGATTCCGCATTCGCCGGACGGGCCCAAGTCCTTTGAATAGTGTGGGCACATGGATTTCCGTCACCTGGGACGCAGTGGACTGATAGTCAGCCGCATCGCCTACGGCAACTGGCTCACCCGGAGTTCCGCGCGGGACGAGGAAACGGAACTCGCCTGTGTGCGGGCCGCGCTCGACGCCGGAATCACCACCTTCGACACCGCCGATGTCTATGCCGACACCCTCGCCGAGGAATCCCTGGGGCGGGCGCTGAAAAGCGAGCGCCGGGAGGGCCTGGAGATCCTCACCAAGGTCTTCGCGCCCACCGGCCCCGGCCGCAACGACCTCGGCCTCTCCCGCAAGCACATCCGCGAGTCCATCGACAATTCCCTGCGCCGCCTGGGCACGGACCACGTGGACGTCTACCAGGCCCACCGCTTCGACCCCTCCACCCCGCTGGAGGAGACCATGGAGGCCTTCGCCGACGTGGTCCACGCCGGCAAGGCGCACTACATCGGGGTCTCCGAGTGGACGGCCGACCAGATCCGGCGCGGCCATGCCCTCGCCCGGGAGCTGCGGATCTCCCTGGTCTCCAGCCAGCCGCAGTACTCCGCGCTGTGGCGGGTGCCCGAGGCCGAGGTGATGCCCGCCTGCGAGGAGCTGGGCGTCGGACAGCTCGTCTGGTCGCCCCTCGCGCAGGGCGTCCTGACCGGCAAGTACCTGCCCGGGCAGGAGTGGCCCGCGCGGTCCCGCGCGCTGGACTCCAACGACGGCTCGCCGGTGCTGGAGAACTGGCTGAAGGACGACGTCCTCGGCCGCGTCCAGCAGCTGCGGCCCGTCGCCGACGGCCTCGGGCTGACGATCGCCCAGCTCTCCCTGGCCTGGGTGCTCCAGCACCCCAATGTGGCCTCCGCCGTGATCGGCGCCTCGCGCCCCGAGCAGATCACCGACAACGCCAAGGCCGCCGGGGTCCGCCTGGAGGAGGACGTCCTGGCCGCGATCGACGCCGTGCTGGACCCGGTGGTCAGTCGCGACCCCGCCGCCACCCGGGACAGCAGCCCCACCGACCCCGGCTGGCGGCTCGCCTGACGGTACGTACGGCGCGAAGAACCTGACGGTACGGCGCGAAGAACGGTGAACGGGCCTCCTCGCGGACGAGGAGGCCCGTTCCGTCACCCGGGATTCACGGGAACCCCGCGATTCCCGTGAATCACCCCCAGACGACGGGCAGTTCGAGCAGGCTGCGCACCTGCATGCCGTCCTTCCATTCCAGCTCCTCCACGGGAACCGCGCAGCGCATGCCGGGCAGCCGGTGCAGCAGCGAATCCAGTGCCACTTCCATTTCCAGGCGGGCGAGCGGCGCGCCGAGGCAGCGGTGGATTCCGTAGCCGAATCCCAGGTGCGGATTGTGCTCCCGCAGGATGTCGAAGCGGTCCGCGTTCTCGAAGACCGATTCGTCGCGGTTGGCGGAGGGAATCGCGGGCAGCACCGATTCGCCCGCGCGGACGAGCGTGCCGCTCAGCTCGACGTCCTCCTTCGCATAGCGCGCGAAGGTGACGTGGGAAATGAGCGGCACATAGCGCAGCATCTCCTCGATCGCGCCGGGCATCAGCTCCGGACTCCGCTTCAGCGCGGCCAGCTGCTCCGGGTGCGTCAGCAGCACGTGCAGGGAGTCGATCATCTGGGAGGAGACGGTCTCGTGACCGGCGATCAGCAGGACGCTCGCCAGCTCCACGAGCTCCTTCTCGGAGAGCTTGTCCTCCTCGTCGCTGGCCTTGACCATCGCGCTGATCAGGTCGTCCTGCGGTGCCGCGCGCCGGGTCACCATCAGCCGCCCGATGTAGCCGTGCAGCCGCTGGGTGTCCGCCTCGATCTCCTCCTCCGTCATCACCGTCGTGGCGGAGAAGGCGTCCAGCCAGCCGCGGAACTGCTCGCGGTCCTCGAACGGGACGCCGAGCAGCTCGCAGACGACGGTGCCCGCGAAGGGCACCGCGAAGCTCTCCATCAGGTCTCCCGGCGGCCCCGCGGCGACCAGCGCGTCGATCAGCCGGTGGGCCTCCCGCTCGATGCGCGGCCGCAGCAGTTCGACGCGCCGCATGGTGAAGACCTTGGCGAGGAGACGGCGCAGCCGGGTGTGGTCGGGGGAGTCCATCCCCAGGATGCTCGTGTGGATGGGCAGCGGCGTCATCCGGGACTCGTCGTGCTCCTGGGCCAGCGCCCGGCTGAAGCGGGGGTCCGCGAGGATCGTCTTCATGTCCGCGTGCCTGGTGACGAGCCAGGCGTCTTCGCCGAAAGGGCAGCTGACCCGTACGACGGGCTCCTCGGTGCGCAGCTTCGCGTAGAGCGGGTCGACGTCCAGGGCGACCGCTTCGCTGAACGGGTAGGGGCGGGGCGCAGGATGCCCGTCGATGTGCTCGTTCATGCGGACCGCACCTCCGAGAGCCGGTTGTGGTATTCGACGAGGCTCTTGGGCCGCATGTCGGTCCAGTTCTCCTCGATGTAGGCGAGGCACTCCTCACGCCCGGCGGGGCCGCGCACGGCGGTCCACCCGGCGGGCACGGTGGTGAAGGACGGCCATAAGGAGTGCTGTCCTTCGTCGTTGACCAGTACGAGGAACGTGCCCTCGGTGTCGTCCCAGGGGTTGCTCACGGCGTACCTTTCTTCGCTCGGTCGAACTGAGAGGGTGTGAGGAAGGGAGTGTGAGGCGGGCACGCGGACGTGCCGGGGTCCGGCCCCGGCACGTCCGCGGTGCGCCGCGGTCAGTGCCCGGCGGGCGGCGGGAAGAAGCCGGACGCCACGAAGTGGTCGGCGTAACGGCGGATCAGCTCGCCGTCCAGCGGCGGGAATGCGAGATGCGAACCGGCCAGCCCCGCCACGGTGTTGGCCCGGTCCAGGCGCAGTCTGCCGACGCGGGCGAGGGCGGGCAGTGTGTCGGTGAGCAGCACTGCCGCGTCCAGCGTTCCCGTGGCGCCCTCCTCGGCCGCCTCCGCGTCGGCGCGCTCACGGAGCACGCGCGTCCAGGTGTCCAGGTCCAGGGCGTCCAGCCGGTAGCCGTACGCCCGCAGGTGCCCGAGGACGGTGTCGAAGGGCACGGGGGAGGGGCAGGTGAGATGGTGCGCCAGGCCGAGGGCGGCCGGGTTGCGGGACAGGCGGACGATGGCCGCCGCGGTCCAGTCGGCGGGGATCAGGTCGATCACCGGGGCCGGTCCGTCGTCCGCCGCGCGCGGCGCCGCCCCCGTGACGATCATGGCGCGCGCGAGCTGCCAGAACACGTCACGGCTGGAGCCCGCGCCGCTCAGGGTGTCCCCGCTGATCCGCCCGCAGCGGTGGACGGTCACCGGGACGCCGCGCTCCGCCGCCTGCCAGACGAGCTGTTCGGCCACCCACTTGCTCTCGGTGTAGCCGCCGGGCAGGACGCCGTCGGCCGGCACCCGGTGGGACTCGGGCACCGGGGCCGGCCGCCCGTCCGTGTCCGCCGAGACGTCCATCGAGACGTCCGCCGAAACGTCTGCCGAGAGGTCCACCGACGCGTCCACCGACGCGTCCACCGACGCGTCCACCGATACGGCGGCCGTGGAGACGTAGTGCACCGGCACCGGGCCCGAGCGGGCCGCCAGGCGCAGCACTTCGCGGGTGCCCGAGACGTTCGCGGCCCGCAGCCGGGCGTAGCCGTCGACCGCGCTGACGCGCGCGCCGTTGTGGTAGACCGCGTCGATCAGTCCCGCCAGCGCGTCGAAGCGCTCGGGGGTCAGGCCGAGGAGCGGCTGCTCCAGGTCGCCGGGGACGGCGACGACGCGGCTGCGGGAGAACTCGTTCCACAGCCCGTACTCCGCCATGTTCCGCCGGATGCGCCGCTCCGCCTGCGCGGTGTCCGCGGCCCGGACCAGGCAGTGGATGTCGGCGCTCGTCCGGTCGAGGAGCTCGCGCAGCAGGAACGCGCCGAGGAAGCCGGTCGCGCCGGTGAGCAGGATGTTCTCCCGCCCCGCCGTGCGCGTGCTCTGCACCGGCGGGCCCGCGGTGACCGCCGGGTCCAGGACGGCCTCCGCGGCGAGGTCGGGGCGTGCGGCCGCCGGGGTGTCCAGGTCGCAGGCGGCCAGCAGTGCCGCCACCGTCTGCCGCTCGAAGAGGGCGCGGACGGGCAGCTCCACGCCGAGGCGGCGGCGCACCCCGCTGATGACCCGGGTGACCAGCAGCGAGTGCCCGCCCAGGTCGAAGAAGCTGTCGTCGATGGTCACCTCGGGCACGCCCAGCACCTCGGCGAACAGCTCGCACAGGACCCGCTCGCGCGCGTCGCGCGGGGCCCGGCCCGTGGACAGGGCGCCGAAGTCGGGCTCGGGCAGCGCGCTCCGGTCCACCTTGCCCGTCGCCGTCACCGGCAGCGCGTCCAGCACCAGCACCGCGGACGGCACCAGGTGCGGGGGCAGCAGTCCGGCCAAGTAGGCGCGCAGAGCGGCGCCGTCCGGCCGGTCCGCCGTACCCCTGGCGTCGGCGGCGGGGACCACGTACGCGGCGAGGTACGTGCTGCCGCGGCCGTCCCGGCGGGGCACGACGACGGCCTGCCCCACGCCCGGGTGCCCGCCGAGCGCGGCCTCGACCTCGCCCGGCTCGATCCGGAAGCCCCGGATCTTGATCTGCGCGTCCGTGCGCCCGATGAACTCCAGCTGGCCGTGGGCGTTCCAGCGCACCAGGTCCCCGGTCCGGTACATCCGGGTGCCCGGCGCGGCGAACGGGTCGGCCACGAACCGCTCGGCGGTCAGCCCGGGCCTGCGCAGATAGCCGCGGGCCAGGTTGGGGCCCGACACATGGAGCTCGCCGGGCACGCCCGGCGGCACCAGGCACAGGTCGCGGTCGAGGACGTAGGCGCGGGCGCCCACGGTCGGCCGCCCGATCGGGGGCGTGCCGCCGCCCGTCAGCGGGGCGCTGAGCGTCGCGCACACCGTCGTCTCGGTCGGCCCGTAGCCGTTGATGTACCGGCGCCCCGCCGACCAGCGGCGGACCGTCTCGCCCGAGACGGCCTCGCCCGAGGAGATCAGCCAGCGCAGCGAGGGCAGGTCGCCGGGCTCCATCACCGACAGCGCCGCCGGGGGCAGCGTCGCGTGCGTGACGCCGTGCCGCGCCACCAGGGCGGCGAGAGCCGGTCCCGGCGCGGTGACGTGCGCGGGCGCCATGACCAGCGCGGCCCCGGTGAGCAGCCCGCCGCACAGCTCCCACACCGCGCCGTCGAAGCTGTGCGAGGCGAACTGCAGGACGCGGCTCGACGCCGTGACCCCGAACCGCCGCAGCTGCGCCTCGACCACGCCGGAGAACCCCGCGTGGGTGACGACCACGCCCTTGGGGCGGCCGGTGGACCCGGAGGTGTAGATGGCGTACGCGGGCGCGTCGCAGGTCAGGGGCCGGGTGCGCTCGGCGTCGGAGACGTCGGTGTCCCAGCACAGGGCGACGGCCCGCCGGGTCTCGTCGCGGTCCAGGACCACCGTGCGCGTACCGGACACCTCGGGCACGGGCAGCGCCGTGCCCGAGCCCGTGAGCAGGAGCGCGGGCCGGGCGTCCTCGGTCATCCAGGCGATGCGGGCCGCCGGGTAGGCCGCGTCCAGCGGCAGATAGGCGGCGCCCGCCTTGAGCACGGCGAGGGTCGCGACGACCGACTCGGCCGTGCGCGGCAGGGCGATGGCCACGAAGCGCTCCGGCCCGGCGCCGCAGCCGATCAGATACCGGGCGAGCTTGTTGGCCCGGGCGTTCAGCTCACGGAAGGTCAGTTTCCGTACGGTGCCGGAGCCGTCGTCCTCGATCAGCGCGGTCGCGTCGGGCGTCCGCCGCACCTGGGCCTCGAACAGCTCGGGGAGGTGCCGGAGCGCGAGTTCGCCGGGGCCGTCGCCGCTCAGCTCCAGCAGCCGCTCGCGCTCGTCCGGGAGCAGCACGTCCAGCGATCCGAGCCGCCGGCCGGGGTCGGCGGTGACCTCGTCGAGCAGCCGCAGGAAGCGGTGCACGAGCTTCTCGGCGCTCTCCCGGTCGAACAGGTCGGTGCTGTACTCCGCGACCCCGTCCATGCCCCGCGGGCGCTGGTCGCCGCTCGGGCGCTCGCGCAGGCTCAGCGACAGGTCGAACCGGGACGCCCCGGTGGACACGGCCTGCTCCGTGACGGTCAGCCCGGGCAGCTCCGGGACGCTCCGCGGCGCGTTCTGCATCGCCAGCAGCACCTGGAACAGCGGGTGGTGGGCGAGGCCGCGCGCCGGGGCGAGGGTGTCCACGAGCCGCTCGAAGGGCACGTCCTGGTGGGCGTACGCGGCCAGGTCGGTCTCCCGGACCCGGGCCAGCAGGTCGCGGAACGCGGGGTTGCCGGAGGTGTCCGTGCGCAGCACCAGCGTGTTGACGAAGAAGCCCACCAGGCCGTCGAGCGCGTGGTCGGTACGGCCCGCGACGGGCGTGCCGATCGCGACGTCCGGGCCCGCGCCCAGCTTCGCGAGCAGCGTCGCGAGCGCGGCGTGCACGACCATGAACGGGCTCGTGCCGCTGCGCCCGGCCAGGTCCGTGATCCGCCGGTGCAGCTCGGCGTCGACGGTGAAGTGCAGGGTGTCGCCCCGCTGCGAGGCCACCTGCGGCCGGGGCCGGTCCGCGGGCAGCTCGGTGCACTCGGGCAGGCCGTCCAGGGTGCCTGCCCAGTACGCGATCTGACGTGCCGCCAGGCTCTTCGGGTCCGTCTCGTCGCCCAGCAGCCGGTGCTGCCACAGCGTGTAGTCGGCGTACTGC
>NZ_JAINFC010000265.1 GCF_020740835.1 Streptomyces sp. UNOC14_S4
CGGTGCGCACGGACGGCGAGCCGTTCGCGTCCGCCGTCGCCAGCGTCATGGTGTGCGGCTCGGGCGTCCCCGCCTCGGCGGCCTCGCGCAGCCACTGCTGGAAGAGGGGCAGCGGCTCGGCGGGCGCGCGGTCCGGATCGAAGCGGGGCAGCTCGTTCTCCCACACGTGGAGGGAGCGCAGCAGTGCGCGGAAGGACTCCTGGCTGCCGTCGGCGGTCTCGTCGCTCATGCGCCCATCCAAGCGCGTGCGTGGCGCCTGCGGGGGCGCGGGGCGGGGTGAGCGGGTGGCGCGGCCGGTCGCACCCGGGCGTCGAGGCAGTCGTGCCCGCGTGCCGGGGTCAGTCGCGCCCGGGTACTGGGGACAGGCACACCCGCGTGCCGGGGTTTCGGTATCAGTCCTGGCGACAGGACCCACTCCCGCCCGGTCTCCAGGGACGGTCAGTCGCGCCCGAGTATCAGCGTGCCGGAGGAACAGAACCAGCCGCCTGTGCCCGAGGCGATGGCGAGCCGGGGGAGCGTGCCGTCCCGCCTGCGCACCTGGCGACCCTCCTCGGCCTCGCCCCGGAGCTGGCGCACCGCCTCGACCAGCAGGAACAGGCCCCGCATGCCGGGGTGGCAGGCGGACAGGCCGCCGCCGTCGGTGTTGACCGGCAGCGCGCCGCCGACCGTCAGCCGCCCCTTCTCCACGAACACGCCCCCTTCGCCCTTCGCGCAGAAACCGAGATCCTCCAGCGTCACCAGCGTCATGTAGGTGAACGCGTCGTACAGCTCCGCCACGTCGATGTCCTGCGGGGCGACTCCCGCCCGGCGGAAGGCGAGTGGCCCGGAGACCGCGGCCGGGGTCACCGTGAAGTCGTCCCACTCCGCCAACGTCGCGTGGGAGAGCGCGGTTCCCGTACCCATCACCCACACGGCCGAGCTGTCCGTGTCGGCCACGTACTCCTCCGCCGCGAGCAGCACCGCGCAGCCGCCGTCGGACCTGACGCAGCACTGGAGCCTGGTGAACGGATCGGCGACCACCGGGCCGCCCAGCACCTCGTCGACGGTGATCGGCGCGCGGTACATGGCGTGCGGATTGAACGCCGCGTTGGCGCGGGTTTGAACGGCGACTTCGGCAAACTGTCGGAGGGTCGTGCCGTACTGGTGCATGTGCCGCCGTGCGGCCATCGCGTACTTGGCGATGAGGGTGTGCCCGTACGGTGTCTCGAACTGGGCCGGGCCGTGTGTACCGAAGGACAGGGCGGCGGTGCGGCGGCCCGCCTTGAGGTCCGCGCGGGCGGTGGAACCGTAGACCAGGAGCACGGCGTTCGCGTGCCCCGCCGCGATGGCGTCGGCGGCGTGAGCGGCCATGACCTCCCAGGTCGCGCCCCCGACGGAGGTCGAGTCGACCCATGTCGGCCGCAGCCCCAGGTGGTCGGCGACCTCCACGGGGGCGAGCGGGCCCAGCCCGGCCGAGGCCAGGCCGTCGATCACGGACCTGTCGAGGCCCGAGTCGGCCAGGGCGCGGCGGGCGGCCTGGGCGTGCAGGGCGTACGGAGTGGCGTGGTCGACGCGGCCGCAGTCCGAGAGCGCGACACCGACGACGGCGACCCTGCGCGGGCGGTCAGGACCCATAGAGCTGACGGTACATCAGATCTGCTCTGGGAAAGGCGGGTTGCGCCGCATACGATGGCGGCCCGCCGGTTCGGGAGGAGTCCGCCGTGGATGCCGCGTTGAGCGAGGAACAGGACGGGATACGAAGGACCTTGCGCGAGCTGCTGCGCAAGCGCTGCGCGCCGGACGGCGTCAGAGCCGCGGTCCGTACGACGGCCGGATACGACGGGGTGTTGTGGCGGCAGCTCGCGCGGCAGCTCGGCCTGCCCGGGCTCGCTGTGGACCGGCGCTACGGCGGCGCGGGCTGCGGGCCCACGGAGGCGGCACTGGCCTGCGAGGAGACGGGCCGGGTGCTGCTGCCGTCCCCGCTGCTGGCCACGGCCTGGCTGGTGGCCCCGCTGATCGCCGCCCTGGGCACGGAGGCGCAGCGCTCGGAGACACTGCCCCGGATGGTCACCGGCGAGCTGACGGGAGCGCTCGTCCTGCCGGGCGCCGCGCCGGCGGAGGCGCTCGGGCTGACCGGGGCGAACGAGGGCCTGTGGGCGGGCGGCGGCCGCACGGGCGGCGTCCAGGCGCGGCCGGCCGCCGACGGCTCCGGCTGGCGGCTCTACGGCGGGGCCGCGCAGGTCCTCGACGGGCACAGCGCGGGCCTGCTGCTCGTCGCGGCGCGCACAGGCGGGTACGCGCGTGGCCGTACCGCCCTGTTCGTCGTCCGGCCGGACCGGGCGCGCGGCGTGCACCGCACCCGGCTGACGGCCCTGGACGAGACCCGGCCGCAGGCCCGCGTCGAGCTGCGCGACGCCGAGGCCGACCTGCTCGGGCCCGCCGGGAGCGGTGCCGACGTGCCCGCGGCCCTCGCGCGGGTCGGTGGCGACGCCGCGGCAGCCCTCGCGGCGGAGGCGGTGGGAGCCGCCGACCGGGCGCTGGAGCTGACGGTCGAGCATGTGCGGTCCCGTCAGCAGTTCGGCAGGCCGATCGGTTCCTTCCAGGCGGTCAAGCACCGGCTGGCCGACCTGTACGTGGCGGTGCAGGCGGCGCGTTCCGCGGCGTACTACGCGGCATGGGCGGCCGGGCGGCCCGCGGGAGGCAGCGACGGGACGGCCGTCGCAGGACAGGCCGTGGAGCCGGCCGTAGGACAGGATCGCGGGACGGCCCTGGCCGGAGGTGACGGCAGGACGGTCACCCCCGGAGGGGATGGCGGGGCGGCCGTGGCCGGGGGGCTCGCGCTCGGGCAGGCGCTCGAAGCGCTGGCGTCGGTCGCGGGGGAGGCCGTGCAACTGCACGGCGGCATGGGGGTGACCTGGGAGCACGACGTGCAGCTGTACTTCAAGCGGGCCGTGTCGGACGCGCTGCTGTTCGGTCCTGTGCACCGGTTGTGGGCCCGTGCCGCGGACAGCGCCGGCCTGTTTGACGTCCGGGGCGTCCGGGAAGCGGTGGCGTCATGACGGGCGTCGTGGAACGGACGGTGCAGCGGGTGTCGTCGACCCGGGCCTTCGCGCGCGTGGCGCCGTACGTCATACCGGCGCTGGACCGCGCGGTACACCGGCTGTCCGGTGGCAGGACGATGCTCAGCGCGCGGATGTTGCCCGGTCTCGTACTGACGTCGACAGGAGCGCGCAGCGGACTGCCGCGGACGACGCCGCTCGCCTGCCTGCGGGAGGGCGATCCCACGAGTTCCTGGGTGCTGGTCGGCAGCAATTTCGGCAGACCCGGCCATCCGGCCTGGACGGCGAACCTGCTGGCGCATCCCGAGGCGGAGATCAGCTGGAGGGGGCGCGACATTCCCGTGCGGGCACGGCTGCTGAGCGGCTCGGAGCGGGCCGCGGCGTGGGCGGCGGCGGTGCGGTTCTGGCCCCCGTACGCGCGCTATCAGGCGCGTGTGGAGCGTGAGATCCGGTTGTTCCGGCTGGAACCGCGCTAGGGGCGCGGCGGCGGGAGGCATGAGGGGAAACATGCCGGGGGACACGCCGGGAGGCGTGTCGAGGGGTATGTCACTGCGGCGGGCCGCTCCGGCCCGAGCCGGGAGTGGCCCGCCGCTGCGATGACAGGACGTGCGCGGCGCCGTCGCGCCGCCGGAGGGGCTTTCCGCCGTTGCGCGGCCCCGTTACTTGGTCGGCTTCTTGCCGGTGATGCCCAGGTGGACGAGGAGCGCGAGGTTGGGCTTGAGCTCGGCCTGCTTGACGCCCCAGCTCTGGAAGCCCTTCTGGTGCGAGGCCACCGCGGCGAGCATCGCCACCAGGGATCCGGCGATCGCGGCGGGGTTGACGTCCTTGTCCACCTTGCCCTTGGACTGGAGCTCCTTGACGGAGTCCGTGAGGGAGTTGGTGACCGCGTTGAGGATCTTCATGCGGATCTTGTAGAACCGCTTGTCCCCCTCGGCCGCGCCGAGGTCGACGACGCGCAGGATGGCGTCGTGCTTGCGCCAGAAGCCGAGGAAGCCGTCGACCAGCTCCTCCGCGGCCTGCCAGCCGGACTTGCCGACCCAGGAGCGCCCGGCCACGAGGTCGGTGAGGCTCGCGCCCTCCTTCGCCATCTCCTCGGCGATCTCGAGGACGGCGCCCTCGACGTCCGGGAAGTACTGGTAGAAGGTCGCGGGGGAGGTGCCGGCCTTGCGCGCGACGTCGATGACCTTCACGTCACGGTACGGCGAGGAGCTGAGCATTTCACTGAGGCAGTCGAGCAGCTTCTGCCGCGTCGCCTGTCCGCGCCGACCGGCCACACGGCCGTCGACGGTGCGTACTTGTCCTGTCATGCCGTCAGCTTACCGAGGGGTGATCGGAGCGCGATTCGGCCGCATGCAAATGGGGGGAGGGGGGCGGGACCGTGCGTAAGGCCAGCTCAGGGGGTATACGGAGGGCGCCGCGAGAGGCTATGCGGATTGGCCCGTACCGGTGAATCGTCTTATCGACAGGCTGTGGACAGGGCCGCTCGGGAGGGGTTTCCCACAGTTGTCCACAGGCCGCGTGAAAAACGCGTTCCCCCGATACCGTGGCAGTCGTGGAAACCCCGCGGGCGGGCCGCGAAGCCCGCGAGGGTAACGGAGAGTCACGATGCGGGAGTGGGCGGTGCGGCGCGCGGGGCGGGTGCTTCCGCGTACGGCCGGGACACGGCGAAGCGCGACCCGGGTTCGCCACCGGGCCGCTCGCCAGGAAGAATCAGTAGGCGTACCCCGGAGATAATTCGCGGTGAGACGCTGCACGGGGCTGAAACCCTTCAAGCCCCCACGGGGAGGTGGCAGGCCAGTGGTGGAGCAGCTTACCCAGCACGACCCGAGACGGATCGGCCCGTTCGAGGTGCTCGGCCGGCTCGGTGCCGGAGGCATGGGGCTGGTCTATCTCGCCCGCTCGGCGTCCGGCCGGCGGGTCGCTATCAAGACGGTGCGCACGGAGCTCGCCGAGGACCAGCTCTTCCGTGTCCGCTTCACCCGTGAGGTGGAGGCGGCGCGGGCGGTCAGCGGCTTCTACACCGCCGCCGTCGTCGACGCCGACCCGCGTGCCGCCGTGCCCTGGCTGGCCACCGCCTATGTGCCCGCCCCCTCCCTGGAGGAGATCGTCAACGAGTGCGGTCCCCTCCCGGCGCAGGCGGTCCGCTGGCTGGCGGCCGGTGTCGCCGAGGCGCTCCAGTCCATCCACGGCGCGGGCCTCGTCCACCGCGACCTCAAGCCGTCGAACGTCCTGGTGGTGGAGGACGGCCCCCGGGTCATCGACTTCGGTATCGCCTCGGGCGTCTCCAACACCCGTCTGACCATGACCAACGTCGCGGTCGGCACGCCCGCCTACATGTCGCCCGAGCAGGCGCGCGACTCCCGCAGCGTCACCGGGGCCAGTGACATCTTCTCGCTCGGCTCGACACTCGTCTTCGCCGCGACCGGCCACGCGCCCTTCCACGGCGCGAACCCGGTCGAGACCGTCTTCATGCTGCTGCGCGAGGGGCCGGACCTGAGCGGCCTGCCCGACGAGCTGCGCCCGCTGATCGACTCCTGCATGCAGATGTCGCCGGAGCACCGGCCCACCCCCGCGGACCTCCAGGCGGAACTCGCCCCGCACCTCTTCGCCTCCGGCGGGGGCGACGACAGCGGCACCGCGTCGGCCTGGCTGCCGGACAACGCCGTCACCCTCATCGAGCAGCGCAGGGCCGGGCACCGCCCCGCCCCGGCCCAGAGGGGCGGCGGCCGCAGCCGTGCCACCGCGCCGCCGAGGCCGACGCAGCCGCCGCCGTCGTCCCGCCCTCCCGAGCCCTCGTACGCGCCGCAGGCCGCGGCCGCGCGCAGCGGCCCCGCCTGGGGCGACGACCACCTGGGCGGCGCGATGCCGGGTCGCTCCGGCGTGGCCCAGGGCCTCGACCCGCGCGGCGGCCTGGGCGGCCCCGCCGAGGCGTCCGCCGCGCTCCGTACCGGGCCGCCGGTCCAGGGTCAGGGGCGGCACGCGGCCGCGCCCGTGCCCGCGCCGGACGGCGCCGTGCGGCTGGCCGGTTCGCAGGTGCCCATCGGGCCGGGCCCGCGCGTCGCCGACGCGCGCGAGCCGCAGCCCGGCACCGGCGCGGCGACCGGCTGGGTGCGGCCGCCCGCGGGGATGGCCACCGGCGTGCCCGCGCAGGCGCCCGCGCAGCCTCCCGTCCAGCCTGTGGAAGGCGGCAACGCGCAGGCCGACCAGGGCCGTTGGCGGCCCTGGCGGTTCCGTATGTCGAACGACGTCTGGGGCACGCCCACCGTCGAGGGCGAGCTGCTGTACGTGACGTCCTTCGAGGTGCACGCCCTCGACGTGGCCAGCGGGCGGCGGCAGTTCAAGACGCGGGACGTGGCCTGGGCCATGGCCGTCGCGGACGGCCGTATCCACGCCTCGGACGGGCCGACGCTCTACGCGCTGGACGCGGCCGACGGCGCCGAGCGCTGGCGCCTCACCACGGACGGCTGGGTGTATTCGCTCAAGGCCGACCGGGGCACGATCGTCACCGGCACACGCGGCGGCGGCGTCCAGGCGTGGGAGGCCGCCAACGGCGAGCTGCTGTGGGAGCTCGGCGGCCTCCAGACCGACTTCGAGACCCCGGACTGCGGCCCGTTCGTGCAGGACGGCACGGTGTACGTCTGGGCCGAGGGGCGGCTGCGGGCCCTGGAGGCGCGTACGGGCGCCGAGCGCTGGTCGTACCCGGTGGGCGACGCCGCGGCGTGCGGCGGGGTGCCGGTGCGGCTGCTCGCGGCGCCCGACGGTGTGGTGTACGTCGTCGCGGGCACGCGCGTGCTCGCCGTCGACGTGGCGCGCGGGGATGTGCTGTGGCGCTTCGAGGCGCCGGCGGTCTTCCTCAGCCCGCCCGCGTTCGCCCCGGGCCCGGCCGTGAACGGCGGCGGTGTCTACGTCGCCGACTACCTGGGCACGGTGTACGCGCTGGACGCGGCGACCGGGCGCGACCGCTGGCGTATCGCCACGGAGCAGCGGCAGTCGACGGAGCCGGTGCTGGTGTCGGCCGGGGCCGTCCATCTGGGCAGCGGTGGCGCGCTCTACACGCTGGACGCCGTCACCGGCACGCCGCGGTGGCGCTTCGCGGCGGGCGGTGACGTGGTGGGCGCGCCCGTGATCGCCGACGGGCGTGTGCACTTCGGCTCCGCGGACCACTGCCTCTACACGGTGGACGCGGCGAGCGGCCAGCTGCGCTGGAAGCTCGCCACCGGAGGGGAGATCACGGGGTCGCCGGTGGCCAAGGGCGGCGTCGTCTACGCGTGCAGCAAGGACCGGTGCGTGTACGCGCTGGACGCGGCGAAGGGCACCGGCCAGTCCAGACGGTGAGCCGCCGCGCCGCGCCCCGCCCCGCCGCGTCCCTCGCCCTCCGCCGGTCCGTCGGCCGGGGTGTCCTGTTGCCGGCTCACCGCAGGCGGTACGTCCGGTCGCGGGTGGCGAAGAGTTCCTGCTGGCGTTCCGGCGGCAGGCTGCCGAGCGAGATGAGGTGCGGGGCGAGGGACAGGGCCCGCTCGTACGCCGCCTCCTTGGCGGCCCACAGGGCCCGTACGGTCCCCTGTACCGCCTCGGTGGGGCAGGCGGCGATGACGCGGGCGGCACGCAGGGCCGCGGGCACGGCTCCGCCGGGCGGGGTCAGCTCGGAGACCAGCCCGATCTCGTACGCGCGCCGCGCGGAGAGCTGTTCGGCCGTGCCCATCAGCGCGGTGCGGGCGGCCTCGCCGAAGGGCATGCGCTGGGCCATGTGGATCGCCTCGTAGGCGTTGACCATGCCGTAGGTGGTGTGCGGGTCGAAGAAGGCCGCGTTCTCGGCGGCGATCACGAACTCCGCCTCGCCGAGCAGGTAGAACGCCCCGCCGCAGGCCAGCCCGTTGACCGCGGCGAGCACCGGTTTCCACAGGTCCGCGGCCTTGGGGCCGACGGCGAGGAGCGGGTCGTCGAGGGAGTAGGGCGAGGCGGGCTGGGGGACGCGCACCGAGCGGTCGATACCGCTGCAGAACGCGCGGTCCCCGGCACCGGTGAGCACGACGGCCCGTACGGTGTCGTCGTCGCGGAACCGGCGCCACACGGCGGCCAGGTCGGCGGCCATGGGCAGGTCGATCGCGTTGTGCCGGTCGGGCCGGTCGAGGGTGACGAGCGCGACGCCGTCGTCCCCCACCTCCGTGCGGACCGGGGGCGGCGCTTCCGCGGTCATGGGCGCTCCAGGAGCCAGCGGGGCACGGTCACGCCTCCGGCGAGCTCCGCGAAGACGACACGCACGGGCGCGCCGATGCGCAGCAGCGCGGGGTCCACGGAGTCGAGCGGCGCGTCGGGCGCGGCGACGACGTTGCCGACGAGGCGGATGTGCGGGGCCTCGGCGAGTTCCACGACGACGACGTTGTACGGGGCGAGTTCGGCGTAGGCGGGCAGGAGCGGCGGGTGGGGTACCACGTACGACCAGATACGGCCGTGACCGGTCATCCTGCGCCACTCGCTGCTGAAGGATTGGCAGTGCGGGCAGCACGGCCGGGGCGGGAACCGCAGTCGGTGGCAGTCGGCGCAGTCCTGGACGCGCAGCTCACCGCGGGCCGCGAACTCCCAGAAGGGGGCGCCGTCCTCGTCCGGCCACGGCGCCAGGAGCCCGTTGTCAGTGGTGCCCGTCATGATGGAGGACATGGAAGACACGGTCGGTATGGGGGACATGGGGCATCGACTCCTCGGACGGTACTCAACTCCTCAGCAGCAGGGCGGAGGTCGGCACGCCTTCGCCCGCCGTGACCAGGCAGGTCGCGGCGCCGGGCACCTGCGCGGTGGAGTGGCCGCGGAGCTGCCGGACGCCCTCGTTGATCAGGTTGAAGCCGTGGACATACGCCTCGCCGAGCCCGCCGCCCGCCGTGTTGAGCGGGAGACGGCCGCCGGGCTCCAGCGCGCCGCCCTCGGTGAAGGCCGCGCCCTCGCCGCGCCCGCAGAATCCGTAGCCTTCGAGCGAGAGCGGGATCAGCGGGGTGAACGCGTCGTAGAGCTGGGCGACGTCGACGTCCTCGGGTCCGAAGTCGGCCGTCTTCCACAGGTGGCGCGCGGCGGTCCAGGAAGGGCCGGTCAGGGGATCGTCGTTCCAGTAGTTGACCATGCCGTGGTGCTGGGCGGGCAGGCCCTGCGCCACGGAGTGCACATAGACCGGGGGGTGTCGGCAGTCGCGGGCCCGGTCGGCGGGGACGACCACGCAGGCGAGCGCGCCGTCGGTCTCCAGACAGTTGTCGAAGAGGCAGAGCGGTTCGCTGATCCAGCGCGCGTCCATGTACGCCTCGCGGGTCAGCGGACGGCCGTGCATCACGGCGGCGGGGTTCTGGTTGGCGCGGTCGCGGCACGCGAGGGCGACGTTGCAGAAGTGGTCGCGCGTGGCCCCGTACTCGTGCATGTAGCGACGGGCGAGCATGGCGATCTCGTCGACGGGGCGCAGCAGGCCGTAGGGGCGCGTCCACTGGGCAGGCGTGGGGAGTTGAGCCGTGGTGTTCCGCCAGGGGCGCGGGCCGGAGCCGCGTTTCCGGGAGCGCCAGGCGACGCCGACGGTCGCCTGCCCGGTGGTGATCGCCGCCGCGAGATGGGCGACGGTCGCGCAGGACCCGCCGCCGCCGTAGCCGGCCTTGGCGAAGAACGTCACGTCGCCCGCGCCGATGGCCTTGGCGATCTCCACCTCGTCGGTCTCCTCCATGGTGTAGGAGGCGAAGGCGTCGACCTGGGAGGGAGGGATGCCCGCGTCGTCGAGCGCCGCCAGGATCGCCTGGCAGGCCAAGGTCTTTTCGGATGAGGGGAGTCGGCGTGCGAAGGGGGTCTGTCCTATGCCGGCGATCGCGGTCGTGTCCTTGAGCGCTGCCACCGTCGCCACCTCCGTGGTCTGGGCGCTGTCGCTGCTTCCGCTGCTGACAGCGCGGAAGGCTATCGTTAATCTGACGCTGAGTCAGCTACTGGGGGAGGGTGCGCGATGCGCGGGGACCTGGAGTTCATGTCCATACCCCGGCTGGTCCGTACGGCCGCGGCACGGTACGGCAACCGTGAGGCGGTGGTCGACGGCCGGACCCGGATCGGCTTCGGCCACCTCGCCGCGCACGTCGAGCGCGCCGCCGCGGGCTGCCTGGCCATGGGGGTACAGGCAGGCGACCGCGTGGCCGTCTGGGCGCCGAATACGGCCGACTGGATCGTCGCGGCCCTGGGCGCGGTCTCCGCGGGAGCGGTCCTCGTTCCTCTGAACACCCGGCTGAAGGGGGCCGAGGCGGTCCAGGCGCTGCGGCGCACCC
>NZ_JAINFC010000266.1 GCF_020740835.1 Streptomyces sp. UNOC14_S4
CGGCCCCTCCGACCAGGGGTCGCGCGCGAGCCCGTCCAGGCGTGGCCGCAGCGCCAGCACGTCGAAGTGGTCGCGGCCGCCTGCGGCGTAGACATCCCGGACGAAGCGGTGGTCGGTGTGGCAGGGGCCGCCGAGCACGACGGGCGCGGGCTCGGGGACGGAGCGCAGCCCCTCCGAGCAGACCCGGAGGAGGTCGGTGTAGCGCGTGACGCGCTCGGCGGGGTCGGCGATGCCGGTGGCGGCGGAGCGGTTGGGCTCGTCCCACACCTCCCAGGCGGTGACCCGCCCGCCGTGGGTGGCCGCGAGCCACCGCGCCCAGGGCCGGACGGCCTCGGGGTCGTCGGGGAAGCACGCGTACGGGTCGCGCGGGGTCGCGCCCTCCCGGGCCCAGGTGGGCGATTCGCGCAGGGTGACGAGGACGTGGAGGCCGCGCTCGGCGGCGGCGTCGAGGACGGCCGCGAGGCGCTGGTTGTAGGGGACCCCGGCGTCCGGAACGCCCCTCTCCGGCTGGCTGCGGCGCCAGGACACGTCGACGCGGACGAGCCCGACGCCGTACGCCCGCAGCGTGTCCAGGTCGCGCGGGAGCGCCGGGGTGGGCCTGCCGTCGTGCCAATAGCCGTCGCCCATGCCGTGGAAGGGCACTCCGAGCAGCGGGGGCACGGGAGCGGGATCGGTCGCGCTGTCCGGCCCGGTGGTCCGGGAGGCCGCTGGGGCCGGTGCTGCGAGAGCCGCTCCGGCGGCCGTCACGACGAAGGTACGGCGACTCATGGGCCAAGCCTGACAGCCGTGGCCCGCGCTTCCGGTGTGCTCGGGTACAGCCGTCACCCGTACAGGTGGAGCAGGCGGGATCGCGTTGCTCACCGCGGGCGCGCGTGTCCCGGGCAACGCGCGCGGAGTGCGCCGGAACGGCCGTTCAGGTCGGGCGTGCGGCCATTGCCATGCCAGCCGTTCAGGTCGGGCGCGCCGCCGTCGCCATGTCAGGCGTTCACGTCAGGCGTGCCACCGTCGCCATACCAGCCGTTCACGTCGGGCGTGCCGCCGTCGCCGCGTCGAGGAGGGCCCGGGTCGGTGCCGTCTCCGGTACGCCGAGGCGTTCGAAGAGGGCGAGCGCCTCCTTGAGGTGGGTGTAGCCGCGCTCCGGGCGGCCGAGCCGGGCCAGCGCCTGGCCGAGTACGGCGTGGGCGAGCCCCTGGCAGTAGCTCTTGCCGAGCTCCCGCGCGATCCGCAGGGCTTCCTCGGCGCAGGAGACGGCGTCCTCGTCGCGCCATTCGTCGAGGCGGCACTCCGCGAGGCGGGCCCAGGCCAGGCCCTCCCAGCCGCGCTGGTGCTGGGAGATGAAGTGGCCGAGCGCGCCGCGCATCCGGTCGGCGGCGGGGCCCGGGTGGCCGGTGCGGCGCAGCACGTAGCCGTGCTGGTAGAGCGTCATGGCGATGGTGGGCCCGTTCCCGGTCTCCTCGGCGAGCCGGACGGCGTCGGCGGCGGCGCGTTCGGCCTCCGCGGGCTGGTCGAGCGCCAGGTGCACGCGGGCGGTGTTGCCCAGCACGCGGGCCTCGCTGCCCTTGTCGTCCAGCCCGTCGCACAGGGAGCGGGCGAGCTCCAGGAGCGGGAGGGCCTCGGTGGGGCGGGCGGTGGCGAGGTGGAGGATGCCGGGGGCGTTGGCGGCGAGGTGGCGGCAGAGGGTGTCGTCGGCCTCGTCGGCGAGGCGCAGCGCGTGGGTCAGTTCGCGTTCGGCGGCGTCGTAGACGTCGGTCAGGTAGTGGAGGTTGCCGAGCGTGTAGCGGGCGCGGGCCTCGACGCGCGGTTCGCGGCGGGCGTGCGCGGTGTCGGCCGTGAGCTCGGAGAGCCTGCGCAGCTCCTCGCGGTGCGCGGGGCCCTCGATCAGGCCGGACCAGGTGAGGAGCAGGTCGCCCGCGGGCCGCAGGGCGTCGGGCGCGCCGGGTACGGCCTGGGCGAGGAGGGAGGCCAGGGGTATGTGTTCGTGGCGCAGCCACTGGCGGGCGTCGTCGGCGTCGGCGAAGGGCACGCCCGGCACGGCGACGGGGTGCAGGTGACGCTGGAGCGCGTGGTCGGGTTCGAGGGTGCGGGAGGCGTTGCCGACGGTGGCCAGGTGGTGGTCGAGCAGTCGCTGGACGGCGGCGCCGCGCTCCTCCAGGCTGTCGGTCTGCTCCGCCTGGCGGCGCGCGTAGAGCCTGAGGAGGTCGTGGTAGCGGTAGCGGCCGGTGGCGTAGGACTCCAGCATGCCCGCGTCGGCGAGCTCCTCGGCGAGGTCCTCGGCGGTGAACTCGTCGCAGCCGAGGAGGGCCGCGGCGGCGGGGAGCGACAGGTCGGGTGCGGCGGCCAGGGCCAGCAGGCGGAAGGCCTTGGCCTGGTCCTCGGCGAGATGGGCGTAGCCGAGCCGGAAAGTGGCCTCCACGGTGAGGTCGCCCGCCTGGAGTTCGTCGAGCCTGCGGCGTTCGTCGTCGAGCCGGGTGACGAGGGAGGCGATGGTCCAGCCGGGCCGGGCGGCGAGCCGGGAGGCCACGATGCGTACGGCGAGCGGGAGGTGGCCGCAGGCGGCGGCGAGCGCGGCGGCGGCCCGCGGTTCGGCGGCCACGCGCTCGGTGCCCACGATGGCGGCGAGCAGGGACAGGGCCTCGGGGGCGGTGGCGACGCCGACGTGGAAGTGGCGGGCGCCGCCGAGGGTGATGGCGCGGGACCGGGTGGTGACGAGGACGGCGCAGCCCGCCGTGCCGGGCAGCAGGGGGCGGATCTGGGCGGCGTCGCGGGCGTTGTCGAGGAGCAGCAGGACGCGCCGGTCGGCGAGTACGGACCGGTAGAGGGCCGCGCGCTGGCCGAGGTCGTCGGGGATGTCCGTCTCGGGGACGTCGAGGGCTTGGAGGAAGTGGGACAGGACGCTGCCGCTGTCGGCGGGGTGCGGGCCCTGGCCCTGGAGGTCGACGTAGAGCTGGCCGTCGGGGAAGTCGGGACGGGCCGCGTGGGCGGCGTGCACGGCGAGCGTGGTCTTGCCGACACCGCCGATGCCGGTGAGCATGGCGATCATCACGGCGGGCCCGGAGGCCTCGGTCAGGGCGGCGCGGACGTCCTGGACGAGCTGTTCGCGGCCGGTGAAGTCGGGGATGCCCGCGGGGAGCTGGAAGGGCACGGCCGTGGGGCGGCCGGACGGCCGGGCCGGGCCGTCCTCGGCGGGAGCGGCGGACGCGGCCGCGGTGAAGGCGAGGCCGGGGTCGGCGGCGAGGACCCTGGCGTGCAGTTCGGTGAGTTCGGGTCCGGGCTCGACGCCGAGTTCGGCGACGAGGAGGCGGCGGGTGTCGGTGTAGACGGCCAGGGCGTCGACCTGCCGTCCGCAGCGGTAGAGGGCCAGGATGAGCAGGGCGCGCAGCCGTTCGCGCAGGGGGTGCTCGGCGGCGAGCGAGCTCAGCTCGGGGATGATCTCGGCGTGCCGCCCGAGGGCGAGGGCGCAGTCGAAGAGGCCCTCCTGGGCGACGAGGCGGGCCTCGGAGAGCCGGTGCCGCTGGCGTTCGGCGTACGGTCCGGGGAGCCCGGCCAGCGCGGCGCCATGCCAGAGGGCGAGGGCGGCGGCGTAGCGGGTGTGGGCGAGCTCGATGTCGCCCGCCTCGCGGGCGTCGGCGGCCTCGGCGAGGCGCTGCTGGAAGACGACGGCGTCGACCTGCTGCGGCGGGACGTGCAGGGCGTAGCCGCCGGAGGAGGAGACGAGGACGGTGGCCGGGGTCCTGGCCACGCGGCCGGGTTCGAGGAGTCCGCGCAGGCGCGAGGCGTAGGTGCGGATGGTGCCGAGCGCCTGGGGCGGGGCCTCCTCGCCCCAGAGGGCGTCGATCAGTTCGTCGCTGGAGACCGTGCGCCCGCCGCGCAGGAGGAGCACGGTGAGCATGGCGCGCTGCTGGCGGGCGCCGAGCTCGATCTGCTGCCCGTCGAGCTGTGCGCGGACGGGTCCGAGCAGCTGGAAGGAGAGCCGTGTGCCGGATTCTGCCCCGCTGTCGCCCATGTTCTCCCCCGAACGCGCCGTGTCCGCTCCGCCCGGCGCCAAGGGCGACAGTATCTCAGGGCCCGGTCGGCGCCGAGGAGTCAGTATGTCGCCTGCTATGCATCTGTTGATCGCCTGTTGATCGGAGTGTCACATACTGCGGATCGAACCGTGTCCGACACGGTTTGCATTCTGTTCCATACGGGGGGCAGAACGTGTTTCACACGCATGACAGGAGTTACCCCATGACCGAGGCCCAGAACCCCGCCGAGACCCCGCAGCAGCCGGCCGAGCAGAACACGCCGAGCGAGCAGGCCATCCTCGCCGGTCTGGGCGCGCCCATCGAGCACGTGGAGGGCACCCCGGAGACCACGGGCCAGCCGGCCGGCTCGCCCCGCAACCCGATCCGGCCGACCCACACGACGGGCGCTCAGTAAGCACGGCGCACCCGTCGGCGGCCGGACAGCCGCCGACGCCCACGGGCCCCGGCCGCCTCGCGGCCGGGGCCCGTTCCGCGTGCGCCACGGCGGCCGCGCCGGCGTCCGCCCGGCGGCCACCCCAGCATCCGTCCCAGCGGCCACCGCACGGATACGGCACGGGCACCGCACGGATACGGCCGGGCCGTTCCGCATGCCGTGCGCATCTGCCGGTGACACCTGCGCCGTCGTTAAGGGTCGGCAAAGAATTATCGGACAACCGCGCCCCTCCTTGTCCGCTCACCGGTCGGCGCCCATACTCCCAGGAATTGACATGGACGCGACCATCATCGGCGGTCCCGCCCGTGTCGTCGCGTCACCCGTCCCTCCGTGCCCGGACATCGATGTCACCGGGCACCCCCCACATGGAGGTGCAAGGAGTGAAACGTCCACGGATATCCGCACGCCGTACGGCCGTGGCGGGCAGCGCCGCCGCGGTCCTCGCGGTCACCGCGCTCGCCCTGCCCACCGCCCACGCCGCGCCGTCGCAGGCACGGCTCTCGGCGGCCGACGTCGCGTCGGCGAGGGCGACCCTGAAGACCGAGGCCTCGATCCCGGGCACCGCGTGGTCGGTGGACCCCAGGACCAACAAGGTGACCGTCACGGCCGACAGCACCGTGCGCGGCGCGAAGCTGGCGCGGCTGAACAAGGTCGTGGCGGGCCTGGGCGACAAGGCCACGCTGAGGAGAACAGCCGGCCAGTTCCGTCCGCTCATCGCGGGCGGCGACGCCATCTGGGGCAGCGGAGTGCGCTGTTCCCTCGGCTTCAACGTCTCCAAGGGCGGGCAGCCGTACTTCCTGACGGCGGGTCACTGCGGGAACGCCTCGGCCACCTGGTCGGACACGCAGGGCGGCAGCGAGATCGGCCAGACCGAGACATCGGTCTTCCCCGGGCACGACTACGCCCTGGTGCGCTACACCTCGAACATCGACCACCCGAGCGCGGTGGACCTCTACAACGGCAGCCTGCAGAACATCAGCCGGGCCGGTGAGGCCACCGTCGGCGAACAGGTACAGCGCAGCGGCAGCACCACCGGCGTGCACGGCGGCCAGGTCACCGGCCTCAACGCGACCGTGAACTACGCGGAGGGCACGGTCGAGGGCCTCATCGACACCACCGTGTGCGCTGAGCCGGGTGACAGCGGCGGCCCCCTCTTCGACGGTGACACAGCACTGGGCCTCACCTCGGGCGGCAGCGGCGACTGCTCCGGCGGCGGCGAGACCTTCTTCCAGCCGGTCCCCGCGGCCCTTCAGGCGGTCGGGGCGCAACTGCCCTGACACCGAGCGGCCGGAGCCGGAACGGCCACCGGCGGTCCCTGTGCGCGAGCCGGCGTACAGGGACCGTTCCACGCGGTCGCAAGAGGCCCCGGGTCAGGAGACGCGGCCGTACCAGACGCCGCTGTTCCAGATCTTCTCCAGGCGCACGGAGGCGCCGGGCTTGGGCGAGTGCCAGATCTTGCCCTCGCCCGCGTAGATGCCCACGTGGTAGACGTCGCTGCCGGAGTGGAAGAAGACCAGGTCACCGAGCTGGCGGGAGCCCGCCGAGATGTGCCGGGTCGTGTTGTACTGGTCGGCGGCGGTACGCGGCAGGCTCTTGCCGGCCTTCTTGAACGAATAGAGCGTCAGACCCGAGCAGTCGAACCGGTTGGGGCCCGCGGCGCCGTACTCGTACGGCGAGCCCTGCTTGGAAGCCGCGACCTTGAGCGCCGTCTGGCCCGGCGTCGCCGCCTGGGCCTCGCCGGAGACCCCCGGGAGCAGCATCGACGCCGTGACGGTCGCGGCGGTCAGGACGGTCGCGGCGCCGGCGCGGGACACGAGCGCGGGTATGCCGGAGAAAGCAGGCATGTCGAATTACCCTTCGTCATCCGCCTGCGAAAGATGACCTGTCGGGTTCGGGCTGTCGAAGTTGCCCGGCCACATCGTGGCTTCACCCCAAGAACCACCGCCATCGTGGTTCGCCGTGCTTGGGTCTCCCGCTCCTGCCGATCCGTTTGTCTGCTCCGCACCCGGTACGGCGGCAGGACTCGGCGTCCGCCCGGGTGGCCCGCCTCGGTGACGGGATCTTGTTGTTCGACCCAAGATCCTGCACCACGGGACGCCGGAATCCCGAGCCGGAACGCCTTTCTGTGAACTTCTTCACTTCACCGTCAAGGGCGGAACCGGTGTGCTTTTCCACCTCAAACAAACCAGGCAACCCCTCTTTTTCCAAGGGAGTTGAGAGAATTCCGGAACCGGGCCGCCGAGAATGAAATCCGGTCATGAACAGCCCCCGGCAGGGGCCTCCGTACAGGGCCGGAACGTCTTTGCGTCAGAAATACGCGGGGGCGGGCCCCGTGCGGTTCGCCCGGACATCGTGAGGGTAGCCCTACGGCATGCTCACCCTAGGGATCGAGGAGGAGTATCTTCTGCTCGACCCGGCCACCGCACTGCCCGTTCCGAAGGCGGAACAGATCTGCGCGGCGGTGGACCTGGAGCCGGTCGACCATGAGCGGGAGATTCAGGCGGAGTTGTTGCAGGCCCAGGTGGAAGTCGCCACTCCGGTCTGCGCCGACCTGGCCGAGGCGAGCCGTCACCTGCTGCGGCTGCGCCACGCCGTGAGCTCCGCCGCCAAGCGGGCCGGCTGCCGGATCGCCGCGTGCGGCACGGCGCCGCGCGCGGGACTCGTGCCCGTGCCCGTCACGCGCAAGCCGCGCTATCTGGCGATGCGCTCCAGCGCGGCCCAACTCGTCGACGAGCAGCTGATCAACGGGATGCATGTGCATGTCGCCATCCCCGACCGGGAGATGGGGGTCGCCGCGCTCAACCGCGTCCGGCCCTGGCTGCCGGTGCTGGTGGCCATGGCGGGCAACTCCCCCTTGTGGAACGGCCAGGACACCGGCTTCGCGAGCTGGCGCACCGTGGTCTACAGCCGCTGGCCCGTGAGCGGCCCGCCCCCGACCTTCACCGACCTGGCCGACTACGAGGAGCGCGTCGAGGCGCTGCTCGCGACCGGGACGATCTCCGACCGGGGGCAACTGTACTGGCAGGCGCGGCTGTCCGACCGCTATCCGACGATCGAGGTGCGCTGCCTGGACGTGCAGTTGCGCGCCGACGACGCAGTGATGTTCGCGGGGATCGTACGCGGCCTGGTGGCGACGGCCATCCGTGACGAGAAGAGCGGCCGGGCCAGCCCGCGGTGCCCGCAGGAGCTGCTGTCCATCGCGAACTGGCACGCCGCCCGGTACGGCCTGGAGGGCATGCTCATCGACCCCGAGGGCAGGCGCCGCGACGCCGACGACGTGGTGTACGGCATGCTCGGGCACATCGGGCAGGCGCTGGAGGAGTCGGGCGACCTCGGCCAGGTGAGCACGCTGGTCCACCGGCTGCTGCGGCGTGGCACCCCAGCGGACCGGCAGCGCCGGGTGCTGGCCACGGACGGCATCAGGGCGCTCACGGACCTCATCACCGAGCCCTGACCCGACGCGTACGGCACACGGTCACGTCAGTGGTGCGGGTCGCCCTCGATCCGTCCGCCCAGGGCGCGGGCAGCGGCGGGAAGGTGCCGCACACGCGTCGTCAGCAGCAGGGCCGCGAGGCCCAGATACACATAGGTGAGGACGAGCCGGGCGTACTCCCCCGGAAGGGCGAACTGCACCGCGAAGAGGACGAACAGCACGGCGGCCTGGAGGCGGCCGAACCGCAGCCCGAGCAGGACCACGACGGCCAGCACGGTCTGCGCGGCGGTGAGGGCCACCTCGTCGACCTGCCGCGTCACCAGGGGCAGGTCCGCTCCCCCGCCGCCGAGCGCGTGGGCGAGGGGCAGACAGCCCACCAGCAGCGTCCACTGGTTGACCTTGCTGGACAGCAGCGCGCCGAGGCCGTCGCTCGCCCGCAGCCGCCACGCGAAGACCACCGCGACGATCAGCTCGGGGGCCTCGGACGCCAGCGGGGCCAGCCACTGGACGAGGACGAAACGGTCGATCCCGAGCGAGGCCCCCGCCTCGACCAGGCCGTTGGCGAACGGCTCCGCGCAGGCGAAGACGACGGCCGCCGCGGCGGCGAACAGCGTCGCGGTGGTGGTGCGGCGGCGCCCCGCGGGCAGCGCGGCCAGCCGCGCCGGAACACCGATCAGCTCCTCCATCTCGGCGGAGCTGCACTTGCCGATCCGGTAGAGGTAGTAGCCGTACCACGGGACGAGGACCACCGGGACGTACCAGCCGATCTCCCGCGTCAGCGGCATGACGAAGGCGAACACGGCGGCCACCGCGAGGAACGCCACGTCGATGAGGCGGTGCGGCTCCAGCTCGATGCCCGTGCCGCGCTCGCCCCGGCGGCGCAGCGCGAGCGCGGCGGCGAGCGCGACCAGCGGCCAGCCGACGCCCACGAGCAGCCGGTTCGCGCCGGTCATGTTGGCCGCCGCGTAGGCGGCGTACGAGGGGTCCGAGCCGGCCGCCCACGCGAAGTAGAGGTCCACGGCGTACTCGGGCAGCACCGCGATGAAGGCCAGCAGCGCGAGCGCGAGGGCTCCGGCCATGTCGGCGCGGGCGGTCTCGGCGGCCCACATCAGCAGCAGCGCCGAGGACAGCACTCCGAGACCGAAGACGGCCACGGCCCACCCGGGCGCGAGTCCGGCCCCACTCAGCCGCACGGCCACCGCGGGGACGGCGCCCGCGCAGGCGGCCCCGATCCGCACGGCGGTCGTGGCGGTGGAGGGCACCCCCGGGGTCTCGCGCATGGCGGGCTCCTTCGCGTCACGCCTCATCCCGCCGATCTACCAGCGGGCGGCGGCGGAGCGCGGCGGACAACCCGGGACGGGGCGCGAGCGCCGCCCGTTCGGAGCAGACGTGAACATGAACGTGAACGTGAACGCGAACGCCGGGCTCCCGGGGAGAACAGGTCCCGGCATTCATCCGTGTCCGTGGCGCATCACCGCGGCGTACTGCTGCTTCAACAACGCGCTGGGCCTGGCGAGCCAGGGCTTCAAGGACAGCTGCGACCTGAGCGATCGTCACTCAGTCGGTACAAGCACCGTGCGCGCCCGGCGAACATCCCCATCACCCCATCATTCCCATCATCCCCATGGGTCGATTGCTCTCCCGGCCCACTTGTTACGTATCGTGCCCTCAGGGAACTGGAAACGCTCCGCGCGCATCCTTCGCCATGAGCGCGAAGGCGCGAAGGCCGGAGCAGTCGGGGAGGAACGGAGATGGGTGTGCCCCTGACCAAGGGCGGCAACGTCTCGCTGACCAGGCAGGCGCCTGGTGTGGCGGCGGTGACGGTCGGGCTGGGCTGGGAGGCGGGCCCCGGGTGCGAGCTGGACGCCAGCGCGCTGCTGTGCGGCCAGTCCGGGAAGGTGCTGTCCGACCGGCACTTCGTCTTCTTCAACAACTTGAGCAGCCCGGAGGGCTCCGTACGGCACTCCGGTGGTCCCGGAGCCGGGGACGCCGAGCAGATCCACGTCGACCTCGGCCGGGTCCCGGCGGATGTGGCGAAGATCGTCTTCCCGGTGTCCCTCTACGAGGCTGCCGCCCGCGGGCAGGACTTCCGGCACGTCAGCCGGGCCCACATCCGCGTGGTCGACCAGAACGGCGGCGCCGAACTGGCCCGCTTCGACATCCGGGCCACGGATGTCGGGACCGAGACCGCGATGGTCTTCGGAGAGCTGTACCGCCACGGCGCCGAGTGGAAGTTCCGGGCCGTGGGCCAGGGCTACGCCTCGGGCCTCGCGGGCATCGCCTCCGACTACGGCGTCGACGTCCTGCGCGAGACGCCGGGCGCCGCTGCCCCGGCGGCCGCGCCGGTCGCACCGGCCGCTCCGGTCGCGCCCATGAGTACTCAGAAATCCACCGGAGGCGGTACC
>NZ_JAINFC010000267.1 GCF_020740835.1 Streptomyces sp. UNOC14_S4
GTGCGCGCGGCTGCGGGCCGGTGGGGGCTTGTCGCGCAGTTCCCCGCGCCCCTGACGGGGCGCGCCCACGCGGCGGAGCCGCGCAATGTCACAGCCCCGCGCCCCTAAAGGGGCGCAGCCCCTGTTACGACTGGTCGCCCGGCTTGTCCGGGCGGAGGGAGCGGAGGAATTCGGGGTTGTCGTCCGGGGCGACCCAGCGCTGGCCCGGTTCCGCGGGGGCGACGCGGGCCCGTCGCCGACGCCCCGCCACCACCCACGCCACGGGGCCCACCAGCACGCCGCCGAAGAGCAGGATGACGATCACCCACCCGATCTTCGGCAGGCCCCGCACCTCTTCCTCCGGCGTGTTGAGGCAGTCGATGAAGGCGTAGATCCACAACCCCAGGACCAGCAGAGTCGGCAGATACCTGAGCATGTGGCGGGCTCCCCCGGGTGCGGTGTTGCGGGCCGAAGTCGGCCCCCGTGACCGCTCCAGGGTAGTCCGTGCTCGATACTGGAACGTATGGCTTATGACGATCTTCGCTCGTTCCTCCGGGCACTGGAGCGCGACGGCGACCTCAAGCGCATCAAGGCCGAGGTGGACCCGCACCTGGAGATCGGGGAGATCGTCGACAGGGTGAACAAGGCCGGTGGGCCCGCCCTGCTCTTCGAGAACGTCAAGGGCGCGGCCATGCCGCTGGCCATGAACGTCTTCGGCACCGACCGCCGTCTGCTCAAGGGTCTGGGCCTGAAGTCCTACGAGGAGATCAGCGAGAAGATCGGCGGCCTGCTCAAGCCGGAGCTGCCGCACGGCTTCGTCGGCTTCCGCGAGGCCTTCGGCAAGCTGGGCGCGATGGCGCACGTCCCGCCGCGGAAGGTGAAGGAGGCCCCCGTCCAGGAAGTCGTCCTCACCGGCGACGACGTCGACCTCGACATGCTGCCCGCGCTCTTCACCTGGCCCGAGGACGGCGGCTCCTTCTTCAACCTGGGCCTCACCCACACCAAGCACCCCGAGACCGGCGTCCGCAACCTCGGCCTCTACCGCCTCCAGCGGCACGACAAGCGCACCATCGGGATGCACTGGCAGATCCACAAGGACAGCCGCAACCACTATCAGGTGGCCGCGCGGCGCGGCGAGCGGCTGCCCGTCGCCATCGCCTTCGGCTGCCCGCCCGCCGTCACCTACGCCTCGACCGCGCCGCTGCCCGGCGACATCGACGAGTACCTCTTCGCGGGCTTCATCTCGGGCAAGCGCATCGAGATGGTCGACTGCAAGACCGTCCCGCTCCAGGTCCCGGCCAACGCCGAGGTCGTCATCGAGGGCTGGCTGGAGCCGGGGAAGATGCTCCCGGAGGGCCCCTTCGGCGACCACACCGGTTTCTACACGCCGCAGGAGGACTTCCCGGCGCTCACCATCGACTGCGTGACGATGCGGCGGCGCCCGCTGCTCCAGTCGATCGTCGTCGGCCGCCCGCCGACCGAGGACGGCCCGCTGGGCCGTGCCACGGAGCGTTTCTTCCTCCCGCTGCTGAAGATCGTCGTGCCGGACATCGTGGACTACCACCTGCCGGAGGCGGGCGGCTTCCACAACTGCGCGATCGTCTCGATCGACAAGAAGTACCCCAAGCACGCGCAGAAGGTCATGCACGCCATCTGGGGCGCGCACATGATGTCGCTGACCAAGCTGATCATCGTGGTGGACGCGGACTGCGACGTGCACGACCTGCACGAGGTCGCCTGGCGCGCCCTCGGCAACACCGACTACGCCCGCGACCTCACCGTCGTCGAGGGCCCGGTCGACCACCTCGACCACGCCTCCTACCAGCAGTTCTGGGGCGGCAAGGCGGGCATCGACGCGACCGCGAAGTGGCCCGAGGAGGGCTACACACGCGACGGCGGCTGGCCGCACATGGTCGAGTCGGACCCGGAAGTTGCCATTCGGGTGACTGAGCGCTGGAAGGAGTACGGGCTGTGAGCGGAGAGGCCATCCTTGGAGGGGGCAGCGCGGAGCCGAATAGTCCCCGCGCGCGCGGGGGTGTTCCGGCGTTCTTGAGGCTCGTCATGATCGAGCACTCGGTCTTCGCGCTGCCCTTCGCCTACATCGCGGCGCTCACCGCGATGTTCCAGGAGTACGGCGACGTCCACTGGGTGCGCCTGTTCCTGGTGACGGTCGCCATGGTCGGTCTGCGGACGTTCGCCATGGCCGCCAACCGCATCATCGACCGGGAGATCGACGCGCGTAACCCCCGTACCGCCGGGCGGGAGCTGGTGACCGGCGCGGTCTCCGTGCGCTCCGCCTGGACCGGTGCGCTGATCGCGCTGGTCTTCTTCCTGGGCGCGGCCGCGCTGCTCAACCCGCTGTGCCTGGCGCTGGCGCCCGTCGCGGTGATCCCGATGGTGCTCTATCCGTACGGCAAGCGCTTCACGAACTTCCCGCACGCGATCCTGGGCCTGGCCCAGGCGATGGGCCCGGTCGGCGCCTGGCTCGCGGTCACCGGGTCGTGGTCCTGGGACGCGGTGATCCTGGGCCTGGCCGTCGGCGTCTGGATCGGCGGCTTCGACCTGATCTTCGCCTGCCAGGACGTCCAGGCGGACCGGGCGCACGGCGTGAAGTCCGTGCCGGCCCGCTTCGGCATCCCGGGCGCGCTGTACGGCGCGCGGGCCTGTCACGCCGTCACCATGGCGCTGTTCGTCTGGTATGCGCTCGCCATCGGGGCCGGTGCCTTCTTCTGGGCCGGGCTCGTGGTCGTCGCGGTCGCGTTCCTGTACGAGCACACGATCGTCAAGCCGCATGACCTGTCCCGCCTGAACCGGGCCTTCTTCACGGTCAACGGCGTGATCGGCATCTGCCTGTTCGTCTTCGCGCTGCTGGACCTGATCCGCGCGGGCCTGACCTGGTAACGGCGCCCCGTAAGGGGCGCGGGGAACTGCGCGACCAGCCCCCACCGGGGCTGCAGCCGCGCGCGGAGCGCAAGACGCACCCCACTAGGCGCACCCCGACCCCCAAGGCGGAGCCGACAACGCGGAGCCGTCGCAGCCCCGGCGGCGGGACGCCGTAGGCTCGGCTCCGTGGAGCCGTACGAAAAGAGAAGCCGCACGCCCTGGGTCGTCGGAGTGTCCGGCGCGTCGGGGACGCCGTACGCGGCCGCCGTCGTGCGCGGCCTCCTGGCCGCCGGTGAGGACGTCGACCTGGTGGTGAGCCGCGCGTCGCGGCTGACGCTGCTGGACGAGACGGGGATCAAGTTCCGGGACGCGCACTGGCGCGAGGACCTGCGCACGTGGCTGGAGCTCGGCGCGGACGGGAAGCCGCACACCTTCGACGTGGATGCCGTGGACGCCAGCGGCGATCGCGTCCGGTACTGGCCGGCAGGCGACCTGGCGGCCGGTCCGTCGTCCGGCTCGTACCCCGTGAAGGGGATGATCGTCGTCCCGGCGAGCACGGCCTGCGTGGCCGGGGTGGCGCTGGGGCTCTCGAAGGATCTGCTCCAGCGGGCCGCGAGCGTGATGCTCAAGGAGCGGCGGAAGCTGGTGGTCGCGGTGCGGGAGACGCCGCTCAGCGGCGTGACGCTCAAGCAGTTGGTGGCGCTCGACGAGGCGGGCGCTGTGGTGCTGCCCGCCTCTCCGGCGTTCTACGCGGGTGCGACGCACATCCAGGATCTGGTGGACTTCGTCGCGGGGCGGGTCCTGGACGCGGCAGGGGTGCCGCACCAGCTGTACCGCCGGTGGAAGGGAGAGCTCGGTGAGGCGCGCTCCCGCTCCGAGGGTTAGCGCTTCTTGGCGCGCGCCCGGGCCGCCTTGGCCTCGGCGCGGCGTTCGGCGGACTGGTGGGCACGCGAGCGGTTGGCGACGTCCTGCAGCTCGCGCATACGGGCGTAGGCCATCTCGATCGTGTACACGGGGAGATCACTCCTGAAGGATCGTCGTTGATCTAGCGAGTCTTGCGAGAAATCACAGGGGCTGAGCCCCTGTATGCCTTAGATTCTACATGCAAAGCGGCGAGTTCGCTTGTTATTTGAAAGGTGCCAGGCAATGGACGCGGTGGACAGGCAGCTCATCCAGGCCCTCCGGGAGAACGGCCGGGCGTCGTACGCGGAGCTGGGCAGGCTCGTGGGCCTCTCCGGCCCGAGCGTCACGGACCGGATCAACCGCCTGGAGGCGGCAGGGGTGATCACCGGCTACCGGGCGACCGTCAACGCCGCCTCGCTCGGCCTCGGCGTCACCGCGCTCATCGGCATCCAGCTCTCCGACGCCGCCGACCACGAGGACGTGGCGCAGCGGCTGCGGGACCTGGAGGAGATCGAGGACTGCTGGTTCATCGCGGGCGACGACTCCTACATGCTCAAGGTCCGCGCCAGCGACGTCGACGGGCTGGAGCGCACGATCCGGCGGCTGTCCAGCACCAAGGGTGTGAGCCGTACGCGCACGACCATCGTGCTCTCCACCAAGTGGGAGAACCGGGTGGGAGAGCTGCCCGAGGAGGCCTGAGGCCCAGGGAGTAGTCTCGACGGGGTTGTGCATCGGATGTATCGGAGAGGGCGGACGCATGGACGCTGGACTCAAGCGTGAGCTCGAGGAGAAGGTCTACGCGGGCGAGCGGCTGACCCGCGAGGACGGCATCGCCCTCTACGAATCCGACGACCTGGCCTGGCTGGGCGGGCTCGCCCACCACGTCCGCACGCGGAAGAACGGCGACGTCGTCCACTTCAACGTCAACCGTCACCTCAACATGACGAACGTGTGCACGGCGTCGTGCGCGTACTGCTCGTTCCAGCGGAAGCCGGGCGAGAAGGACGCGTACACGATGCGCATCGAGGAGGCCGTCCGCCTCGCCAAGGCGATGGAGAACGACAACCTCACCGAGCTGCACATCGTCAACGGTCTGCACCCGAACCTGCCCTGGCGCTACTACCCCCGCTCGCTGAGCGAGCTGAAGAAGGCGCTGCCGAACGTCTCGCTGAAGGCGTTCACCGCGACCGAGATCCACCACTTCGAGACGATCTCGGGGCTGTCGGCCTCCGAGATCCTCGACGAGCTGATCGACGCCGGTCTGGAGTCGCTGACCGGCGGTGGCGCGGAGATCTTCGACTGGGAGGTCAGGCAGCACATCGTCGACCACCGCACCCACTGGGAGGACTGGTCGCGCATCCACCGCCTGGCGCACGAGAAGGGTCTGAAGACCCCGTGCACCATGCTCTACGGGCACATCGAGGAGCCGCGCCACCGCGTGGACCACGTGCTGCGGCTGCGTGAGCTGCAGGACGAGACCGGCGGCTTCCAGGTCTTCATCCCGCTGCGCTACCAGCACGACTTCGTGGACATGCAGGACGGCAAGGTCCGCAACCGGCTCCAGGCCCGCACCACGATGGCCACGGGCGCCGAGGCGCTGAAGACCTTCGCGGTCTCGCGGCTGCTGTTCGACAACGTCCCGCACGTCAAGGTCTTCTGGGTCATGCACGGCGTGCAGACCGCCCAGCTGGCGCTCCAGCACGGCGCGGACGACATGGACGGCTCGGTCGTCGAGTACAAGATCACGCACGATGCCGACAACTACGGCACGCCGAACAAGCTGACGCGTGACGACCTGCTGGAGCTCATCCGGGACGCGGGCTTCCGCCCGGTCGAGCGCAACACGCGCTACGAGGTCATCCGTGAGTACCCCGGCCCGGACGCCTCGCTGCGGGAGTCGCCGCAGCCGATGCGTGTCTGAGGATCTGGCGCGCGTCTGATGTGTGTCTGAGGCGCACCCTTTGGTGAAGTGAGCCCCGGCGGACTCCGGTCCGCCGGGGCTCCGCTTTTCCGAGTTCTTCGAGCGCTATTGCGTCGCTGACGCCTGTAATGCTTGCATGGCGGCCATGACCCTTACCTTCGTGCGTGATCCCGAGCTGACCCCCGTGCTCCGTGCGGAACTGCTCGACCTGTGGGTGGACGTCTCGCAGGCGGGCGGAGCCGTCGGCTTCGTGCCGCCGGTGACGGCCGACGAGGTGCGGCCCATGGCCGACGCGCAGCTCGCCCGGGTCGCCGGGGGCCGGATGCGGATGCTCGGCGCGTACGAGGAGGGGCGGCTCGTCGGCACCACCTTCCTCGGCCTCAACGAGCACCACCTCATGGCGCATTGGTGCACCCTCTTCACGGTGATGATCCACCCCTCCCTCCAGGGCGGCGGGCGTGGCCGCCGACTGCTGGGCGAGGCCGTGGGGATGGCCCGCGACCTGGGCTTCGACGCGCTGCGCCTCGGGGTGCGCGGCGGCATGGGCACTGAGGACTTCTACGCGTCCTGCGGCTTCAAGGAGGTCGGGCGGGTGCCACGGGGCATCCGCGTGGGCCCCGGCGACGAGCGCGACGACATCACGATGTGGCTCCCACTGAACTGATCCTCTTCCGGTCGTGCTTGACTGGAGGACGACCCTTTCGGATGCCGATGAGAAGAAGGTCCCGTCCGTGAGTAGCCAGAAGAGCCAGAAGAGCCAGAGCTTCGCCTCGCTCCGCTACACCGCCCTGCGGTTCGGCCTGCTCGTCGCCTGTTTCGTCGTCGTCTGGGTGCTCTGCTCGCTGCATGCCATCCCGCTCGGTGCGAACAACTCGAACCTCATCTGGATGGTCCTGCTCGCCCTCGTCCTGTCCGCCCCGCTCAGCTGGGTGCTGCTGCGCAAGCAGCGTGACGAGATGTCGGTGCAGATCGCGGAGCGGGTCGACCGGGCCAAGGCCCGCTTCGACGCCAACGCCGGCCAGGAGGACGGGGCGGCCTGAGCAGGCTGTAAGCCTCCTCACATTTCCTCATATTCTCGCGACGCCCTGTCGTGGAGCAGCCCGCTCCACGACAGGGCTTTCGTTTTTTCGTCCCCTCTGTGTGACCTCGTACGATCTCGCTCCCAAAGGAGACCTTTGAGTCTCTCAAAGTCCTGGTGTTAATGTGGTGGGCATGGAGACAGCAGCAGCGCACCGATACGCCGCGAGCCCCGTGCTCGTGGCGCGCCTGCATGTCGATCTTTGCCGCTGTGCCGCCGCGGCTTGTTGTCGCCGCTGACGCGATGTCCCACCGGCCGGAGATCCCGCACGCACGGACCTCCTTGGCGCTCCACGCCCTTTTTCCGACTTTCCGGAGCTTCCGTTGTCATCTGCCCCTGTGCCGTCCCAGGCGTCCCTGCGCGGGCGCATACCCAAGGTCCCGTTCTGGGTCCAGATCCTGCTCGGTCTCGTGCTCGGTGCCCTGCTCGGCTGGGTGGCCAGGAGCGGTGACGTCCACTGGCTGGAGGTCACCCTCGGCAAGATCGGCGACATCTTCGTCCAGCTGCTGATGGTGGTGATCGCGCCGCTGGTGTTCTTCGCCATCCTGGTGTCGATCACCAACCTGCGGAACGTCTCCAACGCAGCCCGGCTGGCGACCCGCACCCTGATGTGGTTCATGATCACGTCGCTGATCGCGGTCACCATCGGCCTGGTCATCGGCCTGCTCACGGACCCGGGCGCGGGCACCGGCCTCACCCCGGCCGACGGCAAGCAGCCCAAGAAGCACGGCTCCTGGCTGGACTTCATCACCGGCATCGTCCCGACCGACGTCATCACGCCGTTCACCAAGCTGGAAGTGCTCCAGATCGTCTTCATGGCGGTCGTCGTGGGCATCGCGATCCTCCAGGTCGGCGCCAAGGCCAAGCCCGTGCTCGTCTTCAGCGAGTCCGTGCTCGAACTGCTCCAGAAGGTGCTCTGGTGGGTCATCCGCCTCGCCCCGCTGGGCAGCCTGGGCCTGGTCGGCACGGCCATCGCCACCTACGGCTGGGACCTGATCGGGAAGTACGCGACCTTCACCGCCGACATCTACGTCGGCTGCGCGATCGTGCTCTTCGTCGTCTACCCGCTGCTGCTCGGCACCGCCGCCAAGGTGAACCCGCTGCAGTTCTTCAAGGGTGCCTGGCCCGCCATTCAGCTCGGCTTCGTCTCCCGCTCCTCCGTGGGCACGATGCCGCTGACGCAGAAGGTGACGGAGCGGCTGGGTGTGCCCAAGGAGTACGCGAGCTTCGCGGTGCCCTTCGGCTCGACGACCAAGATGGACGGCTGCGCCTCCATCTACCCGGCGATCGCCGCGATCTTCGTGGCCCAGGTCTTCGATGTGCAGCTGGACATCCGGGACTACCTCCTGATCGCGTTCGTCTCCGTCGTCGGCTCGGCGGCCACGGCCGGTCTGACCGGCGCCACCGTGATGCTGACCCTGACGCTCTCGACGCTGGGCCTGCCCATGGAGGGCGTGGGCCTGCTGCTGGCCATCGACCCGATCGTGGACATGATGCGCACGGCGACGAACGTGGCGGGCCAGTCGGTGGTCGCGATCATCGTGGCCGCGCGGGAGAAGATCCTCGACCGCGAGGCGTACGACGCGGTGACCGCCTCGCCGCTGGACTCGGCGGAGCCGGTGGGCCCGGTCGAGCAGGCCGCCGTGCCGGTGCCTGCTGCCGCGGGCTGATCCCTTCGGTCTGCCCCCTTCGGTCTGCCCCTTCGGCCTGATCCTGCTGGCCTGATCCTTGCGGTCCGGCTCATTCGGCTGGATCTTCCCTCTGCGGCGTCCCTCCTCCCCGTAACATTACTTGCCGGTAACGTGACGGGGGCGGAGGGACGTTTGTCGTGAATGCTGCACACACCCACGCTGCTCAGGACGCCGACCGGGCCGCGAAGAGACCCAGGGGCCGGATCAAGCGCATGCCGCGCGCGGTGCGCGAGCGCCAGATGCTCGACGCCGCCGTCGAGGTCTTCGCGCGCCGCGGCTACCGCGCGGCCTCGATGGACGAGATAGCCGAACTCGCCGGGGCGTCCAAGCCGCTGGTCTACCTCTATCTGAACTCCAAGGAAGACCTCTTCAGCGCCTGCATCCGGCGCGAGGCGGAGGCGCTCATCGCGGCCGTACGGGCGGGGGTCGACCCGGACGCGCCCGCCGACCGGCGGCTGTGGCACGGACTCCGCGGCTTCTTCGCGCACACGGCCGCGCACCCGGAGGCCTGGGCCGTGCTGCACTGCCAGGCCCGTACGCACGGCGAGCCGTTCGCGCAGGAGGTGGGCGCCCTGCGGCAGGAGCTCGTCGACGTCGTCACCCACCTGATCGTGGCGACGGCCGAGGAGAACGGCGGTGGTGGCTCCGCCCCGCTGCCCTGGCAGGAGGCGTCCGGGCTCGCCCACGCGCTCGTCGGCGCCGCCGAGTCGCTGGCCGGGTGGAGCAACGGCCGTACGGACAAGGTCCCCAGCGAGCGGGACACCGCCGAGACGCTGATGAATTTCGCCTGGGCGGGTCTGGACAACCTGATGAACGGGCGGCGCTGGGCGCCTGCCCGTTCCCAGGTCTCTTCGGTCTCTTCTGTCTCGTCCGTCTCGTAGAGCTTCTTTCTCGGCTCTCAGCTCTCGGTCTTGCGGCGGCGGGCGGCCCAGACGCCCGCCCCGCCGAGGACACCGGCCGCGGCGAGCGCGCCGCCGATCAGGCCGGGGTCGGTGTCCGAGCGCCGCTCCGGCGCCTCGCCCGCGGCGACGCCGCCCTTGGGCAGCTTCTTGCCGTCCGAGGTCTTCGCGGAGGGGTCCTTCTTCGGCATGGCCGTGTCGCGGGCGGCCTCGCCGTTGCGGCTCTTGACGGTGGTCTGAGTGATCTTGCCGGTCTTCGGGTCGAGGGTGACCTTCAGCCCGCCGTCGAGCGTCACGGAGGGCGAGGCGGCGGTGAGCGTGCCGAAGACGAAGCCGTCGGGGCCGGTGACGACGGCCTTGTACGAGCCGTCGGAGAGCTTGGTGACGACGGCGTATTTGCCGTCATTGAGCTTGACGGTGCGCGAGGAGGCCTTGTCCTTGTCCTTCTTCTGGTCCTTGTCGTCGCCCTGCGTCTTCGCCGTCACGTTCGTGCCGTCGAAGTGGACGTAGATGCCGTCGTTGTAGGTCTGGCCCTTCGACAGCACGGCGAAGACCTTGCCGCTGCCGATCTGCTTGAGGTACGCCTTGCCGTCCTTGATCTCGGCCTCCATGCCGCCGCCGATGTCGACGGTCTTGGCGGGCGGCTGTGCGGTGGCGTTCGCGGCGGTCGTGGTGTCGGCGGCGAAGGCGGCGGTCGGCACCGCCACGGCGCCGACGAGGACGCTCGCGGCTATGGCGGTGCGGAGTGCGGTGCGGGTGGTGGTGTTCATGTGGCGCTTCTCCTTACGTCGTGTCTGCGACGCTATGCGTGACGAATGGGGGCAGGTATCGGCAGAACGGGCAAATGGGCCCTGGCCATAAGGACTATGTCGGGGTTCGTCTGCGGGCCGGTGGGGCTTCTCGCGCAGTTCCCCGCGCCCCTGGGTTGGTTGGTGGGC